>JBJMTO010000017.1:0-10380 GCA_045811665.1 Bradyrhizobium sp.
CCCGCATGTCGCTGCGCTCATGCGGGCTACACCGTCCAAACTCATCATTGCGAGGAGCAAAGCGACGAAGCAATCCACACTTTCTTCCGCTCTGTGGATTGCTTCGCTTCGCTCGCAAAGACGGTGATGGAGCGGCGTGCGCCTTCATTAATCCACTATTGACCAAGCGCAGCAAGCGTAGCCCGGATGAGCAAAGCGACATCCGGGATTCCTCCACCCCGCATGTCGCTGCGCTCATACGGGCTACACCGTCCAAAACTCGTCATTGCGAGGCGCAAAGCGACGAAGCAATCCACACTTTCTTCCGCTCTATGGATTGCTTCGCTTCGCTCGCAAAGACGGTGATGGAGCGGCGTGCGCCTTCGATAATCCATTATTGACCGAACGCAGCAAGCGTTGCCGGATGGACGGCGGCAAACTGTGCAGGCCGAGGTCTGTTTCTGATTCATGTTCCGACCCGAAGCGATGCACGCAGCTTGCGTAGGCAAGCAATAACCGACAGCGCGGTGATGCGACCTGTCTTCGGGTTTTCCGACGGGATGTTCTCGATCGACATCGAGAAGCGGGCAGAGTCCGATTCCACCTCGATCCGGTGCACGTTGCGCGTCATTGACGGGTCGGCCCAGATTTCGATTGTCGTTCGATCGGGACCTATCCCGGCAAGCGAAAGTGCGGCGGCAACATTCACATTGGCCGGAAATCCCTTTGCTGCCGCGCGGGCGGTACCGTCGAATACCTTGCGAGCTTCGGTGATATGTTCGATGTCGATCTTGTTTTCGACGACGTAGGGTGCGCCGAGGAGCCCTCGGGGCGGCTTGCGGGTGACCATCCGGACCGAATGGATTGTTCCCACTGCCGCCGCGGTCACCGCGTCCAGCCCAATCAGCGCGCCCGTGGGTACCACGATTTGACCGCCATGCTGCCTTGCCAATTCGACGAGGTCGTCGTGGTCGAGCAGTGCACCGGCGCTAAGCACCAGCGCGGTCTTTCCGCGGGCTACAAACGGCGCGACGATGGACCTGACCAGCTGGCTCGGCGCGCATTCGACGACGACGTCGGCGACATCGACCAGCGCCTCGATCGGGAGGACGGCAGGTGGTCTCGTCATTTTGCTCAACCTGCTTTGATGTTTTTCGGGGTTTTGAACGGACACTGCGGTGAGAACCAAGCCGTCTATTCCGCGGTCCAACGCTTCGACCACTCTGGCTCCAATGGCTCCCAGTCCGGCAACCGCAATGCGCACGCTGGGCCGCAAGCTTTTGTCCGGATGTTCCATCGCGACCTCGGTTCAAAAATCCGGCTCTTCCTCGACCACCCGATACTGGTGGCGCAAGTGCTGCCAAATCGCCAGGCCGACGGACGCTACCGCCGCCAGCAGCAGCACGCCTGAAATCGGCCGCGTCAAGAATAGCAGCGGATCGGGATCGGTCATGATCGCGCGCACCAAATTGATTTCGATTTGGTCGCCGAGGATGAGGCCAAGGATCAGAGGCGCGAGCGGAAAGCCGAGCTTGACCAGAACGTAGCCGATGACGCCGAACAGCAGCAGCACGTAGACGCTCTGCATCGTGTTGTTGAGGGCGTAGGCGCCGACCACGCAGAGCACCAGCACCACCGGCGCTAGCACCGCCATCCGCACCGAGGTCACGCGCAGCATCAGCGGCATCAGCACCACGCAGATCAGCAGCATGCATGGGTGCGCCAGGATGTAGGCCGCATAGATGCCATAGGCGAGGTCGGGGTTTTGCGAGATGAACAATGGTCCGGACTGAATGCCGTGGATCGTCATCGCCCCCAGCATCACCGCGGTGACCGCGTCGCCGGGGATGCCGAATGCCATGATAGTCATCAGCGAGCCGCTGACATTGGCGTTGTTCGAGGCTTCCGACGCGATGATGCCTTCGGGGTGCCCCTTGCCGAAAAGTTGCGGCGTTTTCGAGAATTTCTTCGCCTGGTCGTAAGCCATGACGCTCGACGCGCTACCCCCGATCGCAGGCAGGATTCCGATGATCAGCCCGACAATGGTCGCCCACGCCAGCAGGAACGGCTGCTTGAAGATTTCCAGGTTCACCTTGAGGTGCGAGAACCGTTCGAGCTTGACTCCGACCAGCGATTCCATGGTTTGGCCGCGCGTCAGGTTGAGCTTCTCCAGATCGGTCATGATCTGCGCGAAAGCGAAAATGCCGATCAGCACGGGGAGGAACGGAAAGCCGCCGCCGATGAACTCAGAGCCAAAGGTAAAGCGTGGGACGCTGCCGATTGGATCGTGGCCGACCACCGTGATCAACAGCCCGATTGCGGTCGAGATCAGTCCCTTGAGCAGGGAGGATTCGGTGAGCCCTGCCACCATCGCCATGGCCAGCACGAACAGGGAGAAATATTCCCAGGGCCCGAATTCCAGGGCTATCGCCGCGAGCGGCCCGGTGAGGAATACCAGGAACAAGGCACCAAGCAGCCCGCCCCAGACCGACGCCCAAACGCCGAGCCAGATAGCGCGGCCGGGCTCGCCGTTGCGCGACATCGGAAAGCCGTCGAACGTAGTGGCGATTGAAGCCGGCGAGCCGGGAATACCGAGCAAGCAGCAGGCGATCAGGCCGCCGGTCGATCCGCCGACATAGACACCGGTCATCGCTGCAAGGCCAGCCAGTGGATCTAGCCCGTAGGTGAACGGTAGGACCACGATCACCGTCATCGTGATGGTGACGCCTGGCAGCGAGCCGCCAATCACGCCGATGAATGTGCCGGCGAACAGCGGAAGCATATATTTCCACTGGGCGATGTTGACGAGACCGTGCCAGAGCAAATCGAGCATCAGAACCCCGTCCAAGCGCCGCGCGGCAGCAGCACCAGCAGGTAGCGTTCAAAGATGAAATAGCTTACGGCAGTCGTCCCGACCGCGATCGCGGCCAGTACTGCCCATTGCCGCGCCGTGCGCGGTTGGCCCAATGCGGCCTGCAGCACGGCGACGAACAACACCGTGGCCACCCGAAATCCCAGTAGAGGCAGCAGCGCCACATAGGCACCGACGATCGCGAATGCGATCACGACCAAGCGATAGTTTCGCCGCGGCGCCTCGTCCGCGCCGACCGCGCTTAGGGCGCGCCCCTTCGCGAGATCTTGCAGCACAAGCAGCGCGCTTGCGGCTGCCATGAAGGACAGCACGATAGCGGGGTAAAAGCCGGGCCCGACCGGAACGATGGGAAGGGACGGAAGCTGAAACGATTGCACCAGCAGGACCAGGCTGATCGCAAGCAGGACCAGGCCGGCAATTCCGTCGCGGCCCATGCTCATTTCTTGATCAAGCCAAGGTCGGTCATGATGATCTTGCTCTCGTTGTCGATCTTGGCGAGGAACTGGCCATAGTCATTGGCGTTCAGGAACGCCACGCGCGTTCCCTGGAGCTTCATCGCGTCGGCGAAGCTTTGCTCCTTGGTGGCCCTGGCGCAGCCCTCCTCAAGTTTGGCCCGCACCGGCGCGGGCGTCCCTTTGGGGACGAGGATGCCGCGCACCACCTCGTAGACGATGTTCATGCCGAGCTCCTTGAGCGTCGGCACGTCAGGCGACTCCTGATCGCGCTTCTCGCTGGCGATCGCGATGAAGCGGAGCAGCCCTGCTTCGACCTTGCCCTTCTGCGTCAGATTGGAGTCGGTGAGGTTGATGTGGCCGCCGAGCAGGGCATTCATCCGGGGTGCCAGGCCGTCGTAGGACACGAATTTGAATTTCAGGCCGGCCGCCTTCTCGATCATGGCCGGGAAGATATGGCTGGTTGAACCCAGCGTGGCGCCGACCGTGATCTCGCCCGGCCGCTTTTTGGCGTCATCGGCGAGCTCCTGCCAGTTCTTCCAAGCCGTCTTGGCGCTTGCGGTCAGCACCGACGGCGTTGCCGCGACCAAACAGATCGGCTCGAAGTCGCTGTATTTGACGTCGCTGATGCCAGCGTAGAACGTCAGATGGATATAGTCGTGCACCGCGTAGACTGAATAGCCATCCGGGGCAGCGCTCTTGGCCTCGCGCGCGCCGACGGTGCCGGATGCACCACCGACATTGGCTATGACAACCGGCTGGCCGAGCTGCTTCTGGAATTCGGCAGCGAATGGGCGGAAGATGTTGTCGGTATCGCCGCCTGCGGCCCAGGGCACGATCATCTTGATGGGGCGGTCAGGATATTGCGCCATCGCCGGCGTCGGTAGTAACGCAGCCAGTACACCGATCAGCGCGGTAGCGCGGGCCATCCTCACGAACGTGCTTGCCATCCGTCATCTCCCTGTCGTTTGGTGGGCCATTCAGGCTCTCGATCGGGAGAGTAGCAGCCGAGGTACGCATGTGAAAGTCCTGCGGCGAGGCGCTCCGAGTTCGTCCGGTACGGACGGGCAGGCGCGGTTAAACTCAGATTCTGAGCCGGGTGCTCTAAGGACAATGCCCGCCTTAAGACCGGCAATATTAGGATGCCGGATCGTTCTCGGCCTGTTTATGGGAACCAAGTCGTCGTCTTCTACATTCAATGCAGCAAAGGGCATTGTGAAAGACCAGGGGACAGAGCTTTTGCGAACTGCCGTCACAGCGATAATGATCGTATGTCTGGGGGCTAAGGCAGCGGATGCCGCGCAGTGCGGCAGCACGGCCGCTGGTTTCGAGGCATGGAAGCGCCAGTTCGTTGATGAGGCGAGGGGAAGAGGGATCAGCTCCTCCAGCGCTGCAGCGTTGATGGGGACGAATTATGCGGCCGCGACCATCGCTGCGGATCGTGGCCAAAAGAGCTTCAGCTTGTCGCTTGACCAGTTTCTCGCAAAACGTGGGGCCTCTGCCATTGTCGCGCGTGGTCGAGCGCTAAGGCAATCGCAGGGCGCGCTCTTGGCGTCAATCGAGCAAAGGTACGGCGTGCCGCCCGGACCTCTCCTGGCCATCTGGGGGATGGAGACAGCGTTCGGAAGCCAGCGCGGCAATCAGAACACGCTTTCGGCTGTTGCCACTCTCGCTTATGACTGCCGTCGCTCCGCGTATTTCACCGAGCAGCTCTATGCAGCCCTGAAATTGATCGATCGTGGTGTCCTGTCGCCAAGCACGCGCGGCTCCATGCACGGCGAGATTGGGCAGACCCAATTCTTGCCGAAGAACATCCTGGCTTATGGAACCGGCAATCTCGACGTCGCTGCCAACGCGCTCAGCTCCACTGCAAATTTTCTGAAAGCGCACGGCTGGCGTGCCGGCGCGGGATATCAACCGGGCGAAGCCAACTTTGGTGCAATCCAGGCCTGGAATGCCGCACCCGTATATCAGCGTGCCATCGCGCTTATTGCCCGGCAGATTGAGGGAGGCGAGGGCAGGTCAGTAGCACGCTAACGCCGTGCTCGTCCGCGCGCGACCTGAACAGCGGCCGTGGAACTTTGGCGCGCCCTGTCCGTTCTATGACACTGATTATTTGTCATGCCCGGAGGATACTATGAAGAAATTTACCACCGCCGCTCTTCTCAGCGTCGCTGTCATCAGTGGCACCGCGTTCGCCCAGAACACTCAGAACCCTGCTCCTGCCGCGCCAGCCGCGACCACCGCTGGCCCGACGAACTCCAACGCGAAAATGAACTTGAAGGGCAATTGGCGCGCCTCCAAGCTCATGGGCCTTGATGTCTACAACGAAGCCAACGAGAAGGTTGGTGACGTCAATGAGTTCATCCTGGACAAGAACGGCAAGGTTAGTGCCGTTGTCATTGGTGTCGGTGGCTTCCTAGGCATGGGCGAGCACGACATTGCCGTTTCGATGGACAAGCTCAAATTTGTTGAAGAGCCGGTACGTTCGAGCTCAGCCGCGCCGACGACCGACCGCAAGGCAGCCACGACGGAGCGCACTACAACAACCGGGACCGGCACGGCGCCTGCGAACACCACGACCACCGCGCGAACCAGCGATACAAATGACTGGGCGCCCGATCACGCCGTAATGAGCGGGACCAAGGACCAGCTAAAGGCAATGCCTCAGTTTAAGTACTCGGAGTACAACTAGACTCCTTTGTATCGCGGTTAAGGTCCCACCTCGGTGGGGCCTTTTCGTGTCTGGATCAACCGATCGCGATGCGCCAAGAAGCGATGGTGCAGCTGTGGCATCTCCTGCCATCCCGTGAGTCGAGACGCTACACTCATGGCGTTGCTTTCAAGTTGTTCCGAAAGCCGGCGCTGTGTTCTTGAATTTCGTCGGTTTCCAAATTCGTTATCTGCTAGACTCCCGCCGACACGAGACGAGACCAGATCGATAGCGTGCGGAGGGGGTCGCCGTTGAGTCAAAACGAGCTTGAAGCCATCCGCGCCCTATTAACCTCAAAGCCGGGCCCGATCGGATGGTCGGAGCGGCGTCAGCGGCTCGACGAGGTAGGGTCGGTTTGGCCGGCGGCAGACGATGTGTCGCTCGAACCGATCGACTGCGATGGCGTTCCTGGCGAGTGGTCGCTTGCGCCGGATAGCGACAAGTCGCGGGTGCTGATCTTCTTCCATGGCGGTGGTTACTGCTCCGGCTCAATCCTGAGCCACCGCCGGATGGTGACGGAAGCGGGCCGCGCAGCGCGCATGCGCACTCTGGCTGTTGGATACCGACTTGCGCCGGAGCACCCTTATCCGGCGGCACACGAGGATGCGATGAGCGCATGGCGCTTCGTGCGTCGACAAGGCATCCCGGCTGATGCCATCGTCCTGGGCGGTGACAGCGCCGGCGGAAACCTCACCATCACTCTCATCACCAGGCTGCGCGCCGCAGGTGAGCCGTTGCCTGCCTGCGCCTGGCTGATCTCCCCCTGGACCGACCTCACCATGTCCGGCGCCACGCTGGACACCAAGGATGCCGTCGATCCGATCATCCACAAGGGCTACCTGGCCGAATTGGCCGACGCGTACGTACCAAGGTTGGCCGATCGCAGTGACCCGTTGATTTCGCCTCTATTTGAGGATCTGCGCGGCTTTCCGCCAACGCTGATCCAGGTCGGATCGGCAGAGACCTTGCTTTCGGACGCCACGCGGTTCGCGGCGGCCGCCGGCTCCGCGGACGTGGATGTGACACTTGAAATCTGGCCACACATGATTCACGCATAGCCGCTGTTCAACGCGCAGCTCGAGGACGGGCGCCGTGCGCTGGGGAGAGCGGGAGCGTTTATCCGCGCGCTACATCGAAGCTTTTGAGCGGCTGTAAGCCAGCGCGCAGTCGGGCATAAGGGACTGCCCTGCGGCGGCATGCCGCATCCCGAAGTCGCATCGACTTTTACAAACCGGCGTGTGTGATGTGGTGGCCATTTCGGCGGCACGTTGCTTTGAGCGCTCGGGGGAAGTCTTATGAAGGCGTACGGTGGTTTCGTCACAGCTGGCGCTTTGACAGCGCTGGTCGGGCTCAGTGGCTTCGGCCCGCCCGCACAGGCTCAAACCTATCCGACCCGCACGATCACCATGATCGTGCCGTTCGCCGCCGGCGGTCCAACCGACGTGATTGCGCGCATCGTCACCGGGCATATGGCGCAGACGCTCGGGCAGAGCATTATCATCGAGAACGTTGTCGGCGCCGGCGGGACCACAGCTACGACCCGAGCCTCGCGCGCGACTAATGATGGTTATACGCTGATCACGGGTCATATGGGCACCCATGCGGCGTCGGTGCCGCTCTATCCCAATCTTGCCTACCACCCTGAAAAGAACTTCGAGCCGGTCGCTTTGTTGGCGGGCACGCCGATCCTCATTCTGGCGCGCAAGGATTTTCCGCCGAAGGATTTGAAGGAGTTCGTGACTTACGTGAAAGCCAATGTGGAGAAGGTGAATGCCGCGCACGCCGGCATCGGCTCGGTCTCCCACGTGTCCTGCCAGTTGCTGAATGCCATTCTTGACGTCAAGCCGACCGGCGTTCCCTTCAACGGAACGGGTCCTGCGATGAACGCGCTGGTGGCTGGTCAAGTCGATTACATGTGCGACCAGATCGTCAACGCGGTGCCGCAGATCAACGGCGGGACCATCAAGGCGTATGCGGTTGCGACGCCCGAGCGCAATCCGTCTCTGCCTGACGTTCCGACCACCACAGAAGCTGGCTTGCCGGCATTTCAGGCTCAGGCCTGGAATGCGATCTTTGCGCCAAAGGGTACGGCGGCGCCGATTATCTCCGCGCTCAACGCAGCCGCAGTGAAGGCTCTCGACGATGAAGGAGTCCGGAAACGCCTGCTCGAACTCGGCAGCGTGATCCCGCCAACCGCGCAACGCACGCCGGCAGCACTGAGCGCGCTGGTTACAAGCGAAATTGCCAAGTGGACGCCGGTTCTCAAGCCTGCCAACTGACGGCACGTTGTGACAGGGCGCAACCCCAGGGGCTTTATAGCGACCGGTGAGACGCCGGATTCACTGCAGATGATGTCTGTGGCCGAGGTTGCGTTCTGCACATTTTGGAAATATCGGCTGGCCTGGGGATCAACCTGGCGCCGCGATCAAACCCATCGCGCGCAAGGCACGCACCAAGCGCTCGTGTTCAATAGCCAGGGTTCCGGCCCCAAATCCTGAACGCATTATTTGGAGAGAACTCGTGGCCACGCCGCAACCCACGGCGCTGCATCTCCGATGCAAATTTATTTTTATTCACTGCATCCGTCGGCGCGCGTCAGCGACAGTAAGTATGACGGCGTGATATCCGGACAAGGCATGTGCCCGCGACCGTCGCAAATACAACGCGAGGAGCAAAACCATGTCTATCCTGACCAGCGTTACCAACGTTTTCAAGCCGATAAACATTCCGGAGATCTGCAAGACGGAACCGAAGTGCGACGAGCCTGAGTACAAGAAGCCCGAGAACGACTGCAAGACAGCCAAACCTGACGAATGCAGCGACGGCAGGGAGTACAAGTCGAACACCGATTACAAGGACCACGATTACACCAAGCCTGACTGGAAAGACGCCAAAAACGAAAACTGCGAGCCGCACAATAAATGGAATACCGACTACAAGGACCACGACTACACCAAGTCTGACTGGAAAGACGCCAGAAACGAGGAATGCGAGACAAACAAGGAGCACGCCGACTCGCGGTACGATGGTGGGAAGTACGATGGTGGGAAGTACGATGGGGGGAAGTATGATGGTGGTTGGAAAGACGCCAAGAACGACAACTGCGAGCCGCAGAAGGATTATTGCGAGCCAAAGGACAATTGCGAGCCGCAGAAGGACTATTGCGAGCCCCAGAAGAATTATTGCGACCCGAAGCCAGCGGACTGCGGCGAAGTACTTGCCAAGTACGACTTCTCCCATGGTGACCTCGGCTCGTACGGTCCAGATCATTCGGGTGACATGCAGGGCGCGCTTGCTTCGATGTCCTCCGGGCATGCGCTCGATTACGCCATCGACCAGATGGGGCCGGCGGATCACTTCGACGTAGGGCATTTCGACGCCCCGGCGGATACGTTGCACGACGTGCATCACGTCGCTTAACGGTAATGATGGGTCGCCCGGCAGTGAAGCGCTGCCGGGCGAGAGCTGTTTTGGCGGAACGATTTTAATGAGCAAACCTAAGCACAAGTACAAAGAGGAACGCATTGGAGTCGACGCGTACAAACGAACGAACACGTTTGATTGTAGGCCTCCTTCTTCATGCCCCGCTGCAATGATGACGACCGCCAAAAACTTAGGAACGAATTCGGTGCCGCTGGTTTGATTTTGTGATGCGCTGAGTTGTAGTCAGTCCATGGTTCCCTGCACTGGAATATTATTTCGTGCGATAGTGAGTTCGATCAAATGCACCCAAGCGCCGCGTACGGAAAGTCTGCACAGTCACGCTCCGGCGCAGCGCGAGTCGACAGCCCCTTCGATTACGAGGCGGCGTTGCTTGAGTGCGCCTCCGGGTCGCAGTCGGCGGTTGGAAAAATCTACGCCCGCGAGAAGGACCAGTTGCGCGCGGTGGCACACCGCATTGTCCACGACATGTCACGTGCGGAGGATGTGATCCATGAGGTATTCGCGCAGATTCTCCGGGATGCCAAAAACTTTGATCCTGCACGCGGCTCCGCAAGGGGCTGGATCTATGCGATCGTTCGCAACACCGCGCTGAAGGCCCGGGAGAACGCCAGGCGCGAACTCGCGCTCGAAGACGACACCCTGAACGCCATCTGCGAGCGGGAGCAAACGGTTCCAAACCCCGCGTCCTGCATTCCGGACGCGATGGCGCTTCGCACCATGCTCGATCAGCTCGAACCAAGGCACCGCGCAAGCCTGCTTCTAGCGATCATCGACGGGCGCACGCATGAAGAAATCGCGCAATACCTGAGGGTCCCGGTCGGAACCGTCAAGGCGTGGATCCGCAGAGAACTCGTTGCCATGCGTCGGCAACTGGAATGAGACGTCATTTTTATTTTCTTGGCGCTGCATCCATCGGCCTG
>JBJMTO010000018.1:0-11077 GCA_045811665.1 Bradyrhizobium sp.
CTGCGCGTATTCCAGTTCGAAAAAGAATAATTATAGAACCAAGGTCAATGAGATCGCATTCGTAAAATAGTCCGCGCTTGGCGTAAACGATTACACTGGAATTACCCACCCATCTTAATCATCGAGCAGTTCGAGAGCGCTAAGTGCTTGAAATGATGGTGCCCAGGGGCGGAATTGAACCACCGACACTGCGATTTTCAGTCGCATGCTCTACCAACTGAGCTACCTGGGCACTTCCAGTCCACCGGGGACTTGGGAGCGGGGGTTTATAGTCAGGACAGCCTGTCCTGTCCACCATGGTTCGGCATAGGGCCGCGCATGGCGCGACCTCGTGAAAATCCGTCTCGGCGCGCCGGCCCAGCGGAATGTGCGATCTGATGGCTTCGCAGTAATCCGGCACGTTTTCAGCCGCGAACGGCCACCCGCGCTAGCTGGAGAAACCCTAATCGGCGTCTTCATCCGCATCCTTGCGCCCGGGAATGGCATAGGAATTCGAAAGCCATCGGTTGAGGTCGACGGCCCGGCAGCGTTCGGAACAGAAAGGACGCGATTCCTCTTCGGACGGCTTGCCGCAGATCGGGCACGGTTTGTCGGCCCCTTTGGAAGGGCGCTTGCCCGAAGGGGCATGCTTTGGCGGCTTAGCTGGCATTTAGCCAACCGAAGCGAATGGGAAAACCTTCGCCGCCGAGCAGCGTGATCGATTCATACAGCGGCAGGCCGACGACATTGGTGTACGAACCGACCATCTTCACCACGAACGAACCTGCGATCCCCTGAACGGCGTAGCCGCCGGCTTTGCCGCGCCACTCGCCCGAGCCGATATAGGCCTGAATGTCATCCTCGCTCAGCCGCTTGAAGCGCACGCGGCTCTCGACGAGGCGCTGGCGGAACGCCTCTTTTGGAGTCACGAGGCAGATCGCGGTGTAGACCCGGTGGTTGCGCCCGGACAACAGACGCAGGCATTGCGAGGCTTCGTCCACCAGGTTTGCTTTTGGCAGGATACGGCGGCCGACTGCGACCACCGTATCGGCGCTGAGAACGAACGCGCCGCGCAACTCGTCATCGAGCTGCACCGATTTGAGCGCGGCCTCAGCTTTGGCTCGCGCCAGACGATTGGCGCAGGCACGCGGCAGCTCACCTCGCTTCGGGGTCTCGTCGACGTCGGCCGGCCGCAAAGCATCGGGCTCGATACCGGCCTGATTCAACAACGCAAGACGACGCGGCGAACCGGAAGCAAGAACGAATTTGGGGCGGCCTAGCATGCGCGTTTTGTTTGGACGGAGGGCGGCAGGATGCGCGCGGAACGTATCGGAACGGATGCGCCGAGACAACTAGCGCCGCTGTACGGTGTGCATCCGTTAACTGAGTTCATCCAGGGGATTCCGGCTTTATCATCCGCTCGCCGCGCCTGCCTTGGCGAAGCGGCGGCGAATACGCATCGAAAGACTGTCGCAGACATCGCGATAGGCCTGCAACTGCTGCTCCCGATTGCCCTCGACGCCGGTCGGATCCTGGGTCGGCCAGTATTCCACATCTGCGGCCACGGTGTGCGTCAGCTCCAGGGCCTTGTGATGGGCTTCAGGCGAGAGTGTGATGATGAGGTCGAAATTCAGCCCTTCCCAGTCGTCAAGCTCCTCGAACGTCATCGGCTTGTGGCCGGAAATGTCCTGGCCCAATTCCGCCATCACCGCGACCGCGAACGGATCGAGTTCGCCTTTGCGCACGCCCGCGGATTTCACGTACAGCGAGCGGGGAAACATGTTCCTCAGCAGGCTTTCCGCCATCGGCGAGCGTACGCTGTTCAAGCCGCACGCAAACAGCACGGCCTGCGGATTGCGCGCGCGTGCAGGCTCCTCCACCGGCCTAGGTTTCCATGTGCGTGATCAAGGTCAGGATCGATCGCGCGGCGCTTGGACGCGGCATCATGCGCTTAGCCCTTCCAGTGCAGCACGCAGATCAGGGTAAACAGCCGGCGGGCGGTTTCGAAATCGAGCCGCACCTTGCCGTTCAGCCGTTCCTGCAGCGTGCGCGAGCCTTCGTCGTGAATCCCCCGGCGTCCCATGTCGATGGCTTCGATCTTGTCAGGCGTCGCCGTGCGGATCGCCTGATAGTAGCTGTCGCAGATCATGAAGTAGTCCTTCACGATCCGACGGAACGGCGTCAGCGACAGCAAGTGAGCCACCACCGCCGCGCCGTCCTCGCGGCGGATGTCGAACATCAGCCGGTTGCCGGTGATGCCTAGATGCAGCGTGAATGGTCCTTCTCCCGCGCCTTCCGGCGCGAACACGTTTTCTTCGATCAGATCGTAAATCGCGATCGCGCGCTCGTGCTCGATGTCCGGGCCGGAACGCCCAATGGATTCCTCGTCCAGCGTCACCGCAACGATGCGGTTTTGCGCGTCTCCCCCTGGTGGTCTAGTGGTCATCACAGATTGAGGCGCAGTCCGACCGAACGCGCATGGGCATCCAGGCCTTCGGCCTTGCCCAGCGTCATCGCCGCGGGGCCCAGCGCCCGCAGCTGGTCCGGGCCGCACTTCAGGATCGAGGTTCTTTTCATGAAATCCAGCACGCCAAGTCCCGACGAGAACCGGGCCGAGCGCGCGGTCGGCAGCACGTGATTGGAGCCGCCGACGTAGTCGCCGATCGCCTCGGGCGTATGCGGCCCGATGAAGATAGCGCCTGCGTTCCGAATCTGCGCGGAAACCGCTTCCGCATCGGCGGTCATGATTTCGAGATGCTCGGCCGCAATCTCATTCGCCAGCGGCACGGCCTGATCGATGCTCCCGACGATGATAATCGCGCCGAATTCCTGCCACGAGGCGCGTGCGATCCGCTCGCGAGGCAAGCTTGCGAGCTGGGATTGCACCGCGCGTTCGACCTCCGCCGCAAGCGTCGGGCTGTCGGTGATCAGGATCGACTGGGCGTTGACGTCGTGCTCGGCTTGGGCCAGCAAATCGGCCGCGATCCAGCCGGCATTGGCAGTGCCGTCGGCGATGATGAGCACTTCCGACGGACCCGCGATCATGTCGATCCCGACTTTGCCGAACACCAGCCGCTTGGCCGCGGCGACATAGGCGTTGCCAGGGCCAACAATCTTGGCCACGGGCGCGATGGTTGCGGTGCCATAGGCGAGCGCGGCAACCGCCTGCGCGCCCCCCACGCGATAGATTTCGGAGACGCCGCCGAGATTGGCCGCGGCCAGGACCAGCGGATTGAGTTTGCCTAAAGGCGCCGGCACCACCATCACCACGCGCCTGACGCCAGCCACCTTCGCGGGAACCGAATTCATCAGCACCGAAGAGGGATAGGCGGCGGTGCCGCCTGGGACGTAAAGCCCGACCGATTCGATCGCGCTCCAGCGCCAGCCGAGCTCGACGCCAAGCGCATCGGTGAAGCGCTCATCCTTTGGCAATTGGCGAACATGAAACGACTCAATGCGGTCGCGCGCCAGTTCGAGAGCCTCGAGGGTGTCTCCCTCGCAAACCTTCACGGCCGCTTCGATTTCAGCGGAAGTCACGCGCAACCCGCCCGCCTCCACGTCTAGCCGATCGAACTTGCGTGTCGCCTCGATCAGCGCGGCGTCGCCACGCGCGGCCACGTCATCAACGATGGCCCGGGCGGCCGCCTCGATATCGGCCGAGACCTCGCGCTTGGTCGTGAGGAAGCTCGCGAATAGCTCGGTAAAATCGGCACTGCTGCGGTCGAGGCGAACGGGCATGGCGGCTTTCCGGGCGGGGGGCTTTGTTGCAACGCCCTCTGCTCAATGGCGCGACCAGAAATCGCCGTCAACCCTTGCCATGCCGAATACGCATTCCGTCGGGGTGCAGGCGGTAGATTTAGGCCGGGTCGTTGGGCAACCTCATTGTCTTGCTCCTGCAATCGTCATCCGAGAGCAGAAAGAGAGCACAAGCCGCTCGGTCAGGCATCCGAACCTGACGAATGCGCGTCTTCGCCGAAATCGGTGGTGCCGAGATTGTCGGTCCCAAGATCGGTCAGCTCGCATTCCAGGCATTCGAGGTCGAGCCGAAGCGCGCCACCATGGCTGAACAGCAGGACTGCGCTCCCGCTTGGCGGTTCGGCGGGGTGGAACTCGATTGCCAGCAACTCGAGCGCAGCATCCGGGCTCCCGAGGTCGATGTTGCGCGATTTACACGCCAGCACCCGGTCGAAGCGCAGCGCCGCGATCAGACGGCGCGGGGAGGTCTCGCCGGCCAGACTCTGTTCCCAATCGAGCCGGCTCATGCCGACCACCAGCCGCTTTTCGTTCTGGCGCCAGATGATGTCAGGGACCTTGACGCGGGCGTCCTGGACATGCGCTGAAATCACCATCAGGTCGTCCGCATCCAGCGCGATCAATTTCAGCTGGGCCGCCACCGCTGGGCACCTCCAAACTCAGTCGCTGATGCGTTCGATCGAAGCGCCACAGGCCGACAGCTTTTCCTCGAGCCGCTCGAAGCCGCGGTCGAGATGGTAAACGCGATTGACCATGGTCTCGCCTTCTGCGGCGAGCCCCGCGATCACCAGCGACACCGAAGCGCGCAGATCGGTCGCCATCACTGGCGCACCGCGCAGCCTGGCAATGCCGTCTATGATCGCTGTTTCGCCATCGAGGTGAATCCGCGCGCCGAAGCGCGCCAGTTCCTGTACGTGCATGAAGCGGTTTTCGAAAATCGTTTCGGTGATGTGCGAGGAACCCTTGGCGCAGGCCATCAGTGCCATCAGCTGAGCCTGTAGATCGGTGGGAAAACCGGGGAACGGAGCGGTCGAAACCGTCACCGGCTCGATCCCGGCGCCGTTTCGGACGACGCGAATGCCCTCATTGTTCGAGGTGATGATGGCTCCGGCCTGGATCAGCACGTCCAGCGCGGATTGCAGCAGTTCGGGCCGCGCGCCGGTCAACTGCACATCGCCGCCGGTCATCGCCACGGCCATGGCATAGGTCCCGGTTTCGATCCGATCCGGCAGCACCTGGTGGCGGGCGCCGTGGAGCTTGGAAACGCCCTCGACAACGATGCGGGGAGTCCCCGCACCGGAAATGCGCGCGCCCATCTTGTTGAGGCAGTCCGCCACGTCGACTATTTCGGGCTCGCGGGCAGCATTGCTGATGACGCTCGTGCCGTTGGCGAGCGTCGCCGCCATCATGGCCACATGCGTACCGCTCACCGTCACCTTCGGGAAATCGATAGCAGCGCCTTTGAGCCCGCCGGGGGCCTTGGCGACGACATACCCGCCGTCAATGGCGAGTTCGCCCCCGAGCTTCTCCAGCGCCATGATCAGCAAGTCGACGGGCCTGGTGCCGATGGCGCAGCCACCGGGCAGCGACACCTTAGCTTCGTGCATCCGTGCGAGCAGCGGCGCGATCACCCAGAAGCTCGCGCGCATCCGCGAAACCAGCTCGTAAGGCGCCGTCGTGTCGATGATGTTCGCGGCCGAAATGTGCAGCGTCTGACCCTGATACTCGTGATCCCCCGGCCGCTTGCCGGCCGCCATGATATCCACACCGTGATTGCCCAGAATCCGCTGCAGCTGCGCGACGTCGGCAAGTCTCGGCACATTGTCCAGGATCAAGGTTTCCTCGGTCAAAAGCCCGGCGATCATCAGCGGGAGCGCGGCATTCTTCGCGCCCGAGATCGGGATGGTGCCAGTGAGCGGACGGCCTCCAATGATGCGAATGCGATCCACGCGACCCCCAATTTTGCTATGCACAAAGTTATAGAGCGTTGGTGAGTTGATGGCAAAAGCTTTGCGGCTATTTGAGGTCGGGTTGAACATCAACCCCGTTATACAACGTCTGGGATCGATCGAGTTTCCACCGCGGTCGTGACTTCCGCGTCGGGTTTGATGCAGTCCACATCCTGGCTTTCCACTGCAGCAAATCCCGGCATTCTTTCGGGCAGCTTGGCATGTCGCTCTCCGCCGAGGTTCGCCCCACTAAAGGCACGCTTTGCAACACCCGCGTCGAGAAGGCATTGGCGCAACCCGCCCTGCCCGACCATCCCGGCAGCGCCGAAACGACGACTTTCCCGGCCAGCAGTCAGACGTAAGCCGGGATCGGACGAAAACGCCTGACCGCGCCGATGATTACAATCACGAAGAACAGAAGCACGATGCCCTGGGCGATCGCGAACGGCGGCTCACTCGGCGGCACGCTAGGCGCCAACGCGTGCAGCGGCCCAAGCTTCAGGAAACTTTGTATGATCAGCACGAACACATTCAGATAGAGCGCAATCATCGCAGTCAGCACATAAATCCAGCGCCATGCGCCGGAAAGCTTCATCGCATAAAGCGCGATACAGGCGACCGCCAGAAGCAACAGGGAGACGATGCCGATCATGTGCGAGGGCAATAGCTTGTCGAACGGAAACAGGAATCCGGTAGCGCTGGTCAAAATGGTGAACAGAAGGAATGCGGCGGTCAGGCTCGGCCTCCGGTTGGAGCCGAGCAGCCCGAACATGACGATGAGTCCGGAAACGATCGCGATCAAACTGATAACGACGTGGAAAGCCGTAAAGGTGGACAAGCTCATACCGAGAATCATGGGAGCGCTCCGTCGTTGAGACAAACGCATGCTACGACCGGCAACCAAAAATTACTACCGAGCTGTCGGTGCAACTACAATACGGGCGTTCGTTTTGGGCGGGCGCACGCGCCGCATCGAAAGCCCATCGTCGTCTCACATGTTAGTAGCCTCGTTTGTCTTTGGGCCGCTCGTCTGAGGCATCGCTGCGCGCCCGCGCCTGCATTTTCCGGCGCTTGAGATTTTCGCGCAGCGCCAGCTTGAGCCGATCCTGCCGCGAATTCTTTTTGGCAGGCGCTCCGATTCGACCCTCGCCTTTGTGTTCGCCATCCTTCATCGTGGACCCGATTGCATGCGCCGCGCACCAAAACATATCACCCGGAGAGCTCCAATGATTGCCAATAAACCTGGGCTGGCGCCACTGCCGCTGCGGACGCTGGAAGGCTGGCATCGGTTCGTGGCTTCCGGCGACCCCGAGATCCTCGCGCCGCTTCTATCGGAGGACATCGTTTTTCGTACGCCCATTGTGCAATCGCCGATCCCGGGCCGCGCCGCGACTTTACTGGTGCTCACGACCGTGGTGCAGATTTTCGAAAATTTTACCTATCACCGCACCTTCGTGGCCGGTAGCCACGACGTGGCTCTGGAATTTACAGCCAACATCGGCAAATGGCAGCTGAAGGGTATCGACCTCGTCAAGTTCGACGAGGCCGGCGAAATGATCGAGTTCGAGGTGCTGATCCGACCAATCAAGGCGCTGCAGGCTTTGGCCGAGGAAATCGGCGCCAGGATCGGGCCGCAACTGACAGAAATGAAGGCTACTGACCGCGTTGTGCGCTGAGTTTTCGCCATTTTTGATTTGGCTTCCGGCGACCCCGCGCTTGCGCGCGCGGGGGCCTTGTGGCAAGGATCGGCCGCCTGTGGAAGCCTTTTTGGCCCAATCTCGTAGTCCGAGGCACGCTGCCGTAGCTCAGTGGTAGAGCACTCCATTGGTAATGGAGAGGTCGACAGTTCAATCCTGTCTGGCAGCACCATCTTTTCCCTTGAAACAGTATTTGCCTGGTCGCTCCCCGTCGCCCATGCTCAGCGTGAACGGATGCCGCTCATACACCCGCGGCTAACGGCAGCGAGCTCGTCGTCGGCAGGGTCGTCGGCCGAGCCATGGACGCCACGAGCGTCTGAAATAGACTGTCGAGCAACACCGTTGCGGTCGGATCAGCTCCGGGGCTGTCGCGGAACAGGCGGAACGTCGAAGCCAACAGCCGTCCCTTGCCGTAGCCGCGTTCGATCGTCAGGGCCACGGGCTTATGGATCCAGCCTACGACGAGACCCGCATGCACCCGCGCCTGGAAATCGAGCAGATTGCAGCCGCTGATCACCGCATCGGGGATCACGCGATCGAAGGTCGCGTCTATAAGCGGCCCGCCCGGCAAACACGCGAACGCATTTTGACGCCGCAGCCAGGCGAATGAAGAAGCCCAGTCCCCGCGCCAGATCGTCCCCTTGCGGTTTTGTACCTTGACGCTCTGCCAGTGCGGGAAGAAGGGATACAGCGTCCCCTCGGCTTCGGGGAGCAGCAGCAGACTTCCCCCTGCCCGCACATATCCCGCAATCGCCGCGTCGTGCTCCGTCGCAACCACGATGTCCGCCGTTTCCATTCCGTTCGCGATCGAGTAGCCGTGCGCCCGTAGGCGCTCGCGCAAGGACTTGCTGGGCGACCACATCCTTTGCTCCAGTCGGGCGTTGCGAACGCGCGTCGGATGAACCGCTATCTCCAGTCTGTTGGTGGCGATCAAGCTGCCGTCAGGACGGCGCAAGTCGAACGAAACAACGAAACTTCGCGCCTCCTCGACGCTGGGAATCGTAAGCGCCACCTTTCCAAGATCCGTCACCCCGCCAGGGTCGAGCCGGCAGGCGAGCTTCACCCAGCGTGCATCCAGAGAGACGTCCAGGGTTGCGTCTTCCACGGTATTCGCGGCATGCGCCACTGCGACGCCGACCTGCAGTGTCTCGTCATCCCAGAAGGCGAGCCGCTCCCATTGCGGGACGATGACCGTGTCCGCGTTGATGGTGCGGAACACGTCGTGAAAGACGCGCGGATTGCGCCGGAGATCAAGCAGTCCATTCGACTCCCAATGGCAATCGGTGAACTCGGTGATGACGTAGCCGGCCAGCTGTGGCCGGCGCCTCATCGACTCGATCTCGTATTTCAACGCATGGAACTGCTGCCATTGCGCCGCCTCGATGAAGGCGCGGAAGGACCCAAACACACGATCAAGACTCCAGTCGCCAAACCGGTTCTCAACTCCGTGCGCATACGTCACGCCGTCGCTCCAGTCGTGCCCGGTCTCAAACCACCAGGGCTCGCTGCCGTCGCCGCCGCTGAGCTGCTTCGGATCGGGCAGGCCCCAGTTGCCGAATTCGGAGCACACGATCGGCTCATCGTGCGACGTGACGGCGTCGCCGTGAGGACTGAAGAGCCAGTCGGCGCGGCTGGCCAAGCGCTCAACGAAATTGTCCCAGTCGTCCCGACCGTCGGGGAACCCCGCATAGAAGTGGTAGTCCGCTATGTCGGTGCAAACGTGGAAGCTCGGCGCGAGCGGTGAATTGTCGACCACCAGCCGGGACGTATCGTAGGCCTTCAGCCACAGATACAGTTTTCTCAGCCATTCCCGATGATCGGGGTCATGGACAAGATCTACCCCCCAATTTTCATTGATGATCGTCCAGCAGATGATCGAGGGATGATTGCGGTCGCGATCGACGATGCCCATCAAGGTTTGCTCCTTGCGGGCACGAGACTTCTCGGTCGAGAAGCCGCCGTTGGGGAGTTCGGCCCAGATCAGCATTCCGATCCGATCGGCAACCTCGTAATACCTCGGGTCCGGCGCCTTGATGTGGCACCGCAAGCAGTTGAGGCCGAGCGCTTTGGCCTTGCGGAACTGATCTTCCAGGAACTCGACCGACGGTGGCGTGCAGATCGTGTCAGGGTAGTAATCCTGATCGAGCGCGCCACGCAGATACAGAAGTTCGCCGTTGAGATAGAACCTGCCGCCGCGAGTCTCGATCGTGCGAAAGCCGAACGTCTCCTCGGCGTCGTCGATCACGCGATCATCGCGCGTCATGACCACTTGCAAACGATAAAGCTGCGGGTGGCTAGGCGACCACGTCGATACCTCGGACACCCTGGCGCGCATGATGGCGATGTCCTGGCCCGCAGCGACGTCGATTGCCGCGACGGCTGCGACTTCACCCGAAGGTGAGACGATCGTCATTTCAAGATGCGCGTTCGCGGCGACAGTCGCGCCAAAAGCAATCAGTGCGCAGACTTCTCCGGTGTCTGGCTCGCAACGAACGCGGATCCGGGCAAGGTGATCTGCGGTGCGCCGCTCGAGATAAACCGACTGCCAGATGCCGGACAGCGGCCCGTACCAGCTCTGCTTGCCGAACGGTATCTCGGCAAATGGTGCGTCGGCGAACTCCGATGGATCGTCGGTCGGGCTCTCCACGCGCACCTTGATCTCGTTGACGCCGTCGGACAGGTACTGCGTCACGTCGAAGGAAAATGGAAGAAACCCACCTTCATGGTCGCCCACATGGTGTTCGTTGATCCATACCCGTGCATGATGAAACACCGCGCCAAAGCGGAGGTAGACGCGATCGTGCAGCCATCCCGGAGGAAGTGTGAACCGACGCAAAAAGATTCCGATGCCGGCGCTCATGCGCAGGTCACGGAACTGCGCCTGCCAGACGCCCGGCACGGTTATCTCGCGCACTTCGGCCGGGTGCACAGCTTCGTTTGAAACGTGCAGAAACGACCACACGCCGTCGAGTGGGAACTTTGGAGCAGCCATGGAATTCTCCCGCGAGACCGTTTGCGCGGGAAAGTGGCAGAACTGCGCAACCGACGCGCCTTTTTGCGCAAGCGCGTTTAAATAATGTGCCGGGCCTGCGTGCGAAGAGCTGTTCCTATTGCGGGATCGACAGCCCTGCCTCCATCCGAGTTGGTTTTGTTTGCTCGCGGCGTATTGATGCCGGATCGGAGCCGACAGACAACGCTGTTGTGGGTTGCCAAACGCCGCTTTCGCCATCGACGAGCAGATCGAGAAGGACGTCAACGGAGGTGGGGCCAGTCCGGACGATCAAGCTTTGTTGATGCGCCATCAAGACGCGTCGTTCGAGCTCATTCCAGCATTCGCGTTCGGAGACCTGAACTGCTCCATCTCGCGACGGCCCGAGATACACAATCGGCTTCATTTTCTCGACTGAAAGCCTGGCGATCGGTACTTCGAGCTTCGAGCCCGCCCTAACGAGCCGATCGCGATCAAAATCCGGCTTGAAGCTTGCCGGGATCGCGCGTGCGTCAATGATGGCCCAAGGCCGCCGGCCGGAAAGCATTGCGGCCAAGTCATTCGGATTAAGACTGTCAAGCTGCGCCTCCGAAACACGGATGTAATCCAGCCCTCGGATGCGGACGGCAGCCTCGAACACCTGCGCTAACTCAGTATCGTCTCCAGCAATGACAAGGTGTCGTCGCGGATGCCGTGCTGCCAGATGGTTC
>JBJMTO010000019.1:0-6239 GCA_045811665.1 Bradyrhizobium sp.
GTATCATCGCCCGAGCCCAGTTGCGCGCTGTCGTTGCCGCGTCCACCGTTGACCAAATCGTTGCCATCGCCACCGAGCAATAAGTCCGCGCCGTCGCCGCCGGTGAGGGTGTCGTTACCCGCGCCCCCATCGATGGTCAGCTGGGTCAACGTGCTGATGCCGTTCTGGCCCGTGATGATGTCGTTGCCTGCGCCGCCTTCGACCAGCAGATGCTCGACACCGATGAGGCTGATCGCCTGACCGCCCTCGGCAAACACCGCAATGCTGTCCGTGCCGTCGCGCGCAATACCGATGACGTCATCGCCGCCGCTGCCGTGGGCGGTGACGCTATCGTCGCCCGCGCCCCCGTCGATGGCGAAGCGATCGCCGACGCCTTGGTGATCGACGAAGACTTGCGCGCCGCCCAGGGGGTTGATGACCGCCGGGCCGGCCTGCACGTTGAAGTTGATCGCGTCGTCGCCCGTCGTGAAGCCCACGGACACCAGATCGGCCGCGCCGTCGTCGGTGCCGTCGAAGGCGCCAAGGTCGACGTGAACCTGCTTGACGCCGGTGCCGGTCAAGTCGCCGATGGCGACGTTGTCGATGCCTCCGAGCGTGCGGACGTTCACGTTCTCCATGCCGTGCAGGTCCATCGTGATGGCCGCGACATTGCGCGTGAACAATGCGTGCGAGCCGCTGGCCGATAGTGCCATGTCCTCGCCAATGTTGGAGCCGTTGAACTGCAGCGTATCGGTCCCGGTGCCGCCCTCGACCACATCGCTGCCATCACCCGGATTCCAGACGAAGGTATCATCGCCCGAGCCCAGTTGCGCGCTGTCGTTGCCGCGTCCACCGTTGACCAAATCGTTGCCATCGCCACCGAGCAATAAGTCCGCGCCGTCGCCGCCGGTGAGGGTGTCGTTACCGGTGCCCCCATCGATGGTCAGCTGGGTCAACGTCGACAGGCCATTGCCCGCAGTGACGATGTCGTTCCCGGCACCCGCTGCAATCAGCAGACGATCCATGGTGTCGGCATGATCTACTGTAGTGCTGGCGAAAAGTCCGCTCACGACCACCGATGTCCCGTTTGGCGCGATGTTGATCACATCGGCCGCCTCGGTACCTTTTACGGTAACCACATCGGCCTGCCCATCTCCCGCAAGCGGATTCACTGCGCCGGCCAGGTTCACCAGGACCTCTTTCACAGTCGTGCCCGACAGATCGTTCACCGTGATCCCGTCCTGGCCATCGGATGCCGCTATCTCGATGCGCTCAACGCTGGTCAGATTCATGGTCACGTTACCGACGTCGCGTGTCACCCGTGCCAATCCGAGCGGGCCAGCCGCAAGCGTGATGTTTTCGTTTCCCGCCGCACCTCCGAATACGAGGCGGTCGGTTCCCGACCCGCCGTCAACGATATCGCTGCCATCGCCCGCCTTCCAGATAAAGGTATCGTTACCCGCGCCGAGGGATGCAAGATCGTCTCCTGCGCCTCCCGCTACGATGTCGTCGCCGCTTCCGGCCAGAATAATGTCGCTCGCTGCAGACGGTTTTTTGGTTGATCCGATGACAGTCACTCCGGGGGACACCAGTTCTGGTGTGATCGTGTCGCCGGCATTGGTACCAATGAAGATGCTCATGTTATTCATTCCCTTGAAGTTAAAGTGCTGAGGTTGGTGTGGTGTGGATGGCCGGTTATTCGGACTGCCGGCATTGAGACTCATGGTTCGCGCATCGCGCGACCCGCGAACAGGCTTAGCGGTTTTGTGAGGTACTGGAACAGCGTGCGATCCGGCGTGGTAACGAACAGTTCGGCCGGCATGCCCGCGTGCAACTGGATCTGCGGGTAATTTTTGAGACTTGCAGCGTCGACCTCGATGGTCGCGACAAACCACGATTCGTTGGTTTCGGGCTGCGTGACACGATCCGGGGAGATAAACAGCACCCTGGCTGGCAGCAGGGGGACGGTGCGCGCATCGAATGCACTGAAGCGCACTTCCGCCGGCGCATCCTTGTGCACGTGATTAATGTCTTGTGGATGGATACGCGCTTCGACTACCAGTTTTTCTTTCTCGGGGACCACATCGAGAATGGGCTGTCGCGGGCCGAGCACCTCGCCCACGGCGCTGACGTGCATGGACATGATTTCGCCATCGACCGGCGAGCGCACGATCTGGCGCTCGACCTGGTCTTGGGACGGGCGCAGGCGTTCCCCAAGCTCACGAGCTTTCGTGGAAGCCTCCTTGAACTCGTCCGCCGCCTGTTGCTGGTACTGGTTGCGGGCCTGCGCAATGCGCGCTTCAAGTTCTCCGGCGCGCTGGCGCGCAAGGGCGAGTTCGCTACTGTATTCGGCCACCTTTGCCGTGTAGTCCGATGCACTACGCTGCAGTTGAAGCATGCGGGCACGACTGATAAAGCCCTCGCGCACCAGCTTGTCGTTAATTTCAAGCTCCTCGGTGGCAAAGCCGGCAGAGTTTTCAGTTGCGGCGATTTGCGTGCTCAACGCCGCAACCTGCGTGTGGGCTTCACTGATTTGTCGTTCCAGTGCAGTGGTCTGCTCGTCCAGCGTCCGGCGGCGAGCGATGAAGAACGCCTGTTCGCGTGCAAGATCTCCGGCCGCCTCGGGCAGACCAAGAAGATCCGACGGAACCTTGAAGTGCAATTGCAGGGCAGCCTCCGCTTCGGCGCGGCTCATGCGGATACGCGCGCCACGAAGCTGGTCCTGCAGGACCTTGAGTTCGGAATCGCTGCGCACATCGCCAATGACGACAAGGGGTTGTCCCGCCAGTACCCGCTGTCCGTCGCGCACGAGAATTTCGCGGACGATGCCGCCTTCCTGGTGCTGCACGGTCTTTCGGTTCAGTTCTACTTTAAGTTGTCCATTGGCCACCACCGCACCGGACAAGGGGGCACTCGCCGCCCAGAACGCGATCGATCCCGCGACCAATGCAAGTGGAATAAGCAGTCGCCGTGTCTGCCGGAAAAGCTCGGCACGCGTGTTGGGATCGTCGTCGGTTTGGGCCAGCAGCCCGCCAAAGGAAAGTCGAGGAGCGATGTTCATGCCGTGGCCTCCATGGCCTGGACCGCTTTCAGCGGCGCGGGTCCAGTCGATTTACCGGCCCCTGTGTTGATGCGTGACAATATGGCTGCTGCCGGTCCGAACGCTTCCAGGACGCCTTCCTTCAACACCGCGAGTTTGTCGAGCCGGGACATCAGCGCCGGGCGATGGCCCACCATAATCGTGGTTACGCCGCGCGCCTTCAGGTCATCGAGCGCGGACGCGAGTGCCGCTTCGCCTTGTGCGTCAAGATTGGAATTCGGTTCGTCGAGCACCACCAGCCTGGGATTTCCGTAAAGCGCTCGCGCAAAAGCGATCCGCTGTCTCTGTCCGCCCGACAGGATTGCGCCGGCATCCCCGATCTGTGTGTCGTAGCCGTCGGGCAAACGTACAATCATGTCGTGTGCATGAGCAAGGTGCGCGGCCTCGAGCACTTTGTCTGAGTCCACGGCCGCAAGGCGCGCGATATTCTCGGCTACGGTTCCGCCGAAGAGCTCCACGTCCTGAGGTAAATAGCCGATGTGCCGGCCCAGCGCGTCCCGCTCCCAGCGAGCGATGTCGGCACCGTCCAGGCGAATCGCACCGGATTGGGGTTTCCAGATACCGAGAATCAGCCTGATCAGCGTTGTTTTGCCGGATCCACTGGGGCCGATTACCCCAAGACTTTCGCCGGGCTCCAGCGCAAATGCGACGCCCTTGATAAGAGCCGGCCGCATCGTGGCCGCAGTGAAGAAGACTCGTTCGATTTCCAGCCGCCCGGTGGGTGCGGGCAACTCGAGTCCGGTGTCGGATGTATTCACGGCTGGCCGCTCGTTCAACCGCTTCCAGGCTGCGCGTGCGCCTACCAGAGTTTTCCATCCGCCGATGAGTTGCTCCACCGGTTGCAGCGCACGCCCCAAAAGAATGGTAGCGGCGACCATGATTCCGGGCGAAGCATGCGCATCGAGGACCAGCCAGGCGCCGAGCCCGAGCATGGCGATCTGCATTCCCTGGCGCGTCAAGCGGGCCAGTGCGCTAAGGCGCGACGAGCCCACGCTGAGTTTCGCTTGCGCTTCCAACAGTGCATCGTGGCGGACTTGCCAGGTTGCGATTGCTGCCTGCGTCATGCCCATGCCGACAATGACTTCCGCATTGCGCGTGAGCACCTCTGCATGGCGGGTGGTATCGCGAGAACAACGCAATGACTGGTCCGCCTGGCCTCGCATCAATCTTTCGTTCAGTACGGCGAGCAAGGCAAGCAGGCCGGCGCCGATAGCGGCGGCCACTCCCAGCAACGGATGCATCAAGCCTATGACGACTAGGTAGAGCGGCAGCCACGGCGCATCGAATAGCGCGTTGATGCCGGTGCCGCTCAGGAAGGCGCGCAGCTGCGCGATATCGCCGAGCACGTCGGTGTTAGGCCGGCCAGTGACTCCCGATGCTTCGCGCAGGATGCAGCCCAGGGCCGTTGGAGACAAACGCCGGTCGAGCGCCCTGCCAGACCAGCTCAGAGCGCCTGCGCGTACGACGTCCATGCAATAACCGAGCACCAGGGCGAGTACGGCCAAGGCGCTCAGCATCACCAGTGTTTCGCCGCTGCGGCTGGCAAATACGCGGTCAAACACCTGGGTCATGTAAATGGCTGGCATCAACATGGCCAGGTTCAGCATGAGACTCGCCACACCGGCGATCAATACAAAAGGCCGCAATCTGGCGACGAACAGCCAACTCATGGCTTTTCCCTCCCGTTCAGAGCATTCGCGTCCCGCAAGCCCGGGTTCAACGGCAGGCCCGTCAAGGCAACAACATTCGATGTCATAGGCATGATCTCCCGGCGGATATGTCAATCAGGCAGGCGTGCGAGTCGCGCGTCACGACGGTTTGCACGCTCGTCTGCGATGGCTCGGTACGTTATTGGGACTTTGTATCGAAGGGATTTCAGCGTTCCGGGAATTTTGTTTCATGTGTTTCAAGTCGCGTCCCTGGCGTGCTTAAGCCGCGAGTCTGGTTGTATGATCCGGCTGCCGATTGCAGGAGGGGAGGCACCCGCTCATGAACCCGAAGGCTACGATCCTGATCGTCGAAGACGAACCCGACTTGCGCGAGGTGCTGGAGGAGTATTTCGTCTCCCAAGGCTACATCGCGCTGGCGGCGGACGGCGCCAACGCTGCACGGGCGCTTGCCGCAGAACATCCCGTGGACGTGGCCTTGCTTGACGTCGCCATGCCGGGGGAGGATGGCTTGAGCCTTGCGCGTTTCCTGCGCGAACGCTATGCCAGGCTGGCGATCATCATGCTGACTTCCGCGGGCACCGTGGTTGATCGTATCGTTGGACTGGAGATCGGCGCGGATGACTATGTAACCAAGCCGTTCGACCCACGTGAGTTGCTGGCACGCGTGAAAAGTGTTCTGCGCCGCACGTCGTCCACTTTCAGTGCTGAGATGGGCGCCGAGCGCGTACGCATGGGGCGTTGCGTGCTCGATCGCGCCGCACACCGGCTCACCGACGAGCAAGGCAACGAAGTGCCGATGTCGCCGCTCGAATTCATTTTGCTCAAGGCGCTCAGCGACCATCCGGACCGCGTTCTCACGCGCGAACACATTCTCAATTTAAGTGGCCAGGACGACTGGGATCCGCTCGACCGCAGTGTCGACCTGCGTATCTTGCGCTTGCGCAAGAAGATCGAGCCCGATCCCGAGCATCCGGAGTACATCCGTACCGTGCGCAGCGAAGGCTATAGATTCATCCCTGGGGGATTCGCAGAAAAATGAACGCCTTTTCACGTTGTGCAACTCGCGCGCCGGCACTCCTTGCCTGCATGGTTTTAGTGTGTTTGCTGAATGGATGCATGCGCGAAGCGGAGCCGCCCCTGCGCATCGGCACCAATGTCTGGATCGGCAGCGAGCCGCTTTACCTCGCCAGGGAATTGGGGCAGCTCGATCGCGACGCCGTGCAGCTGGTCGAATACTCTTCCGCGACGGAAGTTTCCCGCGCGTTTCGTAACCAGGCCATCGATGGGATGGTGGCGAGTCTGGATGAACTGTTTGTTCTCGCCAAGGATGGGTTGGAGCCGAGGATCGTGCTCATCATCGACATATCGCACGGCGCTGACGTTGTGGTCGGCCGCTCGGGCATGCGGACGATGAAGGATTTCAGGGGCAAGCGCATCGCGGTGGAAAGCGGTGCGCTTGGCGCATTCGTCCTCAGCCGCGCGCTCAAGGT
>JBJMTO010000020.1:0-14993 GCA_045811665.1 Bradyrhizobium sp.
GACCTGGTTTTCGAACAGCACCGGAAGCACCACGATATTTTTCGGCACTACCCGCAACAGTGCCGAATTGATCGGCACCGCATCTTCCGGGATTTCCGTTACCAGCCGTTGGCGTTTGTCCATCGCGCATTGCCCGATGAGCCCGTCGCCGAATTGCACGATATGCTGGTGCGGATTGATGCCGTCGCCGGCGTAGGCCGAGAGCAGCCGCAGATGTGGATCTTCTTCGTTCTCCACCTGGTAGATCACGCCCATGTGGGCATTCACGAGCGGCGTCAACTCGGTGAGAAGCAGCCGGCCGACCGTGGTCAGGTCGCGCTGGCCCTGAAGCATGTTAGTGAACCTGGCCAGGTTGGTCTTTAGCCAGTCCTGTTCGGTGTTGACGTCGGTTGTGAGACGCAGGTTGCCGATCATCGTATTGATGTTGTCTTTTAGTTCGGCGACTTCGCCTCGGGCATCGACCTGGATCGAACGGGTCAAATCGCCTTTGGTAACGGCCGTCGCCACTTCTGCGATCGAGCGCACCTGCGACGTCAGATTGGCCGCAAGTAGGTTGACGTTGCCGGTCAAGTCCTTCCACGTTCCCGCCGCGCCGGGTACATTGGCTTGTCCGCCGAGCCGGCCCTCGACGCCAACCTCGCGCGCGACGCTCGAGACCTGATCGGCAAACGTCGCCAAGGTCTCGGTCATGTTATTGATCGTGTCCGCGAGCGCCGCGACTTCGCCCTTTGATTTCACCGTCAGGTTTTGTTTCAGGTCGCCGTTGGCGACCGCGGTCACCACCTTGACGATACCGCGAACCTGCTCGGTCAAGTTGGCGGCCATGAAATTCACGGTGTCGGTCAGATCCTTCCAGGTTCCGGCCACGCCGGGCACCTGAGCCTGACCGCCGAGCTTGCCCTCGGTGCCGACTTCGCGCGCAACGCGCGTCACCTCGCCCGCGAAGGCGTTCAACTGGTCAACCATGGTGTTGATGGTGTTCTTGAGTTCGAGAATCTCGCCCTTCACGTCCACCGTGATTTTGCGCGACAGGTCGCCACGTGCGACGGCGGTTGTGACTTCCGCGATGTTGCGAACTTGCGTGGTAAGGTTGGCGGCGAGCAGATTGACGTTGTCGGTCAGGTCCTTCCACGTGCCGCCGACGCCCGGCACGACGGCCTGCCCGCCCAACCGGCCCTCGGTTCCGACTTCGCGCGCAACACGCGTCACTTCGGCAGCAAACGAACGAAGCTGCTCGACCATGGTGTTGAGGGTGTCCTTGAGCAGCAGGATTTCGCCACGAACGTCCACGGTAATTTTCTTCGACAGGTCACCGCCAGCGATGGCGGTGGCCACTTCGGCGATGTTGCGAACCTGCGCCGTCAGGTTCGAGGCCATGAAGTTGACGTTGTCGGTGAGGTCCTTCCAGGTGCCGGCAACCTCAGGCACTTCGGCCTGACCGCCCAGTTTACCCTCGGTGCCGACCTCGCGGGCCACGCGGGTGACTTCCGACGCAAAGGCGTTGAGCTGGTCGACCATCGTGTTGATGGTGTTCTTGAGTTCCAGAATCTCGCCTTTGACGTCCACGGTGATCTTGCGCGACAGGTCGCCTCGCGCAACCGCGGTAGTAACTTCGGCGATGTTGCGGACCTGCGCGGTCAGATTGCCCGCCATCGAGTTGACGCTGTCGGTCAGATCCTTCCAGGTGCCGGCGACGCCTGGCACGTTGGCCTGCCCACCCAGGCGGCCTTCGGTACCGACCTCGCGCGCCACGCGCGTCACCTCACCGGCGAACCGGTTGAGCTGATCGACCATGGTATTGAGCGTCTCTTTTAGTTGCAGGATCTCGCCGCGCACGTCCACGGTGATCTTGCGCGAAAGATCGCCGCCCGCGATCGCGGTGGCGACCTCGGCGATATTGCGGACCTGCGCCGTCAGGTTGCCAGCCATGGAGTTGACGCTGTCGGTTAGGTCTTTCCAGGTGCCGGCCACGCCCGGCACTTCGGCCTGACCGCCGAGCTTGCCGTCGGTGCCGACCTCGCGCGCCACGCGCGTCACTTCGCCGGCAAAGGCATTGAGCTGGTCGACCATCGTGTTGAGCGTTTCCTTCAGCTGCAGGATTTCGCCCGACACGTTCACCGTGATCTTTTTCGAAAGGTCGCCCTTGGCGACCGCCGTCGCGACTTCCGCGATGTTGCGGACCTGGCCGGTGAGATTGCTGGCCATCGAGTTGACGCTGTCGGTAAGGTCCTTCCACGTGCCGGCCACGCCACGCACCAGCGCCTGACCGCCCAGCTTGCCTTCGGTACCGACCTCGCGCGCGACGCGCGTCTCTTCGCCGGCAAAGGCGTTGAGCTGGTCGACCATGGTGTTGATGGTGTTTTTGAGTTCGAGGATCTCACCGCGCACGTCGACCGTGATCTTCTTGGACAGGTCGCCGTTGGCGACCGCGGTCGTCACTTCGGCGATGTTCCGGACCTGCGCGGTCAGATTGCTGGCCATCGAGTTGACGCTTTCGGTCAGGTCCTTCCAGGTGCCGGCGACGCCGAGCACGTTGGCTTGACCGCCGAGCCGCCCCTCGGTGCCGACCTCGCGCGCGACGCGCGTCACTTCGCCGGCAAAGGCGTTGAGCTGGTCGACCATGGTGTTGAGCGTTTCCTTCAGCTGCAGGATTTCGCCCGACACGTTCACGGTGATCTTCTTGGAAAGGTCGCCGCCGGCGATCGCGGTGGCAACGTCGGCGATGTTGCGGACCTGGGCCGTCAAGTTGCTCGCCATGAAGTTGACGTTGTCAGTGAGGTCCTTCCAGGTACCTGCGACACCGGGCACCTGAGCCTGACCGCCGAGTTTGCCCTCGGTTCCAACCTCGCGCGCGACGCGCGTGACTTCGGACGCGAACGAGTTGAGCTGATCGACCATCGTGTTGATGGTGTCCTTTAGTTCCAGAATTTCACCCCGGACGTCCACGGTGATTTTGCGCGACAGGTCGCCACGCGCGACGGCGGTGGTCACGTTGGCGATGTTCCGGACCTGCGCTGTCAAGTTGCCGCACATGGCGTTCACGGAGTCGGTGAGATCCTTCCACGTTCCGGCAACCCCGGGAACGATGGCTTGGCCGCCGAGCTTGCCGTCGGTGCCGACCTCGCGCGCCACGCGGGTGACTTCGGAGGCGAACGAACGCAGCTGGTCCACCATCGTGTTGATGGCTTCCTTCAGCTGCAGAATCTCGCCGCGGACATCGACCGTAATTTTCTTGGAGAGGTCACCGTTGGCGACCGCGATGGTGACTTCGGCGATGTTGCGAACCTGGCCAGTGAGGTTGTTGGCCATGGAATTGACGCTCTCGGTCAGGTCTTTCCAGACACCCGTCACTTCGGGCACCTGCGCCTGGCCGCCGAGTTTGCCCTCGGTGCCCACTTCGCGAGCCACGCGCGTCACTTCGGAGGTGAAGACGCTGAGCTGCTTGATCATCGTGTTCACGATGGTGGCAGACTGCAAGAACTCACCCCCGAGCGGGCGGCCGTCGACGTCGAGCTGCACGGTCTGTAGCAGGTCGCCCTGCGCCACCGCCGCAACGGCGCGGGTCACTTCGCGCGTCGGCCACAGCAGGTCATCGATCAGGGTGTTGACCGAGCCCTCCATGTCGGCCCACGAACCGCTGGCCAGTCCGAATTTGACGCGCTGCCGGGTTTTTCCCTCTCGGCCGACGACCTGACCAACGCGTTCCAACTGCTGCGCCATGCGCTGATTGGCCGCCACGATTTCGTTGAAGGTGTCGGCGATCTTGCCATCGATGCCGAGATGATCACCGGTCATCCGGACCGAGAAGTCCCCGCTTCGCATCGCCTGGAGGGCTTGAAGCAGTTGCTGTGAGGGGTCGGACTTGCCGTTGGCGTACGGCTTGGCTTTGCTGCGGCGCCGTGCCGACGCAGCGGTAGACCCGACATCACTCATGGCGTTCCCCTCGAGCAGAAAGCACGTTCGAAACAAGCAAGTCTGGGCGAAATTTTTTTCTCAGATGGAGATTTTTTGGGCATCAAATATCGCGGACCAACTGGAAGCAAGTGAAAAAGGTTAGTTTTTCCAACTATTTAGGTTCCAAGAGCAGACGCGAAATGGAACAATTCCGCACCGGAACTTCGGTTCCATCCTCATCAGAAATATTTCAGGTTTGGGGTTAATTGCGTCTGTACCGCCGCTCGCGCCATTTCGCGTAGTTGCAGTGGAAGGAGGGCAGTTTCACGCGCATTGGTCACTCATGAGCGGAACCGCGTGCGCCGCACCCTCCACGGAGGTCATGGTCACTGTCGCTTCTGCCCTGGCCGCGCGGGCGGCGATACGGGCTGCGCGCTTGGCTGTGGGTCGAGCTTGCGGGTAAACCGGACCGCGGCCTGGCTGATATCCAGGAGCGAGCGGCGGCCTTCCTCCATGACGACGCCGGACCGCTTGTTGAAGCTTTCGGCCAGTTCGCGAATGGACTGCACCTTCATGAACAAATCGTCCGGCCGGCCTTGGGCAAGCCCCGGCAAGACCGTGTTTATTTTCGTCATCGCCGCATCGACGCTTTCGAAGGCAGTTTCGGCTTTCCCCATGATGCTTTCGATCAGATTGGCTTTGTTCGCGATCGACGCCGTGTAGGTCTCAAAGGAGAGAAGCGCCTCTTTTGTCATGGAACGATTGCCGACGAGGATGCGGTCGACATTATGTAGCGAGTCCCGGATGGACTGGATCTCGCTCAGATCGGCGGTCAGCACCGGGATGGCGTCTTCATCCAGCGGCACCGCTGCCGCTGTCGGCGCGCCGCCTGTCAGCGATATCGCCGCCACCCCGGTCAATCCCTGGAATTCCAGACCCACAACCGTGTCCTTGCGGATCGGTGCGGTGCTATCGACGGTGACCAGCGCAACGATCTTGCGGGGGGTGTCCAGCTTCAGGGATTTGATCTGTCCAATCTGGACCCCATCGAAATTCACACTGCCGCCTTTGCGCAGGCCGCTGGCAGAGCCTTCGAAAACGATGCGAAGCAGGCTTTGCTGCCGAAGGGCCTGGATTTTCTGAAAAGCGAGCAAGGCGGCGAACGCCGCGGCAATGACCCCTAGCGTCGTGAAACCGATGATGAGGTTGCTCGACCGTGCTCTCATTTACGTTACCGGCTGCGGGGGGCAGTTCTACGGGCAATGCTGACGCCGCGAAAGAGTGTTTATACCGCCTGCGATCGCCTCGCCGTCGGCTATTCACAATCAGGACGCGACTTTGGCCCGGATGGGCGCCGACGGACGCCTCGCCTCGCCTGCTCAAGCGTGAAGCGCTGATCGAGCGAATACCATGGTGCCGGAAAATTCAGCTCGGGCGAGGGCTCGTCATGCCGAACGTAGTTGCCGATGAGAGCCCGCGTGACGCCGAACTGCACGTCGGAATCAAGATGCGGATCGTCGGGTGAGTAGATTTGGGAGACCAACGTCTTGAAACCGGGTTTGAAGACCATGAAGTGAAGATGTGCCGGTCGATGGTTGTGACGGCGGGAGGCCTTCACCAGTTCGCCGACCGGACCGTCGACGGGGATCGGATAACCCGCAGGCTTGACGCTGCGGAAATCGAAGCGTCCGGCTTGGTCGGAAATGAAACGCCCGCGCAGATTCATTTCCGCCTGCTTGGGATCCTGGTTCTCGTACAAACCTTCCGGCGAGGAATGCCAAACGTCGATTTCGGCGCCGGCCACCGGACGCCCTCCGTCATCCTCTATCGAGACACTGACGAACAGCGCCGCGCCGGGGGTCGGAGACCGCACCAGCGTGTCGCCACTTACGCTGAGCGCTTGATCGTCTCGCCAGAACGGGCCCAACAGGTTGGCCTGGGTCTCGGTCTCACCGTCGATACCGTTGTTGAGAAGGCACACCAGTGACGAGACGCCCAGCGATCCCGCCATCAGCACGACCTCGTTATGCGAGGCGGTTGTCTTCTGTCCCATCGCGGCGACGATTCTGACGGCCTCCTGGAACTCGCGCTCGGTAAGCCGAACCTCACGGACAAATCCATGCAGATGGCGAACCAGCGCCAGCAGTATTTCGCGCAGGCGCGGGTCCTCGGCCCTCGTCATTGCTTCCAGGACCGCCTCCGTAACCATGGCCTGATTTTCAATGATCATCTCAAACCCACGGCTTGCGAGCGGGCTTCTGCCGCCTGCTTAGTAAATCGAAATCCATCCAGGCACGTTCCTGTCAGCCTAATGACTGGCGGCGCGTTTGGCGGCGGCGTTGTTCAGCACGATGAGGGCGTCGACCGCGACGCCGGTTTTGGTATTGATCAGGAACGGATTGATATCGATCGATGCGATGCGGGAGCCCGCGTCCGCCATCAGGTTGGATAATCCGACCAGCGCCTTCACCGCCGAAACCTCGTGCAGAGCCGGCTTGCCGCGGTAACCCTTCAGCTTTACGCCGGCCTTAGTCCGGTTGATCAATGCCCTGGCTTCGTCCGCGTCGAGCGGAGCGCCGGCCAAAGCGACGTCTTTCATCAATTCGATATCGACGCCGCCGGTTCCGAACAAAACTACCGGACCCATTTCAGCATCCAGCGCGCTGCCAATGACCAGTTCGAGCTCGGCTTTGACCTGTTGCGCGATCAAAATTCCATCGAGCTTCGGCTTGCCTTTCAGCTTGCTTACGCGCGCGGCGATGTCGTTGAAAGCCTTCCTGACTTCGGCAGCGCTGTTGAGGTTCAACACCACCCCCCCGATGTCGGACTTGTGCAAAATCTCCGCGCTGACAACCTTGGCCACCACGGGAAATCCAATTTTTTTCGCGACCTTGACCGCATCCGCGGCTGTCTGAACAACCTCCTCCTTCGAAACCGGTATTCCGTAGGCCTTGAGCAGCTTTTTCGAGGCAACCTCGTCCAAGGCGGCGCCGTCCGCGTTCTTCAATGAGCGCTCGAGAGTGGCGCGCGCGGCCGCAGTGGAGCTGGATACGATCTCCGGAACGACCTTGGGCAACGACGCGTAGTCGATCAGCGACTTGATGGCGCCGACCGCGCGATCGAGTCCCTGCATCACGGCGATATGCGGCAACGACTTGCGCAAGCTCTTGGTGAATTCAGTGAAGCCGATCGACATCGCGCTGATGTAGACAACCGGCTTGCTGGCCGCTTCCGCCATCGCGTTGACGATGCGCAAATTCCGCTCGCGCAATTCGTGTGGCGCCTTCGGAAGCTCCGCGTCGATGATGACGATGTCGGTGTCGGGATCGTCGATCATGATCTTGATCGATTCCATATAAACCGAAGGGTCGACCACCGCGGCGAACCCCGCGTCGAGCGGATTGCCGACGATGCTGCCGGGGCCCAGCATTTTCGCAAGCTTCTCGGTAGCGTTCTTGCTGAGCGGCGCGAAATTCAGCCCTGCCGAATAAAAGGCGTCGATCAGGAGACCGCGCTTGCCTCCCGACAGCGAAACCGCGGCGAGGCGGCTGCCTTTCGGCGGATCGGCGTGGACGAAGCATTCGGTGGTTTCGATCAGTTCGTCCAGACCGCGCGCGCGGATCACGCCTTCGCGGGTCGAGATTGCATCGAAGGTTTCGATCGAGCCGGCCAGCGCGCCCGTGTGCGCCATCGCTGCTGCGCGGCCACCTTCGGACGCCCCGAGCTTGAGCGCGATCACGGGCTTGCCCGCTGCGCGCGCCGCCTTGCAGGCTGCACGGAAGACCTTGGTGTTCCGCACGCCTTCAAGATAAACCACGATGACGCGGATCGAGGGGTCGGCGGCGAAATAGGTCATCAGGTCGGGGGTTTCGAGCCCCGCTTCGTTTCCTGTCGTGACCATATAGCCGACGCCCACGCCGCGATCCTCTAGCGTCTGACGAATAGCCATCACGATCGCACCGGACTGGCCGGCGATCGCAACCGGTCCGGCTTCCATGGTGACGATGCGGTCGTCGATGTTGGTGAACATGTTTTCGCCGGCACTGAGATTGCCAAGACAATTCGGACCGGTAACCGCAAGCCCGGTCTCGCGGATGGCCTGCTGCAATTCGGCGGCGAGGCGCTGGCTGTCATCGTCCTGCAATTCGCTGAAGCCGGAGGTCACGATCGTGGCCGAACGCGCGCCAGCCGCAGCCGCATCCCGGATCACCTGCACCGCAAAGCGCGCCGGCACCAACACCAGCACGTGATCCGGCTTGTCGGGCAGGCTGGCAAAATCCTTGTAGCAGGGAACACCCCAGATCGTTTCCCGCTTGGAGTTGACGGGATAGAGGCCCCCTGCAAACTTGTATTTGATCAGATTGTTCCAGATCCGCTCGGCGTAGTTGCCCGGCTTGTCGGTAGCGCCGACCAGCACGATGTTGCGCGGATGAAGCATTGCATGAATGCTTTTGACGATATGACTCGCGTCAGCGGCGGGTGACCATTTGCCACTTGAAACGGACGCAGTGCTTACCTGAGCTTCCATGGCGTGACCCTTGCCCCTTGTTTTCTTGGACTGCGAGGCGGCCGGCTGCTGACCGCCATCTATTTTGATTTCTTATTATGAGGAGTCCGTCACAAGGGCAACTCGCGGCGGCGTACGATAGTCTCCGTTGATGATTTTCGTGGTCCGCGATCCTGCCGCGGCGCGGAATAAAGACCGGTGTGGCATTCGCCTGCACGCCAATGCGCTACCATGCGGTTCGCGGCTGCGATGGCGAAACGATGCCCGCGAGCAGGACTGCGAGAATCCCGGTCAGGAATATTCCATCGAAAGTGCCGGCGCCGCCGATGGAGGCGACCGGCGCGCCAAGGCCGCTGATCTTGTCCAGATTGAGAAGATCGGCACCGATCAAGGTTCCCATGGATCCGCCGATGTAGGCCAGTGGCGGCGCGTACTCGCGGGAAAGAAGAAAAGCCAGGATTGCGGTGGCAACCACGGGTGCAAACACCGGCACCGCGATGCCGATGCCCGCAACGGGCGTCGCCATCGAATGAATGATGACGGTGATAGCCGCAGTGGCGATCGCCGCCTTGATCCACAATTGATAGCGAATCACCAGATAGGTCGACATCAACGTGGGGATGACGGCGCCGCCGACATTCACGGCCAGTACCGTTCCGGGCCATTGCACGACCGCAGGCACGACATACTGCATGCCGAAAAAATCGACGATCTGGCCCGATCTCATCGGCGTGCCGGGCAGCACCGTGATGGGAATGTTGAAATAGCTGCCGATCAACGATCCAAACAAAAGAAACAGGGCCATTCCGGGGCCGACGCCAAGCCGCATATAGGCATAGCGGAGAATGCGGAGCTGAATCAGGATCACCAGGGCGACCGCCAGAAACACCAGGATGGAGAACAATCCCGGCGTCAGCGGCAGGTAGTGAAACTGCGAATCCATAACTCGGCCTGATATTGGTTGCGCGGCTCCCATATACTTGGGAGGGCATTCGAGGCCCCACAAGAGTGACGGCGCGAATGGCTAGTGCGCTGCACTTTTCGAGAACGAGGGAAGCGATGGACGAAGCTGACCGCCAAACGCATTGGGAGAACGTGTACATCAGCAAGGCGGAAGACCAGGTGAGCTGGTTTGAGCCGACCCCGGCGCTCTCGCTTGAACTCATGGAGCTTGTCGCGGCTGATACAAGCTCCGGCATTGTCGACATCGGCGGCGGAGCATCGCGGCTTGCCGATTGCCTGGTGGAGCGCGGCTACCAGGACCTGACGGTGCTCGATTTGTCGGCCGCCGCGCTTGCCCGATCCCGAGCGCGGATCGGCGAGAAGGCGCATGCGGTGACGTGGATAACAGCGGATGTGACGGCTTGGGATCCGTCGCGGACCTACGATGTCTGGCACGACCGCGCGGCCTTTCACTTCCTTACGCGGCAACACGAACAGATCGCCTATGTTGAGCGGCTCCGGCGCGCCTTGAGTCCGCGCGGACATGCCATCATCGCCACGTTCGCGACGGATGGGCCGGAGCGATGCAGCGGCCTTCTTGTCAGCCGCTACAACGCCGCAGCCCTGGCGGCCGTCTTGGGAAACGGCTTTGAACTGATCGACAGCCGGAGGCATGAGCACGTCACGCCCTGGGGCGCGATTCAGAAATTTCAATTCAGCACCTTTCGTCGCAAGCCGGAGTAGCGCTTCACGAGCGGCTGGCCTTGGTGTTGGCGGCAGCAGCCAAGCCGAACTTGCTTCGCAGCGTCGGCTTGTGGAACTTGCCGGTTGCATTGCGTGGCAGCGCATCGACGAACTCGATGAGGCGAGGGCACTTGAAACGCGCAAGGTTTGCAACGCAGTGCGCATGTATCGTCGCCTCGGTCAGTGCATGTCCTGGTTTCACCGCGATGATGGCCATGCCGACCTCACCCCATTGCTTGTCGGATACGCCGATCACGGCGGCTTCCGCAATCGCACTGATCTGGTGCAGCACGTTTTCGACCTCGGCCGGATAGACGTTTTCGCCGCCGGAAATGTACATGTCCTTCCAGCGATCGACGATGTAGTAGAAGCCGTCTTCGTCCATCCGCGTGGCGTCACCGGTGTGGAGCCAGCCATCGGTAAACGAAGTCTGGTTGGCGTCGGGCCTATTCCAGTATCCGGGTGTGACGTTCGGCCCTCTCACCCAGAGCTCACCGAGCTCTCCGATGCTGGCCTCGGCGCCGTCGGGGGCGACGATGCGCACCTCGGTGTGCAGCACCGGCTTGCCTGACGAGCCCGCCTTGCGAGCCGCGTCCTCCCGGTCAAGCGTGAGTACCGCCGGGCTGGTCTCCGTCATTCCATAACCCTGTTGCAGCGCCACCCCGCGCTCCTCCCAAACCTTCAGAAGCGGCACCGGCATCGGCGCGCCGCCGACACCGCCGATGACGAGCCGGCTGAAGTCCGAAGTCTCGAACGCAGGATGCTGCGCCATGAATTGATAGATCGAAGGCACCCCGAAAAATACGTTGATGCCGCGCGTGGGATCGCTGATCAGTTGAAGGGCAACACCGGGATCGAAGGCGCGCATGATCAGCACGGTGCCGCCGGCATGCAGCACCGGGTTGGTGTAGCAATTGAGTCCGCCGGTGTGGAACAGCGGCAGGACCGTCAGCAGTACCGACGACGGCGTTATGTAGGCCGGACCGCCGAGATTGACGCAGTTCCAGAATGTCATGCCGTGGGTAATGATGGCGCCCTTTGGCTGGCCCGTCGTGCCCGACGTGTACATGATGGTGGAGATGTCATCGAGCGTCACACTGTCCGCTTCCCTCAGCGGTCTTGAAGCCGCGATCGCCGCCTCGTAGGAACCATCCTGCCCCATCAACAGCACCGAGCCGATGTTGCACAGCTTCGCCACGGCCAGCGCCGTCTCGGCCAGATCGGCGTCGTGAATGATCAGCGCCGGCGTCGCGTCTCCGACGATGTATTGCAGCTCGGGGACAGTGAGACGGGTATTCAGCGGCAGGAACACCGCGCCGAGCCGCCCGCAAGCGAACTGGATCTCCAGGGTGTCCGTCGTGTTCATCGCGAGCACGGCAACTCGGTCGCCGCGTTTGATGTTCAGCCGGTCGCGCAAATGCGTGGCAAGGCGCGAAATGCGAGCGTCGAATTGCGCGTAAGTGAGCTGGCGGCCGCTGGCGAGATCGACGGCCGCAAGTTTGTCCGGCGTTCGGCGGCGAAATGCGCGATCCAGTCATAGTAGCGAACCGGCAAGATGTCCTCCAAAGCGTATGGCTTCATGCCCCCGTTAAGTCTTACCAGCCTGGCGTACTGCGAGCACGTCGAACTCACGTGACGCGGCCGACATTCCAATTGCGGTCTCCACTCGAACGCCGCCTTGGATTGTTGTCTTGCGTCGACTGGCTGAGTTGTTCTCCGCGGGCAAGCCTGCACGATCTCGCCGCGCATGCGCGAGTCTTGCCATTTTCCGTGCCGTCTGAAAGCAGAGGGTGCGGCGAATGCCGGGCGCTGGATGCGCCCGCAGTCTCGCGTGCAAAATGAAACAGCACACGAGCATGGTCACCACGGTCACACCGGATTCGCCCGGCATTCCCTACGCAATGGTTTTAACGGTTTTCTTCGCTCTCCTCGGTGACCGGGCTTTGTTGCCACCGTCGCGAGCGGACTTACGTCCGCCAACTTGGCGCCAGCGTCGGGGCGTCAGGACCACACGCCTATTTTGGCATTCGCTGAAACACGGCGAAACAAAAAAGTGGTTTGAAATAAGCGCTTCTTGGCTGGCTTGTTGCAGGCTGTTTTTGCGCGGTTCTCCAAAAGAGCCGGCTCTAAGCCTCTCTCGACCCTCCAAGGACGCCGCCCTTTGCGAGAAGCGGGTGATCACTTAGCCCACGCTCTGAAGCCGCCGGTGCGGGTTGGTAATTGATGCCCTGTGCATGGCTGTGTCGAGTTCTGAGGGCCGGTAAGCCATCGAGGTGCCAAGTAGCTGGGTGAGGTGATGCCACCTTCTTCTCTGTTCGATGTATGATTCCAGCGAACGCTGAAGATCGTCGGTTACACTGATGCCGGCCTCCTGCAGCCGCTGTCGTGCATTTTCGAATCGGATGCGCCAGAGTCGGTGATCCGCGTCGGGTTCGACCGATGCTTTCTGCTGCAGGAAGACCTTGTTGAGGGTGGAAAGGAGTAGCAGCGCCGAAGTCGATAGTTGAGTGACGGCGCCGGATTGCTTCAGCCAATCGGCTTCTTTCGACAATACGCTTCGGATCAGGGACACGGCATCCAGCGCGACGAGCCATGACCGGGAGACGGAGTAATACGGCTCAGGGAAGCGGAAGTAGAACAGAATGGGATAGAAGTGGTGAGCTTCCTTCGCGTCCGTGACCTCGGCCGCGAGGTCAGACAGGTTGTTGTAACCGGCAGTCAGCTGGTTATTTGCAAACAGATGCGCGAGCAGATCCGCGGCGTCACCGGTCTCACCAGAAAGAGCCTGAATCTTGAGGCAGAGCGAATTCCTGCTCCTGAGTGCCCCGTAGATCTGCATCAGATAAGTGATGGTGAGTGATATGATTGACGTCCCGATCACCGAATTCAAAAGAAACAATAGCTTCGCGCCGGTGCTTTGTGGAGCAAAGTTGCTTGCGCCGACAATCGAGAGGCTGCTTCCGGCCACGTAGAGCGCTGTAACGAAGTCAGTCGGAGTACCCTCGTTGCTGTTCGTGATGTTCGTGCCGAGTTGAGGGTGTACAATCAGTGCAGCCCCGAGCGCGAGCAGGATCGACCAGGTCAGCAGCAACGCAACCAGGATAGAGGGGCCGCAGAATGAAAGCAGATGGCTGTTGCTGCGAGTCCGCAGTGCAAGCCAAATCAGTCTTGCCAGGCGGTCGCTGATGATTCCGGTGCCTGCGCGTGCGTAGAGAACCGTGAGGAATACGTCAGCAAGGACCAACGCCATAAGCAACGCCCCGGCGATCGGCTCAACCCAACGCACCTTCCGTCCTCCTCGTTTTCAAGCCTCGTTTGTAGCCACTACTGCCGGTTCGGCTCGCGGTGTGATCCGACGGTGTTGCCCTCACCAGGCATGAACTTGAAGAGTGCGAAGTTCTTGTCCGTCCATGTCATGTGGAACCAGGGCGAGTCCTGAATGTGGGATGCCGTTACATAGATCGCGCCATCAGGGCCCTGCGAGAAGGTGTCTGGCCAGCGCAGGCGCGAATCTGCCAACAGCTGGCGCATGCTGCCATCCGCGGGGTTGATGACCTTAACCGCATTGTTGGCGAGTGAGCTCAGATAGATTTCATCATTCTCGCCAGTCCAAAGCCCATCCGCAGGCTCGGTCGTTGCCACTTTCTCCGGGCGAGCCTGACCCGCCGCAGCTGCACTCTGGATATTGGATGTCCGAATCCGGTAAAGGGTCTTGCCGGTCAAGGCCTGCCAATAAAGGGTGTTGCCATCCTTCGAGAGCGCCAGACTATCCGCATTGAACAGAGGCTGCCGTCCGTCAGGGCGCCGCAGCGGCTGGCCGTCAGTCATGACGGTAACGCTCGGATCGAATTGGGTCGAGGGATCGTCGCTCAGCACACGCCACGCCTGCCCGGACGCGATTTCAAGCACAACCACGCCGCCGGGCGAGCCGGAATCGGTCAGATAGGCGAATCTTCCATCGGGCGCGATGCGGATATCATTCAGGTAGCTCGCTGGACCGGCTACGTCCGCACCCATAGGAAAGATCCGCTTCACGTTGTTCGACTTAAGATCGATCTCGACGACCTTCGGCCCACCCTTCACTGTCTTTTCGGCATTCGGTGCCGCCGGATCGACGACCCAAAGCGATCCGTGCCGGTCCGCAACAACGCTTTGAACGCAAACGAAGTGATCACCGGGTGATACTTCGGACATCCGCGCGTTGCGCCAGGCATTCCATTCTTCATTAGGGTAAGGCTTGGTCGACCCATCGGGCATCAGTTCGGCTACTGAAACCGGCGTATCCTCCGTCCAGCGCGGGAAGTTCACGAATATGCGGCCGTCCGGCGCGACGGTGACACCGGTCACCTGATGGTCAAAGGTAGCTACTGATTGCAGACGACTGTCGCGAGTTTCAACAAGAGGAGCGGCAAGTCGTAGAGCTTTGGCCTTGATATCCTCTGTTGCGGATTGAGCATGGACACCGGACGAAATGGACAGCAGGACTGCCACGCAGGAGCGGGACACCGTTGAACGCATGAAGAGGGCCCTTTCAGCGACAAAATTTAGGGCATAAATCCAGTCCTTCTGAGATCGTTCCGAGCTGCATCGCCGAGACTAAGTCATTACGGCGGTGCCCCGCGAGCCTTACGCGCTGTCGGCGGACCGAGTGAATTGAACGATTGCGCTGTCGATCCCGCGACTGGCTTCAATCCCGGTGACCACTTCATACTTCGACACTTCTCGCAAAAAAACGAGCTCAGCTCGGAACGAACGCATTTCGTTAATGTTCGCGTGAGCATAACCGCGGCAAATCAGAACGGAGATAACGATGAGGGCCCTGGTCTGGCATGGCAAGGAAGACATTCGTTGCGACACGGTCACCGACCCCGAGATTGAGCATCCACGAGACGCGATTGTAAAGGTA
>JBJMTO010000021.1:0-6892 GCA_045811665.1 Bradyrhizobium sp.
GGGCTCGGCAGCATCGTCGGCGCCTTTGTGGCGGCGGTTCTGGTTTCAGAACTCAATGCGTTCGGCATTCTGATCTTTCCGAAAATTTCGATCATCCTGGTCTTTCTCGTGATGGCAGCGGTGCTGATCGTGCGGCCATGGGGCCTGTTTGGAAAGCCGGAAGCGGCGGCGCGGCGCACGCCCGGCATCACGGTCAATCCCTGGCGGCCGCTAACTTCTGGTGAACGAGTAGCCGCTCTTGCCGGGTTCGTGTTGGCCGCCGCGCTGCCGCTGATCGGTGGCAACTATGCTCTCACGGTGGGCTCGGAAATCGCAATCTACGTCATCTTTGCCGCCAGCCTGCATTTCCTGATGTCGGTCGGCGGACTGGCTTCGTTTGGTCATGCCGCATATTTCGGTCTCGGAGCTTACGGGGTTGCCTTCCTTGCCAAAATGGCGGGTGTGCCCATGCTGCTTTCGCTGCTGCTGGGCCCAGTGCTGGGACTTGCCGGGGCGGCGGTATTCGGATTCTTCGCGGTCCAGCTTTCGGGAGTTTATTTCGCGATGCTAACTTTGGCGTTCGCGCAAATCGTTTGGTCTATCGCCTTCCAGTGGGTGGAAGTGACCGGCGGCGACAACGGCATTCTCGGCGTCTGGCCCGAGGCTTGGGCCGCTAGTCCTTCGCGTTTTTACTGGCTGTCGATCGGCATAGCTGCACTTACGGTCGTCGCGCTCCGCGTCATCGTATTCTCCCCATTCGGCTTCGCGTTGCGGGCAACACGCGACTCGCCGCTGCGCAGCGAGGCGGTCGGGATCGACGGCAAGCGCATACAGTGGACTGCATTCGTGATTGCGGGTGCCGTGGCCGGCGTGGCCGGCGCGCTCTTTGCCTATCTGAAGGGAAGCGTTTTTCCCGACAGTCTCGGGATATCGCTCTCGGTCGATGCGCTCGTCATGGTGCTGCTTGGCGGGGTGGAAACCATCTCGGGAGCGGTAGTCGGCGCCATCGTCTACAAGGCGCTGAACATCTGGCTGGTGAGTCAGACCGATCTGTCGAAGTTAGTGCTTGGTGGCGTCATCATTCTGATCGTGGTCGCCTTCCCGAAAGGCGTGGTCGGAATGCTGGAGGCGATCCGAAACCGAAGGCCCTCCACCAGGAAATCTGCTCTGGTTACCTCGCGCATCGAGACCGCCGAATGAGTACCGCGCCCACGCTGCTTGCAGTCAAAGGCTTGAGCAAGTCCTATGGCGGTGTTCATGCGGTGCGCAGCGTTTCTTTCGAGCTCAAGGCTGGCGAAATCCTCGCGCTGATCGGTCCCAACGGCGCCGGCAAGAGTACGTGCTTCGACATGCTGAACGGCCAGACCATCGCCAGCTCCGGCCACATCAATCTGCTGGGCCTCGATACTTCCGGCAAGAAGCCGCGGGAGATATCGCGGCTGGGGGTCGGTCGCACTTTTCAGATCACCGCGACATTTCCTACCATGACAGTGCGTGAGAATGTGCAGGTTGCACTCGTCGCCCACCGCAGGCAGCTGTTCAATCTTTGGATGTCCACGCCGCGATTTGCTCAGGACGAGGCCGACCGCCTCCTGGAATTGGTCGCGATGGGCGCTCATGCCGACCAACCCTGTGGTGAACTCGCCTATGGCGATCTCAAGCGGCTGGAATTGGCCATTGCACTGGCAAATGAGCCGAAGCTGCTGCTGATGGATGAACCCACCGCAGGCATGGCGCCGCGCGAGCGCGTTGAACTGATGCGGCTTACTGCGGCCATCGCGCGGGAAAAATCGATCGGCGTTCTATTTACCGAGCATGATATGGACGTCGTGTTCGAGCACGCTGATCGCATCCTGGTGCTCAATCGGGGCACATTGATCGCGGAGGGATCGCCTGAGGAAGTCCGGCGCAACCCCGAAGTCCGGGCCATCTATCTGGGCGAGGGCCTGGTCTATGACGCCCGGCATCGCGAAGGAGCCTCTGCATGAAGCTCACGGTGGAGGGGCTCAACAGCTATTACGGTCCTGCCCATATCCTGTTCGACGTTTCGCTCGAAGTCGGGGCCGGCGAGGTCGTCGCTCTGCTTGGACGCAACGGCGCCGGCAAATCCACCACGTTCCGCTCCATTGTCGGTCTGGTTCAGCAGCGCAGCGGCCGAATCGTTTTCGAGGGAAGCGATGTTTCTGATCAGCCCACCCATTCAATCGTAAGCCGCGGCCTTGGGTACGTCCCTGAGGAGCGACGTATTTTCACCGACCTGACGGTCGAGGAAAACCTCGAGGTTGGCCGCCAGCCGGTCCGACCAAATACGCCGCACTGGACCAGAGAAAAATTGTTTTCTCTCTTTCCAAACCTCGGCGAAATGCGCGGGCGCGCCGGCGGGCGGATGAGCGGGGGCGAGCAGCAGATGTTGACGATCGCTCGGACGTTGATGGGCAACCCCTCGCTGGTGTTGCTCGACGAGCCTTCGGAGGGATTGGCGCCGAAGATAGTGGAGCAGATGGTGGATGCGATCCTGACGATGAAGAAAGAAGGACTCAGCATCGTCATCTCAGAACAAAACCTGCACTTTGCCAAGCTGATCTCTGACCGCGCCTATATCATCGAGCGTGGTCGCATTTGCTTCAGTGGTGCAATGAGCGAGCTGGACGCGCGTCCGGATATTCGCGATGCGCATCTGGCGCTGTGATTTCGCGAAGGGAAGAAGGGCGGGGAACGCAAATGAACAGGGGTGCTTCGACAAGACGAAGCGTCAAAGCGGCGCGACCGCCCTACGTTCTGGAGGAGCAGATCGGGTTCATCCTGCGTCAGGTGTGGCAGCGTCACGCTACCATTTTCGCTCGGGAAATCGGAACAGGTCTGACGCCGACACAATGGGCTGCGCTTTCCAAGCTCACCGAAACCGGACCTTGCTCACAGAACCAGCTCGGGCGGCTGACCGCCATGGATGTAGCCACCATCAAAGGCGTCATTGATCGGCTCACAGCGCGCGGCCTCACGGAGACCAGCCCGGACCCGGAGGACGGTCGGCGCCTGCTTGTCAGCCTGACACGCGCCGGCCAGCAGCTCGCGGAAAAGGCGGTGCCGAACGCGATGGCGATCTCGAGGGAGACGCTTGCGCCGCTGGATGCAAAGGAGCGCGAGACGCTGATGTCGCTGCTCGGCAAGTTGCGGTGATCTTTCGAACCCTAGTGATGTCCGACGATCAGTGGCACCTTGGTTGCCGGGGGCGTATTTCGGCTGCGCTGCGTTCGCACGATTCCATCGATGATCGTCATCCCCACGCCCGGAAGATCGCCAAGCTGCACGCTTTGCAGAATGTTCTTCCCGGCTGAATGTTGCGCCCTGTCCATGATAACAAAGTCGGCGGATCGTCCGACCTCGATGATACCGCAGTCGAGCGCGCGCATTCTGGCCGTATTGCCTGTCGCGAAGCAGAAGGCGATTTCGGCCGGCACCTCGCCGAGCGACGACAGCAGCGAGACCATCCGCAAAATGCCCAACGGCTGCACGCCTGAGCCGGCGGGCGCGTCCGTACCGAGAATGACCCGGCTGAGATCACCCATCTCCCGCGCGATCCGCAACGTATACAGCGCTGAGCGTTCATTGCCGTTGTGCACCAACTCAAGCCCGCGCTTGCAACCTTCGCAGATGCAGCGGATCTGATCGTCGGGAAGGGCGGTGTGGCCGCCGTTGATGTGTCCGATCACGTCAGTATCGGCTTCCAGCACCACGTCCTTGTCGATCAGTCCAGAGCCGGGGATCGAGGGGCCGCCGGTGTGGATTGTGCTTTGAATACCGTACTTGCGCGCCCATCCGACCATTTTTCGTGCGGTCGGTCCGTCCTTGACGCCGCCGAGACCGACCTCGCCAAGCAGTTTCACACCGGCTGCCGCGAGTTCCTTGAAGTCCTCCTCGACCATCTCGTTTTCGATGACCGGGGCGCCGGCGTGAACCTTTACCCCGCCGGGGCGCAGCGTCCAGAAGGCGCGCTGCGCAAAAATGGCCATCGCCTTCAGGCCAACGACGTCGCGAGGCCGGCCAGGCATATGTACCTCGCCCGCGGAAATCATGGTTGTGACGCCGCCGTGCAGAAAGCTGTCGATCCAGCCGATCTGGTTCTGCCTCGGCGTCCAGTCGCCCGCGACCGGATGAACGTGGCTGTCGATCAAGCCAGGCGCCACCGTGGTGCCGTTCGCATCGACGACAGTGGTTGCGCCTTCGGTGTCCAGGTCCTTGGCACGACCTACGCCTGTGATCCTTCCGTTTTCGGCAACAATCGTGTCGGCGTCCAGGATCGGCTTTTCCATGGCCCCGCTCAGCAAAAGCCCGATATTCCGGATCACCAGCTTGGTCGGCCCGGCAGCCTGGGGTTCATCGTGGGCCATCAGTTTCGTCCTTGTTTTCAATGCCTTCGGCGGGGAACTGACGGCATCTTGCCCGCGGCTTGACGTCCGGATCAAGCTGGATTATTCATTTGTACACTAATGAATGTATACGAATGAGTACCGGGCGCACAACCAGTTTCGGCAACGGGAGCGGTTAGATGAGCAACTTCAACCAAGAATCTGTTCTAAGCGTGCACCACTGGACAGATACGCTGTTCAGTTTCACCACCACTCGTAACCCGTCGTTCCGTTTTCGAAATGGCGAATTTACGATGATCGGCTTGAAGCTGCGGGAGAAGCCGCTGCTGCGCGCCTACAGCGTCGCGAGCGCGAACTACGAGGATCGGCTCGAATTCTTTTCCATCAAGGTGCCGGACGGACCGCTGACGTCCCATCTGCAGCATCTGAGGGAAGGTGACGAGATTATTGTCAGCCGCAAGGCCACGGGCACGCTGGTCATCGACAATCTGGAATCGGGGCGCAATCTGTATCTTGTCGGTACGGGGACGGGACTTGCGCCGTTCCTCAGTGTCATCAAAGATCCCGAGACCTACGAACGTTTCGAGAAGGTGATTTTGCTCCACGGCTGCCGGCGCGTTGCCGAACTCGCTTATGGCGAGATGATCACCGAGAAGTTGCCGAACGATGATCTGATCGGTGAACTGGTGCGCAACCAGCTGATCTATTACCCAACGGTGACGCGCGATCCTTTCCGCAATCGCGGCCGGATCACGGACCTGATGACTTCGGGCAAGCTGTTCAGCGATAATAATCTCGCACCGCTTTCGCCCGAGCACGACCGCGCCATGATCTGCGGTAGCCCGGCGCTGGTCCACGACACCAAAGCGCTACTACTGAGCAAGGGGTTTGTGGAGGGCAATCACGGCGAGCCAGGCCAGTTCGTGGTCGAGAAAGCCTTTGTAGAACGTTGAGAAGCCGTGCCGGCCAGTGTTGAGTGGCGCCTCTCCAGTAAACATTGAAATTGCATTTAGTGGCATGCTTTGGTCGGACACCCGACAGAAAAGCTGGCTGCCCAGCAACGACTTTGCGCTCGGCTCGCCGTAAAGGAACTGAGTGATCTCCAGCCGATTGAAGCCGGATGAGTTCCTTTGCAACCCGTTCGGACGCCCTGCGATTGTCGTCGAGGGACGTCCTGGCAGATGCCATAAAAACACGTCACGCGATCTTATTCGTTGGTGCAGGCGTTTCGATGTCTGTCGGGTTGCCGTCGTGGCAAACCCTCGCCGATCATCTGCTGAAAGAGCTCGATCTGCCGCCAAGCGTGATTGAGGGAATGAACGACGGCTATCAAATGTTGGCCGAGTTCTATCGGCTCAAGCAGGGTGGTTTAGGACCTTTACGAAGCTGGCTCGATCGAAACTGGAAAGTCGCTTCGGATCGGGTTTCCGCCTCGCAATTGCATAAGCTCATCGTCGAGCTCGATTTCCCGACCATCTATACGACGAATTATGACCGCAATCTCGAAACAGCGTTCGAGGTGCACAACAAACCGTATGCAAAGATTGCGAATGCCAAGCAGATTGCGGACGCCGCGGAGGGCGTCACGCACATCATCAAGTATCATGGCGATTTCGATGATGATTCCTCGTTGGTTCTTACCGAAACCGACTTTCTGAACAGGCTGTCGTTTGATTCTCCTCTCGACATTAAATTCCGCGCCGACGCTCTCGGTCGCACTATCCTGTTTGTCGGTTACAGCATGTCGGACCCGAACATCCGCCTGCTCTTGCATAGCATATGGCAGACCTGGGAGAGGTCGGGTCACCAGGACCATCGTCCGCGGTCGTTCGTATTCATGCCTTCGTCGAATCCGCTGCAGGAGGCTCTACTCGCGCGCTGGGGAATTACACTTTTAACACCCGAACAGGGAGCGTGCGTGGATGATGCTCTGGTAGAATTTCTTGACGACATCCGGACGAGGATAGCGGCTGCTTCTCCCTAGATCTATCGCAAGCACATGCATGATATTTTTGTGATAGGATGAACCCCAGCCTCGACGCCGAGACTACATACGAGGCGGTTCGCTTCACAGGGACTGGACGCGACGAACGGGAACTCGGGTACTGAGGCGCACGCAGGTTGCCGTCGACAGCCGATATGATACGCTTGAACTTAGATTGCTTGCAGCTTTAGAAGCGGATTTAGCCATGGCCGAAATTCGCGACATCAGGCACGGCAGAGCTGGCGAGCCGCCGCGTGAGCCGAGGCCTCGTCGCCTCGCCGCGATCGTTGCGGGCGATATTTCCGGCTACAGCCGCCTCATGCAAATCGATGAAGAGGGTACGCACAACCGCGTCAAGCGGATCGAGCGCGATCTAATCGAACCCAGCATCACCGAGCATCACGGCAAGCTGGTTAAGACCACTGGCGATGGCTTTATCGCGATTTTCGACAGCCCGGTGGAAGCCGTACGATGCAGCATCGTCATTCAACAAAACCTGGTCGGGCGCAACGCCTCGCTTCCAAAACATCATTGGATCGAGTATCGAATCGGTGTCAATCTT
>JBJMTO010000022.1:0-13255 GCA_045811665.1 Bradyrhizobium sp.
CGCGTTAATCGTATACGCGACCGCAACCGCGCTCGGTGCTCGGTGGAGACTTTCGCTTCCACTAGCCGTGCTGGGGCCGATCGGCATCCATCTGATTTTCAGCAAGCTGCTGCGCGTGCCGCTCCCGGCCGGGCTGCTGCCGATGCCGTGGTGACCCATGCTCAACACCCTGATCGAAGCGTTTGCCCTGATTTCGACGTGGGAGGTCATCATCGCGATGCTGGCGGCATCGATCTACGGGCTCGTCATCGGTTCGTTGCCTGGCCTTTCCGCCACGATGGCGACCGCCCTGCTCGTACCCGTCACGTTCTATCTCTCGCCGATCGCCGCGATCGCCACCATCGTGGCGGCGTCGTCGATGGCGATCTTCTCCGGCGACATCCCCGGCGCGCTGCTGCGCATTCCTGGCACGCCGGCTTCGGCGGCCTACGCGGACGAAGCTTACGCGATGACCCGCAAGGGCGAGGCCGAACTCGCGCTCGGCGCAGGCGTATGGTTCTCAGCCGTCGGCGGCATTGCGGGCACGCTGTCACTCATGATCCTCGCGCCGCCGCTCGCAGAAATCGCGCTATCGTTCTCGACCTTCGAATACTTCTGGCTCGCGTTCCTCGGCTTGATGTGCGCCACGCTGGTCGCGCGCTCCTCCCCGGTGAAGGCAATCGCCAGCATGTTCATCGGCCTGCTTGTTTCCTGCGTCGGCATCGAAAATCCGGGCGGCGTGCCGCGCTTTACGTTTGGACTAACCGACCTCTTCGGCGGCATAGAGCCCATCCCGGCCCTGGTCGGCGTCTTTGCCGTTGCGCAAGTAATGCGCGCGATGCTCACTCCAGAACCGCCGCCGATCCCGCGACGCAAGTTCGGAAGCATCATGGCGGGCCAGTGGAGACTCACTCAAAAGTATCACTGGCAAATGACGCGCGGGAACATCGTCGGAATCATCATCGGGGTGTTGCCGGGCGCGGGCGCCGATATGGCGGCCTGGGTCAGCTACGCGATGTCCAAGCGCTTCTCGAAGGAGCCTGAGAAGTTCGGGACCGGCCACGTCGAGGGCCTGGTCGAGGCTGGAGCCAGCAACAATGCCAGCATCGCCTCGGGTTGGGTGCCGTCGCTGTTGTTCGGCATCCCGGGGGACACCATCGCAGCAATCGCGATAGGCGTGCTCTATATGAAGGGGCTCAATCCGGGGCCGACGCTGTTCACCGAAAAAGCCTCGAGCATGTATGCGATCTACCTCATGTTCATTATCGCCAATATCCTGATGATCCCGTTGGGCATCATGATGATCCGGCTGGCGAGCTATGTGCTGCGCGCGCCGCGCTCCTCGGTAATGCCTGTGATCATGCTTTGCTGCGCGGTTGGCTCGTTCGCGATTGGCAATAACATGTTCGGCGTCGTGACCGTCGCGACGTTCGGGATCATCGGCTACGTTATGGAGGCGAACGGCTACCCCGTCGCCGCGATGGTGCTCGGGATCGTGATGGGCACCATGGTGGAGCAGGCGTTCGTTACATCGTTGATCAAGTCGGACGGCAGCATTTTGCCGTTCTTCGAGCGGCCCATCTCCGCGATTCTCGCTTCGATGGCGATCGGCGCGTTGATCTGGCCGCTGTTGCTCTGGGTCTGGCAGCGGTTGAGGCGCGGATCAGCTGCCTCTGCCACGTCGGCCCGCTGAGTTGATAGGGGCAAGGCCCCCTCGCCTGTCGGGCTTGACCGTTGTAATCAAGACATGAGCCCGGCGAGTAACGCCCCCTTCGACATCAAAGCATCTTTGCGCTGCGCGCGCGATCACGCGGATCGAGTCGGGATCATCAGGCCGCCGCGCGCGACCTCGTCCAGGAGCTCTTGACTGACACCGGCGAGGCGATCCGCGGCGCAGTCCAGGCACGATTGTCGGAGGCCTTATTGATTTGGTCTCAAGCGCCAGCTCGGTGATCTGCTGCGGTATCACGGCATTCAGCGCGAATCTGACACCGCCGCCCAATTCGCTTGCGAACGCCTCCGACATCCTCCCCCCGTCCGCACCTAATCGCACAGCTTGCGATCATGCCGTGATAGGCGAATTCTTCTCCAGTACTTGCAGGTTGATACAGATCAATTGGCAACAACCTCTCGGGCGCAACCTCCAAAGGGCAGCATTGGCCTCACGCAAGGAGATGAGCGATGGATGACGCTGGAGTGGGCTGGATAGCAGCGATCATCATCGGCGGAATTGCAGGCTGGCTGGCTGAGCGATTCATGAAGAGTAACATGGGACTGATCATGAACATCGTGCTCGGCATTGTCGGTGCGGCGATTGCCAGTGCGATTTTAAGCTACTTCGGTATCCATCTGGGCGGATGGATCGGCTACCTGATATCTGGGTTCATCGGCGCGGTCTTGCTGATCTGGATTGTCCGGATGATTCGGCCCGCTTGAAGAGATCGAGGCCGATCCGATGATGAAAGACGATCGTTTGCTTAGCCCAAGCAGGAGAATGACCTATGATGAAGAGTATCATCCTTATTGGTGCCGTCATACTTCTCTCCGCGCCGGTCGCAATGGCAAAGCCCTGGTCAATCGGGATCTGTCGGGCCGATATCAAGGCAAAATGTCCTGAGGCCAAGGTCGGTGGAGGCCGCATTAAAGAGTGCGTTAAAACACACGCGGCCGAATTTTCTGAGCCTTGCAAGGCAAGGCTTGCGCGCGTCGCCGCGATCAGCAAGGCCTGCGCGATTGATGTAAAGGAAAGCTGCCCAGGCAAGGAACGAAGTTGCATCCTGAAAAGTATTGGCAACGTCAAAGACCAGTGCAAGGAGGCACTCGCTCAGTCAGTCGCCGGGACAAAATAGAGGTGCGACAGGCTGCTCGCCGCTCTGGGTGGCGAGATCGAGCTTCGACAGTTGTTCGAACAGCACCCGGCGGCTCGTATCAAGCTCAAGCTTTGCCTGGTCGGCGTTCAAAAGGACCACATCGCCATTGCGGTGCGGCCCGACGCACCCAATCTCGCTGCATGGATCGATGTCGTTCTGGACAACGTCGGCTTGCAGCTGAAGCCTAGCGGCATCTTCACCCTCGGAACAGACTGGACGTTCTGAGCGCGTAACTGAGAAATGCTCCGCGAGAGCGTGCAAACGCGGTCTGGGTGTTCGGAGGACCTGAGCAGATTCTGCACCAAGCCGTGCGCGCCGCCGCCCGACTGATCCCAAGTTTGATATTGTGCGATGAATTCACTGCTGGTGTGGTGCGGCCAGCTTCGCCCTTGCGAACAGCGCGGACGTGGCGACAAGGGCGGCGCAAACCGGACGGATCACCCAACTGGAGTTGGACCGGTGAACATTCTTGGGATCAACTCGGTGTATCACGAGTCAGCCGCCGCGCTGCTCGTCGACGGCGTGCTCGTGGCCGCGGTCGAGGAGGAGCGCTTCAATCGCATCAAACACGGTAAATCGGCGGAATTCGACAACCCGCATCAATTTCCAGAGCGTGCGATCCGTTTCTGCTTGCACTATGCCGGGCTAACCACCGACGACATCGATCACATGGCATATTCGTTCAACCCGCAGCTGCGTCGAAGCCAGTATCGCGCCGAGTTGTGGGACCCGCGACTTGAAGAAACTTTCCGGCTGCGGCTTGGTCAGGTGCGCGGTGTTGCAGAGGAGCTTCTTGGACGCTCGCTTCGTCAAAAGCTTCATTTCGTGCCCCATCATATGGCACATGCCGCTTCGGCGTTTTTCCCATCAGGCTTTGATCGCGCGGCGATTCTAACCATCGACGGCATCGGCGAATTAGCCGCCTCTTCGCTGGCGAAGGCCGTTGGTACGCGTATCGAGCCTGTCGAGACATTCGACTATCCGCACTCCATCGGCTTCCTATGGGAGCTGATCAGCAGTCACCTTGGCTTCTCGCAGTACGATGCTTCGAAGGTCATGGGTCTAGCGGCCTACGGCGATCCCAAGGTCTTCCGTCGCGAGTTTCAGTCCGTACTGCGCGTAGGCCAGGAGGACTATGCGGTATCGCCGGGATTTTTTGGTTTTAACTCGAACAACTTCGCTAAACTGGATGCCCTGTTCGGTCCGCCGCGATTCATGGATTCCGAGATACTGCCGCGCCATGCTGATATCGCGGCAGCGCTACAGGAGAGGACGAATGCGGCCGTCATCGCCCTCGTACGGCGCCTGAAACGTAAAGTGCCATTCGACAAGATTTGTCTGGCAGGCGGCGTGGCGCTCAACTGCATAAGCAATGAACTAATCCGGCAATCCGGTGATTTCTCGGACGTGTTCATACCCTCCGCACCGCACGATGCAGGCACCGCGATCGGCGCCGCTCTTGTCGTGCATTGCGCGAAGCAAAAAAGTCAGCCCGAGCGAGGCGCCTATACGCCATATCTCGGCCCTGCGTTCAGCCGACGCGAAATTCTGGCTGCGATCAAGTCAGCTGGTCTCATGCCCAGGCGAAGCAAGTACCCTGCGCGTGATGCTGCGGATATGATCGCCAATGACAAGGTCGTCGCCTGGTTCCAGGGCCGCATGGAATTTGGGCCACGCGCCCTCGGCAACCGTTCGCTCCTGGCTGACCCGCGCCGGCCGGACATGCGCAATATCCTCAACCAACGGGTCAAACACCGCGAGGACTTCCGGCCGTTTGCACCAAGCGTCATGGCCGAGCGCGCAGACGAATGGTTTGAGCTTGGCGGCGCACACTCAACAAGTCACGAGTTCATGCTATTTGCATGCGGGGTAAAGCCTGAACGGCGCGATCGCATCCCTGCCGTGGTGCACAAGGATGCCAGCGCACGAGTGCAGCTCGTGCGCCACGAATCAAATCCAGATTTTCACGAGCTCATATCGTGCTTTTTTTCCCAAACGGGAGTGCCGCTCGTCATCAATACATCCTTCAACGATAGCGAACCGATTGTGTGCACACCTTCAGATGCGATCGTCACGTTCCGAAAGTCCGGCATTGACGCGTTGTTTATGGGCGATGTGTACCTCACCGCGCAGACCTGACCGTCTGATCTGCAGGAGCATGGCGTCGAGATCAGTGGCTTCTTCGCCCGCCTACACTGTCGGAGATGCTCCCTCCCATGGGCAGCATACTGAAAGGCAGAACTAAGGATGAAAGAGAACTATTCATGAGTGTCGGACTGATCGCTCTTCTTGACGATGTAACGGCGATCGCAAAGGCAGCGGCAGCCTACCTCGACGATGTCGCCGGCCAAGCGGCGAAGGCAGGGGTAAAGGCGGCAGGCGTCGTCATCGACGATACCGCCGTTACGCCAGGTTACGTGATTGGATTGGATGCAAAGCGCGAACTACCGATTATTGCAAGGATTGCAACGGGATCGCTTCGCAACAAGCTCCTGATCCTGTCGCCCGTCGCCCTGGCTCTCAGCTACTTCCTTCCCTGGATGATCACGCCGGTTCTCATGATTGGAGGGGCCTATCTCTGCTATGAAGGCGTCGAAAAAGTGCTCGAAGCCATGGTGCCAGATCAAGCACGTCAGCATGAAGCACAGCTCGGCACGGTCGCGTTGAATGCGAAGACCGTCGAGGACGAGAAGGTCGCAAGCGCGATCAAGACAGACCTCATCCTATCGGCAGAGATCACTGCAATCGCGCTGGCGGCGCTTCCTGCGGGAAGCCTCTTTACGCAGGCCCTCGTGCTAGCGCTCATCGCGATCGGGATCACCGTCGCCGTCTATGGAGTCGTAGCGTTGATTGTAAAAGCCGACGATGTCGGTATGGCCCTTGCGAACAACGACCGCGACACCGTGCTCGCCGGCATCGGCCGAGGGCTCGGACGCGCTCTTGTTCGCGGGATGCCCGTGTTCCTGACAATGCTTAGCGCCGTCGGCACAGCGGCCATGATCTGGGTTGGGGGCGGCATTGTCCTGCATGGGCTCGAATTGTACGGCCCACCTTCGATTGGCTCGACGGTCCAAGCCGCCGCCGAAATCGCGGCTCACGCACTGCCATCGCTTGCCAAGGCAGTCGAGTGGATCGTTGAGGTGGCCATCTCACTTGTCCTTGGATTAGCGATTGGCGCGGCCACAATCCCGATCGTTGGATTTGGCCTCGCGCCTGCATGGAAAAACTTAAAGCGTTTTCTGCCGAGCGGGCCCAAATAGACTCCTCGCTTGCCTTTGCGACCAAGCTGCGGTGACCGTCTCGCGGACGTGCAGCGCCCGTCAGGTGCTAACCTCAAATTCCGTGGATGTGCCTGAAGAGAACATCTGGCCGCTGTTGATGCAGATCAATGCCGTTTTTCTAGTCTTCGGGACATATCGGGGTTTTGTCACGGAGATTGAACTTGAGTGCAATCATGAAATCAGAAGCGATCTGTCGCCAAAAGGCCCTTTCGCTGCGCTGCATTTGGCTTCGGGAGACCGGGCTATTCGCTAGCGCCTTTGTAAATTGAGATAAATCAAAGCCGGCGCGTTGTCGCGCGACGTTGACGGCGACACCGCGGAACGGTGCAGGGTCCCGCATAATGCCCAGGCTCGACGATTTCTTTAGATCAAGTGCGAGCCCGGCAGAGCTTGCGAGACTCGGCAATTTCAATGCCATCCGTTTGTCACGCGCTGAGCGGATGGCGAACGGGAAAGCACTTCGTCGTAATGTGCCGCGCTCATCCCATGCGGAATTCCGCAGCGCGCGCGACCGACCCGACCCGGTTACTGTCCTCGAAAAACAGAATGCTACCCGCATTAAAGAACTCGTGCCGGTGCGGATGGCCCGTATGTTGACGTCGCCGTTCGCCTTCTTCCGAGGAAGTGCGGCAATCATGGCGGGGGATCTGGCAAATTCCCCGCGCACCGATCTCGAGGTGATGGCCTGCGGCGATATGCATTTGATGAACTTCGGCCTGTTCGCGTCGGCGGAGCGCAACCTTATTTTCGCAATCAACGATTTCGATGAGGTTCTTCCCGGGCCATGGGAATGGGACGTCAAACGGCTGGCGGCAAGCGCTGCGGTTGCTGCCCTCTTTCTCAACGGCGACCGGAGCGATGCCCAGCAGGCTTCGCACGCGGTGGTCCAGGCATATGTCAGATGGATGCGCAGCTATACCGAGATGGGATTCCTGGAGGTATGGTATGACCGGATCGACGAGAAATCGATCTTAGCAGCGGCCCCGCAACGCCTGAGAAAGCTCGCGCAGGCGACTTTCGCCAAAGCCCGTGCCCGAGGCCATATTAGAGCGCTCGATCGGCTAACCGAGGAGGTCAACGGTGAAAACCGGATCGTAGAGGATGTACCGCTGATTGTTCGCGCGAAGCATCTCCCGAACGGCACACCGATTACCGAAGCCCTGGAAACCATGTTGCGTTCCTATCTCGTATCGCTGCCAGAGGACCGGAGGCGTCTGCTGTCGCGCTACCGGATCGTCGATGTCGCACGTAAAGTTGTTGGCGTAGGCAGCGTCGGGACCAGTTGCTGGGTTGTGTTGCTTGAGGAACAGGGATCCAACAGTCCTCTGTTTCTACAAATCAAGGAAGCGCAGGAATCCGTACTGGCGCGTTACCTCGCGAGCAAAAGAGCGATCAAACAGCAGGGACGGCGCGTCGTGATTGGCCAACGGATGATCCAGGGGTCGCCCGATATCTTCCTTGGCTGGGGTCCGGTCAATCCAGTTAACGGCAGCAGGCACTACTATGTCCGGCAGCTTGCCGACATGAAGGGCGGGCTAAATTTGAAGCAAGGCGATCAGGAAGCACTTGACGGCCTGTCGAGGTATTGTGCTCTGTGCGGCTGGGCGCTCGCGCTTGCTCACGCGAAGTCGGGCGACGCGGCCATGATTTCTGGTTATTGCGGCACCGGAGATGCGCTTCCGGATGCCATTGCAAAGTTATCTCTGAGCTATCTTGAGCAGACCGAGCGTGACCATGGCGCACTTCAGGCGGCGGCCCGGCATGGCAGGATTTCGGTGGCCCAACAGGCTTGAAGGACTGGAGTTCAAATATTCTTAAATCAGGTCGTGAGCGCGCTATTGAAGCCTTGCCGTTTTCGGCCCTGACTTGGCTTGCCCAGCTTATCACCGGTCGTGCCAACGGCACGCGAGCTAGCTATGCGCGTACGGTTTCGACGGCGTTCAAGGATTTTACGTCGACCAGGCTAGGTCGATTCTTCGGCCCCAGCGCGGATGAGCATCCCGGCTTGTCCGGCTTCAGCCTGTTGAGCCATGGGCGCGAAGCCTTCATTGTCCGTTTGGCGCTGGCTGACTTGGCCGAGCGAAGTCTCGACATGCAGTACTACATGTGGGACGGCGATACGACCGGCCGGATCGTCGTCGACCGCGTGATGAAGGCTGCCGACCGCGGGGTCCGGGTGCGGATTCTTCTCGACGATCCCTTCTATAAAGACAGCGACGCCATCAAGGCTTGCCTCGATGCTCATCCCAACGTTGAAATCCGATTGTTCAATCCGCTCACCAACAGGCGGTGGTCGATTCTCGACTTCATTTTTGATTTTGGCCGAGTCAATCGCCGCATGCACAACAAGTTGATGGTTGCTGACAATGCGGCTGCAATTGTCGGTGGCCGCAATATTGGTGACATTTATTACGGCGTTAACACCATCGCCAATTATCGCGATTTAGATGTGCTGGCGGTCGGGCCCGTCGTCCGAGATTTGTCTGGCGTATTCGATCGATACTGGAACAGCTCCTCGACTGTACAAATTGGCGCTATTGTCGATCGGGTCCATGGCGCTGCCGACCTCCATGGCACGCTTGTTCGCTTGCGCGAGGCGATCGCCGCGGCCGACTACCCCTATCCCATTGACCAGGATCTGGATCGACTCGCGGCCGACAGCGCCCAGATTCGCGACAATCTCGTGTGGGCACACGGTCGAATCATTGCTGACGACCCGGAGAGCATCGTCCCCGACAAAGAGAGCGATGATGTCATCCAATTCATTCGCGAGCGTATCGCCCAGTTGAATCAAGAGTTGCTTGTCGAATCGCCCTACTTCGTGCTGCCCGCTGGGGCTCAGGCCACTGTCAAAGCGCTGCACCAGCGCAACGTCCGAGTGCGCGTGCTAACTAACTCGCTTGCATCGAATGACATGCTGCCGGCGCATTCGGGCTATGCCAAGACCCGGAGACGGCTGCTCGAGAATGGGATGGAGCTTTATGAGCTGCGTCCCGATACCGACGCATTCCGGCCGGGCTGGTCGCGGCTTTCCAGGCGATCGTCCGCCGCCTTGCACACAAAAGCGATGGCCTTCGACGCCGGTTCCGTGTTCATCGGCAGCTTCAATCTCGACCCGCGCTCCGCCGTGATCAACACGGAAGCCGGACTCTATATCGAGAGCCCGGAGCTTGCGAAAAAGCTGTTAGCCTATATGGCCACCGGCGTTCTGCCCGCCAACAGCTACCGAGTCCAGCTCGATTCGAACGGCAAAATTGTTTGGGAGACGGTGAACGACGGCGCAATCGTGCGTTCCCGGAACGAGCCCGAGGCTGGCTTTCGAGGGCGATTGGTGGCCGGACTGTGGAAGCTCCTTCCGATCGACTCGCAACTCTAAACCGCTCTACGGCTTGCCGACCCGAGCATCAAGGCTGGCGGCGCGCCACCGTTCCTAGCCCGGCGATACCAGAGCCTGACGACGCCCGTGCAGTCGAGAATAGTTGAGCTGCCGTTGGCGGCGCTGTCACGGGAAGCCAGCAGGCCAAGTCGGCGGCACTGACGTCATATCCGCCACGACGGTCCAGAGATGACAATCCGGCACAGCAGCCAGACTACTCAACGCGCAACGCCGGCAGGCTTCGGCAGTAAGCTTCCGGATGCTTTCCAATCTTCGTATGTTCGGAAAGGTAATCCGAGTCGTTCGTAAGAAACCCGAAGATAACCGTCGCGACCGACAGTGACCGCATCCGCTCGTACCGCCCGGACTTCCTGCGCGATCACCCCGACATAGGTCTTGTCGCTGCCGTTATAGGCGAAGCGGTAATAACCGAGGCCATTGGCGAGCCGGCCCAGCAGCACGACATCGTGCTTCAGCTCGATGTCCGAGCGGCGCCCACCGCCGCGACCGCCGCGACCGCCGCGACCGCCGCCACCACCGCTAAAGCTTCGCCCGCCGCCGCCGCGGAATGCCGCCCGTCCGCCGCCGCCGGCGGCGAGGCGGGCCCCGCCACCATGACGGATGCCCGCCGACGGCCTGAAATTTCCGGCTCTCGAAACGGCGCGGTTTCCCGATCCCACTCGATTGCCAACTTGCCCGCTACCGCCTGCCCGTCGACTGCGATCGGCGACGCTGGCCCCCCTGCCGCCGCGGGCGGCAACGCCGGCGCCAATCGCCCCGGCGCCAACGCCGGCGGCAATGCCGGCGCCTACACGGCCGGCTTGACCCACGCGATTGGCGCCACCGAACTTCTGTTGCAGACCCGCATTGTTATAGCGCGCGCCGCCTCGGTGCGCCGGATTGTGCTGCCAATGCTCGACCCGGGCGCCGCGATTGACATTGATGGCTCCGCCGGCCCAGTTGACGCGGCTGCCGCCCCAGTAACCGCCGCCGCCCCAGTATCCGCCGCGCGCCCAGCGCCCGAGCCCGTAGGCGGCGCCAAAGGCGAGACCGGTCGCGATCACGCCGGCGGCGATGTAGCCGGGATAACCCCAGTAATAGGGATATGCCGGATAGTCGCTGTAGGGCCAGTCGCCGTAAACGATCTGCGGCTCGTACCAGGGAACGTAGAGACTCTCCGCCTCAGCGGGGTCGATGAAGATGACCTGCCGATTCTGCTCCTCCCTGACGCTCACGACTTGCTGCTTGGTCGTCACGAGCTTCTTCCGGTCGTAAGCCCTCGCCCGCATCCGCTGCACGGCGTCCATGACGTCCTTCTCCTGCGCCAAAAACGCCTCGCCGAGCTTCTGCGTCCACTCGAGACGCTCGTTGAGCAGTTGCAGAACGGCCGGCGCGGCCACCAGCGATTTGACGCTGCCGTCCCAGGGCTGCTTCTCCGCCGCGGCCTTCAGCGCATCGTCCTTGAGGTTCTTGTTCTGGTTCACCCAGCGCTCGGCGCGCACCACTTCCAGCGGATAGGTCGAAGCCATCAGCACGTTCGCCAGCAGCGTATCCGGATACAATGCGATTGGGGCCACCAGCGCGTCGAGTTCGGCCGGCTTGAGCAGCGGCTGATCGGCAACCGGCGAGGCCGCGGCGGCCGTGGGTTGAGCGGGCGCGCTACCCGGCGTCTGGGTGTTGGTATCGGGGCCCTGGCTTCGTGCGGGAATGCTGACGTGCAGCATCCCAAGGAGAGCACACACTGACCATATCGTTTTGAGAGACCGCATGCATTTTTGCTCCCGGTTGCCAGCTGGAGACGCAATCCAAGCGGGAGAGCAACGCAGCTCATTTGACTTGGATCAACAAAGATCAAAGTCCGCGAGAAGGACTCGCGCGTCGACCGAAATTCCTCGCCGCCTGCTGTGTCGGTAGCGCAGCGGAACCATGATCCAGATCAAGATGGGCCCTCAACAGCCGTTCAAGGAATTCGCGCAGTAAGTTGCCCGACCCTTTTTGGGCGGACGCTTCGCGGCTGGGTTCGCCCGCGCGGTGCGTGCGGTCGGACCGCAACACCAACCCTGCCAGCGTTTGCTCTTCGGTGATCTGGAGCCTGTCACCCATGAAATGCTGTCTCGCTGCTTTCGCAATTGCCGCCAGCTTGTTCGCACCACTTGCGCACGCGAACGATGCCTTGGAGGCCAAGGAGCGGGCCTATGTTCCAGTCGTCTCCCTCGCCAAAGTATGTGACATCAGGATCAATGATCCCACCTTGGATGATCACCGCGCCATGCTCGAAGCGGTGAAATCCAACCCCAACGCCAGCAAACTCGCCTACCGCCTGCATTACGAAACGCACACGGCTTACATCAGGGCTCGTGACGCAGGTCAACGGGCTGCCTTCTGCAAGGAGTTCATCGCAGCCAACAGCCAGTACGCCAAGGCGCGCTTCACCGCCTTGGTCGAGGACCACCTGAGCGACGTCAGCACTAGTGTGCAGAAAGCAATCGCCTATAACGTGTGCGGTGCCTCGGCTTCCGCGAAACTTTCGAAGGCCGATTGGAAACCGTACGCGCTCCTCAAAAAGATGCTTCAGATGGAGCAGAAGTTAGCTAGGGAAAACGCCGAGACGAACGACTGGAACATCGCCGAGGAAACGAAGGCGGTCACGGAACAGTTCTGTGCTGCTGTAAAAGCCCCATGAGCATCACCGCACCGGAGCGTTGGCGTTTCAGCGCCGGATCTGCTTTCGGGACGTGTGTTGCCGCCTCTATCGTCTCCGCGCGGAGTGACGGGTTCTGTATCGTCCCACGATTAGGACGATAGGACGCGCTAATAACTCGGCCCAAAAACGGCCCTCAGTATTCAACGACGTTGGCCGGATAGCCAACGTTCAATTCCAGCTGTCGTTGCGGAAGGTTTGGAGATTCCCGTCCCCCGTCCTAATCAACATAGGCTTGGCACTCAATCTCGACCTTCATTCGGGGATCGACCAGCCCTTTCACCTCGACGAGGGTGGAGGCCGGACGATCGTCACCGAAATAGGCAATTCGGCGCGGGTTGATTCTAGGTCGCTCAGTAATGTCGGTCATGAAAACCTGCACCTTCACCACGTGCTCAGGCCCGGCGCCGGCGGCCCTTAGGCAATTGTCCATCGCCGCTATGGCCAGGTCGAATTGGGCAACAACGTCGGATGGGATACTGCCGTCCTGCGCCTGGCCGACAACGCCAGAGACCCAGACGTGGGAGCCTGCGCGGGTGACGTGGCAATAATGGCTAACTGGCGAGGGAAGGTCTGGAACCATGATACGTTGGATTTTAGCCATACTGACCTCTTTGGAGGGAGCGAGGCTGTACCCTAAACGCAATGGCATCTGCTCCGCCAGCGATCTGAGCTGTTCTAATTGCAATCGCGGAGGAGACGGGCGAGCGCGTTGATATAGCGGGACGCACTGCTCGTCTCTTTGGTGCGACCGGCATGCCGGAGTTTCCGTTCCTGTTTCCCTCCGGTGCCAACGCAAGATCCCGATGCGATGGTGGAACGGGGCTGTAGGCTGCCCGCGACAAGGGCCGCAAGAGCTAGTGGTAGCAAATCGTTTTTGCGGAACAGAACCGGAATCAGGATATTCGGAACATTCAAGGGCTTGAGCTGGAGGCCACGACCAGAATTGAACTGGTGTACACGGTTTTGCAGTTCTAATTTCCGTGTCCCCCCACGTTACACCCTAACCCATATGAGTTGATATGGTAGCGGTTCTTCGTTCGAAGTG
>JBJMTO010000023.1:0-13289 GCA_045811665.1 Bradyrhizobium sp.
ATTACGGCGGCGGCCACCAGCATATCTCGGTCGGCGCCAAGCTGATCGATCCTCCCGGCGAGTGTCGCTCGAATCACGAGGTGCTGCAGGGCCTTGGTCGCCGCCTGAATGCCAACCATCCCGGATTCGAAATGTCGGCTCGTGAACTGATCGACGCCACTCTGAAAAAGAGCGGGCACGGCGACATTGAAACTCTCGAGGCGGATCTGTGGCGTGACCTCCAGCCCGATTTCCGTACCTCGCACTACCTTGACGGTTTTGCCCATGCCGATGGCAAATTCCACTTCAAGGCGGACTGGGCTCATCCGCCCATTGGCAACGCCGGCTTGATGGGACCGTGGGAACAGATGCCGTCGTTGCCGGATCACTGGACCATTATCGAGCAGGCGGATGCAGTCCATCCATTCCGGCTTGCGACCAGTCCGTCGCGCAGTTTTCTCAACACCAGTTTCAACGAGACGCCATCGTCGCAGGCGCGCGAGGGCGCTCCGAGCGTGATGATGCATCCGCACGATGCGGCTGATCTTGGCATTGCCGATGGCGATGCGGTCATTTTGGGCAATACTCGGGGCGAGACCACGCTGACTGCAAAACTGTTTGATGGCCTCCGCCGGGGCGTGCTCATTGCAGAGTCGGTTCACCCAAACAAGTCCCATATTGGCGGGCGCGGAATCAACACCCTCACCGGTGCGTCCGCAATAGCGCCAATTGGCGGCGCCGCATTCCACGACAGCAGGGTGTGGGTGAAGAAAGCTGCGGCTACTACTCCGCTGGTCTAGCCAAATCGCGCTTGCAGTCTCCAGCTGTCCTGCCGTTAATGTCACCGGACAGTGAACGATACGGACAGCGCAATGACCGACAACAGCGTGGTGCTCGAAAAGCGTGGGCAGGCATTATGGATCACTATCAACCGGCCGGAGAAGCGCAACGCGCTCAACGGCGAGGTGATCGAGGGTATCTCACGAGGTTATCGTGAGGCGCATCATGACAGCGATGTGCGCGTTATCGTGCTGACTGGGGCGGGTGACAAGGCGTTCTGCGCCGGAGCCGATCTGCAGAACACCGGCGCGGCGTTTGCAATGGACTTCGCCAAGCCGAACGTTGATTACGCAGACTTGTTACGCCTATCGCAGAACGCCACCAAGCCGTCGATCGCTCGGGTCGGGGGTGTCTGCATGGCCGGCGGCATGGGGCTGCTTTGCATGACCGACATGGCCATCGCCGCCGATCATGTTGTGTTTGGATTGCCCGAAGTGAAGGTCGGCGTGTTTCCGATGCAGGTGATGAGCTTGTTGCAGTCGATGGCGCCGCGGCGACTGGTGAACGAGTGGGCTATAACCGGCGAACCGTTCGATGCGTCGACGGCGAAAGCCGCCGGACTTGTCAATCATGTGGTCCCGTCAGCCGCCCTTGACGCCAAAGTCGACTGGCTGATCGGAAGGATCGTCGACAAATCGCCGACAGCGATCCGTCGCGGCAAGTACGCCATGCGCGCGATTGCATCGATGTCGTTCGACGAGAGCATCGCCTACACCGAAAGCCAGATTGCACTGCTGGCGATGACGGAGGACGCCAGGGAGGGCCTCAAAGCCTTCGGCGAGAAGCGCAAGCCATCATGGCCGGGCAAGTGATCGAGTATTCCGCCGCTGACCGGGCGTGACTTTCTGACCGATCTAGTCCGACTCGGATCGGCGCATCATGCGGTCCGGAGAGTCTCGCGGACCCGATCTTCAACCGGGATTGGCCTTTAGACCGGCGGCCTCGATACCTGCGATGGCGCAGATCTCATCATTATCGGAAGTATCGCCACTGACGCCGACGGCTCCGAGCAGGGTGGCGTCGCTGTGGATCAGAACGCCGCCGGGCACCGGCACCATGCGGCCCTGCGCAAGCGTATTCACCGCGCCGATGAAATAGGCCTGCTCCTGTGCGCGCTGAAACAGTGCCCGTGAGCCCATGCCCATTGCGAGCGCCCCGTACGCCTTGCCATGGGCTATTTCGCTGCGCATCAGGCTGGTGCCGTCCTGCGCGGCGGATATCTTCACGCAGCCGCGAGCGTCCAGCACCGTGATCACCAGCGGCTTCAACTTCCTCTCCAGGCTCTTGGCAAGTGCCGCGTCGAGAATTTTGCGGGCGAGGTCGAGAGACAGTTCATGCATGGAGCGGGTCCTTTTGCGGAAGGGATTAATGGTGGGAGGGCGTGTTGTCGAGGCTCATTGCCAGCACCCGTGCGACGTGAAGGGCGGTGCGCTCCGTGCCATCGGCAATCTGATGTCTGCAAGAGGTCCCGTCGGCGACGATCAGCGAAGCGGCATCGGCATTTCGAACGGCAGGGAGCAGCGATAGTTCGGCCATGTCTATCGAAGCCTGATAAGTCTCGGCAGCGTATCCAAAGGCCCCCGCCATTCCGCAGCAACTGGACTCGATCGTCCCCACTTCAAGGCCCGGAATGAGCCGGAGTGCCTGTTCAACTGATGTGAACGCCCCAAACGACTTCTGATGGCAGTGGCCGTGGACCAGGACTTTCCCTGCGACAGGGCCGAGCGGCAGCTGCAGATGCCCGGCCTGGGCCTCGCGAACTAAAAACTCTTCGAACAACAGGGCGTGCGCGCTGATACTTTTCGCGATCTGGTCCGAACGCAGTGAAAGCAACTCGTCCCGGAGTGTCAGCAAGCAGCTCGGCTCAAGCCCGACGATCGATACTCCGCGGCTGACAAAAGGCGCGTAGGTGGTCACGAGCCGATCCAGCTCGATGCGAGCTTGATCAATGAGCCCAGCCGAGAGGAACGTGCGGCCGCAGCACAACGGCCTTCCCTTATCGGCCGGCATCGGTATGTGAACGCGATAACCGCCGGCTACCAGGACCCGCAACGCGGCGTCCAGGTTTTCACGTTCATAAGCGCGGTTGAAGGTATCGGCGAAAAGCACGACCTCACGTCCGTTGGCGGGACCAACCGGTTCGGCGCCGGCCGTGAACACATTGCGGCGCCAGGCAGGCAATGTTCGCCGTGCGCTGATGCCCGCTACTCGCTCGAACAGTTTACGAAGCAAGGGGCTGTTGTTGCGCCAATTGGCGACCGGGGCAAGGCGCCCGGCCAACCCGGAATAGCGCGGCAAATAGCCCACCAGCCGGTCCAAGGGCGAAAGGCCATGTCTGGCGACCCGTGCCGCCAAGACCTCGATCTTCATCTTGGCCATGTCCACCCCGGTCGGGCATTCGTGTCGGCAAGCCTTGCAGGAGACGCAGAGCTTTAGCGTTTCCATCATCTCGTCCGAGGCGAGCGCATCCGAGCCCAACTGTCCGGAAAGCGCGAGCCGCAGGGTATTGGCCCGTCCTCGCGTCACATCCTTTTCATTGCGGGTGGCGCGATAGGAGGGACACATCACGCCTCCCTCCAGTTTGCGGCAGGCCCCATTATTGTTGCACATCTCGACGGCACCCTGAAAACCGCCGCCAGCTCCAGGGTACGCCGACCAGTCCAGCGCTGTTTTGAAATCACCGACGCGATAATCCGGCGGGTAACGGAATAGCGCGCGATCGTCCATTGCAGGTGCGTCAACGATCTTGCCGGGATTGAGGAAGTTATCAGGATCGAAGCGGTGCTTGACTTGTTTGAAATCAGCGACGATGCGTGCGCCAAACATGCTTTCGTGAAATTCCGAGCGGACCAGACCATCGCCGTGTTCGCCGGAATGCGATCCCTTGTATTCGCGCACCATGGCAAACGTTTCCTCGGCGATGGCGCGCATCGCCTTGACGTCCATTTCCAGTTTCAGGTTCAGCACCGGCCGCACATGCAGACATCCTTCGGAGGCGTGCGCATACATGGTGCCGCGAGTGCCGTGTTTGGCGAAAATGGTGTTCAGCCGTTCGGTGTAATCCGCAAGATGGGGCAGTGGCACCGCGCAATCCTCCACGAAAGAGATCGGCTTGCCCTCCTGCTTCATCGACATCATTACGTTCAGGCCGGCCGCGCGAAACTCCGCAATGCTGCTTTGCAGGGCAGGTTCGGTGATCTCGACAACGCCACCCCATTTACGCTGTGGATTGCCCCAGGCAAATCCGAGATCCGCCATCAGCTCGCCCAGCGCTTTTAGTCGCCTGATATTCTCCGGCTGATCCTCCTCGGCGAATTCGACGATCAGAACGGCATCAGGATCGCCGCGAATGGCGGACTCGATGATCGGTTTGAACATCGCGATCTCGCGCCCCAACGCCAGCATGGTTCGATCGACCAGCTCCACTGCGATCGGCCGAAGTTTGACCAGATGCTGGGCTGCATCCATAGCCTCATAGAAGCTGCCGAAATGACAGACGCCCAATACCTTGTTGCGGATCACCGGCCATAGCTTCAGCTCGATTTGGGTCGTGAAGGCAAGCGTGCCTTCGGAGCCCACCAGCAAATGCGCCATATTGTTGGGCGCGTTGCGCGGAAGTAGCGCATCGAGGTTGTAGCCGCCGACACGGCGCTGCACTCTGGGAAATCTGGCCGCGATCTCGGTGGCTTCGCGTGCGCCGAGGTCGAGCATGTCGCGAAACAAAGCACGCCCGCTCTCGGTCGAGTCCACGCCCGAGAGATCGGTTGGTACCTCGCCAAAATGCACCACGGCGCCTTCGGCAAGGGCCGCATCCATGGAGCGCGTGTTGTCGCGCATCGTGCCGTATCTGAGCGAGCGTCCGCCGCACGAATTGTTCCCCGCCATGCCGCCAATGGTGGCTCGGGAAGCGGTGGAAACATCCACCGGAAACCATAAGCCGTGCCTCTTGAGCTGGCGGTTTAGATCGTCGAGTACAATTCCCGGTTCCACGACGCAGCTGTGGTTCGCCACATCAAGCGACAGGATACGGTTCAGATGTTTCGAAAGATCGATGACGACGCCCTGATTGACGGTCTGGCCGCACTGCGAAGTGCCGCCGCCGCGGGGTGTAACGATTTGCCCGGCCTCACGGCATATCGCCAGCGCGCGCAGCGCCTCGTCCATGGTGCGCGGAATCACCACTCCCGCCGGCATCATCTGGTAGAATGAGGCATCAGTCGCGTAGCGACCCCGGTTGAACGAATCGAACAAAACGTCGCCTGTAATGTCGCGGGCCAGACGCGACGAGAGGGCGCTGTTTTCAGCCGAATTCCAGGGCTTCCGGGCCCGCTTCGCCACCATCACTTTGAGTCTCGCGTGAGCCTTCGATGTCTTGCATTCCCGCTTTCGCCTTGCAAGCCAAAGGCACGACTTTTCAAGGCATTGACGGCGGACGCGGGGCAGGGGACAAGCCCGCTGAATAGTGATATTCGAGCCGAGCGAACCAGAACACCCCCGGGAAGGACGCCAGATGACCCTGCATACTGGAAGGCATTTTCTCCAGATTCCAGGACCGACCAACGTGCCCGACCGGGTGTTGCGGGCCATGGATATGCCTACGCTGGATCATCGCGGTCCCGAATTTGCCCAACTCGGTCACGCCGTGTTGGCGGGCACTCAGCGTATCTTCCGTACAAAGCAGCCGGTCATCATCTATCCGGCCTCCGGGACCGGCGCGTGGGAAGCCGCAATCGTCAACGTCCTGTCGCCGGGTGACAAGGTCCTGATGGCGGAGACCGGCCAGTTTGCCGTGCTATGGCGCGGTATTGCCGAGAAATTCAAGCTCGATGTGGAATTCATGCCGACGGACTGGCGCCGCGGAGCCGACGTGGAGTTGATCGAAGCCAAACTGGCGGCGGATCGCCAGCACAAGATCAAGGCCGTCTGCGTGGTCCACAACGAGACCTCGACAAGCTGCGTTACCCATCCCTTCGAAGTTCGCAAAGCCCTCAATCGTACCAATCACCCCGCTCTGCTGATGGTCGACACCATCTCAGGCCTCGCCTCTATGGAGTATGAGCATGACGCATGGGGCATCGATGTTTCCATCGGCGGTTCGCAAAAAGGCATGATGCTGCCGGCCGGCCTTAGCTTCAACGCGCTGTCAGAAAAGGCGCTTGCGGCTTCCAAGGCGAACACGTCGATGCGGTCATATTGGGATTGGCACGACATGATCGCCATCAACAAGCAGGGCACGTTCCCATATACTCCGGCGACAAATCTGCTGTTTGCGCTCAAGGAGGCGATAGCAATGCTCGAGGAGGAGGGGCTCGAAAACGTCTTCGCGCGACACATGCGTCATGGCGCAGCCACCCGTGCTGCGGTGAAAGCGTGGGGGCTTGATCTCGTTTGCCTCGATCCGCACAGCTATTCGCCGGCGTTAACGGCCGTCATGGTGCCGGAAGGACATGATGCCGACCAGTTGCGGAAGGTGATCCTGGAAAACTTTGACATGTCGCTGGGGACCGGCCTGGGCAAGCTCAAGGGCAAGGCGTTCAGGGTTGGCCACATCGGCCATTTCAACGATCTGATGCTGATGGGAACGCTGTCCGGGGTGGAGATGGGTCTTGATCTGGCCAACGTGCCGCATCGGGGTGGCGGCGTGCTCGCTGCCATGCAGGTTTTGAAAGGCCGCGACGTAGTGCCGATGCCAAAATCAAAGGCAGCGGTCGCCTAAAACAGGATGTCCGAGCATAGGAAGAGCGCGTGATGAACGCCCCGGTAGAAGCGTCTGAAGACCTGCTTTATGTCGTAGATGACGGCATTGCTCACCTGACCTTTAACCGACCGCAGGCGCGCAACGCGTTGACCTTCGCGATGTACGAGCGAATGGCCGCAATCTGCGAGACCGTCAACGCCGACCGGTCGATCAAGGCGATGATTCTCACCGGCACCGGCGATAAGGCGTTTGCCTCCGGCACCGACATTTCCCAGTTCCGCGCCTTCAAGACCGCGCAAGATGCGCTCGATTATGAGGCGAGGATCGATCGGGTATTGGGCGCGCTCGAAGCGGTTCGGGTGCCTACGATCGCGGCGATAGCAGGTGCTTGCACCGGCGGGGGTGCGGGAATAGCGGCTTGCTGCGACATTCGCATTGGCACGGCCGCAACGCGCATCGGATTTCCGATTGCGCGCACACTGGGAAATTGCCTGTCGATGTCCAACATCAGCCGGCTGGTTTCGCTGATCGGCCCGGCCCGCACCAAGGATCTCATTTTCAAGGCCCGGCTGGTCGAAGCGCCCGAGGCGCTCGCGCTCGGCCTGCTCAATGAAGTCGTTGCAGATGTCGAGACGCTGCGAGTCCGGGCGCTCGAGACGGCGAAGCTTGTCGCCAGCCATGCGCCGCTCACTCTTGAAACCACCAAGGAAGCGGTACGGCGCATCCGCCGCACCCTGTCGCGCGACGAGGGCGAGGATTTGATCCTGCGCGCCTACATGAGCGAAGATTTCCGCGAGGGCATGGATGCCTTCCTGAATAAGCGCACGCCGAACTGGAAGGGCAGATAATGCTATTGGCGCGTTCGCGGTAGCATCGAAAAGCAAGAAGCGGCCGGTTCAAGCCAGTTTGAACTCGGAATCCTGACCGGTGGCGATCACTTACTGGTCGAATGAAAAGAGATAGGGAAGAGACCGTGCGCAGTATAATGAAAGCGGCAACCGCCTTGACAGCAATGCTTGCAAGTGCGCCAGCGATAGCGGCCTGGGAGCCAGGCAAGCCCGTTGAAATCGTAGTCGCAGCCGGCGCGGGCGGCGCCTCCGATCAGATGGCGCGCATGATGCAAGCTGCGATTCAGAAGAACAATCTGATGAAGCAGCCGATCGTCGTGTCCCTTAAGGGCGGCGCGTCGGGGGCCGAAGCGCTGATGTACATGAAATCCAGCGAGGCCGATCCTAACAAGGTACTGATCGCCTATTCGTTGATTTACATGTTGCCGTTGTCCGCCAAAATTCCGTTCAATTGGCGCGAACTGACCCCCGTATCCGTTGTTGCGCTGGACCAGTTCGTGTTGTGGGACAACGTCGCTGGCCCGAAGACGGTCAAGGAATTTATCGCAGCGGCCAAGGGTGCGAGTTCTCCGTTCAAGATGGGCGGCACCGGGTCGAAGCGTGAAGACCATGTTCTCACGGTGTTCATGGAGCAAAAGACCGGCGCCAAATTCTCCTATCTGCCCTACAAGTCAGGTGGCGAGGCAGCAACACAGCTGGTCGGCAGCCACACCGAATCCAATGTCAACAATCCGAGCGAAAATCTGGAGGTCTGGCGAGCCGGGCAGGTTCGCGCGCTTTGCGTGTTCGACAAGGAGCGCATCTCCTACAAGACCAAGGTCACGGAGACGCAGTCGTGGAATGACATTCCCACCTGCAGAGAAGAGGGACTCGACCTTCAGTACCTGATGCTGCGCGCTATGTTCCTGCCCGGCAAGGTCACCGCGGAACAGCAGGCGTTCTACGTGAACCTGTTCCAGAAGGTGACGCAAACGCCCGAATATATGGACTACATGGAAAAACAGGCTCTGAAGCCGATCTTTCTCACCGGGAACGATATGCTGAAATTCCTGGAGGAGGACGACGCGCTGAACAAGGCGCTGATGACCGAAGCCGGTTTCGTGGCGAAGTAGATGATGTTTTCCATGTGATGGCGCGACGGAGACAACAAAGTCTGATGGCTAATTCCGAACTTGAGATTGTCGTCGACGACCCGACCGCGCCGGAAGCAGACTCCCCAGCCGTAATCAAAGTTCCTGCCATCGATATTGTGGTTTCGCTTCTGCTGATCGTGGTTGCAGCGATTCTTGGCTACGACAACATGCGAACCGGCATCAGCTGGGATTCGACCGGCCCGCAAGCAGGCTATTTTCCGTTCTATCTTTCGATCATCCTGGCGGGGGCCAGCCTGTACGGGCTTGCTGTCACACTGCTGTCGCGAAGAGAGGTTGCTGAATCGTTTGTAACGCGCGCGCAACTCCGGCGCGTGATGGCGGTGTTCATCCCGACGCTGCTGTTCTGCCTGGCCACGCAGTTTTTGGGGCTCTACGTGGCCAGCTTCCTTTTGGTCTCCGGCTTCATGCGCATGGTCGGACGGATCGCATTGTGGAAGTGCCTACTTACGGCGTTTGTTTTCACCGCTGCGATGTTCATCACCTTTGATATCGCCTTCGACGTCATCATGCCTAAGGGACCGCTGGAAGCGGCGTTCGGCCACTAGCGCGCCATCTTCGAGAGGTGCCGCGGAAACCAGGACAGATTTTGCATGGAAGCCTTCGGTCTACTGCTGCACGGCTTCGCCGTCCTGCTGACCTGGAAAACGTTGCTCCTGATGATGGTTGGCCTGGTCCTCGGCATTTTGGTCGGCGTGCTGCCGGGGCTAGGCGGGCCGAATGGCGTGGCAATCCTGTTGCCGCTGACGTTCACCATGGATCCAACGTCGGCGATCGTAATGCTGTCCTGCATCTACTGGGGGGCGCTGTTCGGCGGAGCGATCACCTCGATCCTCTTCAATATCCCGGGCGAAGCCTGGTCGGTTGCGACCACCTTTGACGGTTATCCCATGGCGCAACAAGGCAGGGCGGCCGAGGCCCTGACCGCCGCTTTTACCTCATCCTTCATCGGCTCCCTGGTCGCGGTGCTCCTGATCACTTTTCTGGCTCCGTTGATTTCATCGTTCGCGCTCAAGTTCGGACCGCCGGAGTTCTTCTCCGTATACCTCCTGACATTCTGCTCGTTTGTCGGTCTAGGGCGGGAAGACAAGCATAAAACCCTGATCTCGATGTCGCTGGGGCTGCTATTGGCCGGCGTCGGCATGGATACGGTGTCCGGTCAACTGCGCATGACCTTTGGCTCCGGCGAATTGCTCCGCGGCATCAACTTTCTGGTCGCTGTGATTGGGCTGTTCGGAATCAGCGAAATCCTGCTCACCATGGAGGAGCGGCTTGCTTTGCGCGGACACGCCGCGGGAATTAGCTTGCGCGTGGTGCTCTCGGTCTGGAAGGATCTGCCTAGATATTGGATGACGCTGTTGAGGTCATCACTGATCGGCTGTTGGCTTGGTATCACCCCGGGTGGGGCGATCGCCGCTTCATTCATGGGCTATAATCTTGCGAAGCGATTTTCCAAGGACCCGGACAGTTTCGGGAAAGGCCGCATCGAGGGCGTGTTTGCGCCGGAAACTGCGGCACATGCCTCCGGCACGTCGGCGCTTTTGCCAATGCTGGCCCTTGGTATACCCGGGTCAGGCACCGCGGCCATCCTGCTCGGCGGCCTGATGGTATGGGGCCTAAATCCCGGCCCGCTGCTGTTTGTCGAGCACAAGGATTTCGTGTGGGGCCTGATCGCCTCGATGTATCTCGGCAATGTCGTCGGTCTGGTGCTGGTGCTAACGACGGTGCCGATTTTTGCTTCGATCTTGCGGGTGCCGTTTGCCGCCGTGGCTCCGATGATCGTGGTGTCTTGCGCGATCGGCGCCTATGCGATTCAGAATGCAATGTTCGACATATGGCTGATGCTAGGTTTCGGCGTCGCCGGCTACGTTTTCAAGAAGATCAAAATTCCTCTCGCGCCGTTCACGCTCGCGCTGGTGCTGGGCAATCGCGCTGAGGATGCGTTCCGGCTGTCCATGATCGGCTCGGGGGGCGACATGCGCGTGTTCTGGTCGAACGGTCTGGTTGGCTCGATCACGACGCTGGCCATACTCCTGCTGTTTTGGCCGGTCATCGACAGCGCCATTCGGAATTCACAAAAATCAGAACGTAATTGATTTCAAATGCCTCTTTTCCAAGAACGTTTTTGACAGTTGTTTTTCTAGCTCACGTATATGACGTGCATTCTCAATGACGGTCAGAGTTGCGACTCGATGGGAGCAACTTTGACAAGTTGGCGACGAGTCGCTGTTCGTCCTTTTGTCGGCGTTCGAGCCGAGCTCCCTCACTTGACAATCACGGTCGCGCCCACCGAAACCCGGTCGTAAAGATCGATGACGTCATCGTTTACCATGCGAAAACAGCCCGAAGAGACGGCCTGTCCAATTGTTTCAGGCTCGTTCGAGCCGTGAATGCGATAAAGTGTCGATCCAAGATACAAGGCTCTCGCCCCGAGGGGATTGTCGGGTCCGCCTGGCATGAAACGCGGCAGATCCGGGCGCCGGGCGAGCATTTGCGATGGGGGTGTCCAGCTGGGCCACTCGCGCTTGGCGCTGACGCGGTGAACGCCTGACCAGCCGTATCCATCGCGACCGACGCCAATGCCGTAGCGAATAGCTAGGCCGGGACGAATGACGAGGTAAAGCCGCCGTTCGCGTGTGTCGATGTACACGGTTCCTGGCGCGTAGTTGCTTTGAAAACCGACAACGGTGCGCGGGATTGGGCCGGAGCTGCGATCAAGGGGATCAAAGAAGCCGCCGAAAGGACCCAGGCCATATCTGGGCTGGGCAAGAGAGACGCTGGCGCCAGTTGCCACGATAACGATCGCAAGAATAAAACTCGAAAATCGCATTTTGTTATTCCTCGAAAAATGCTTTTTGCGGGCGGCGCGCTCTTACCAATTGTCTTCTAACGATCAACCAGTCAATTTCGGTCGGGTGAGCAGCCGAACGCGCTTGCCTCGCGCTGAACGATCAAGCGACAACCATCGTGTTTGATCTGGTGAAAAAATCCGGCTCGGACGGGGACTTTCTTGGCGCGCATGGGATGCACGGTTGATAGCTTACGCAACATACCCCCACATAACCAAAAGTCCGGTAGAAATGCCAGACGAGCGTGCTCTGAGTGCCGGCACGGCAGCCATTGTAAGCGGAACCGGGAAACTGGCGGTCCAAAAAAGAGCCGTTCGGTGTAACCGGCGGTCGTTTTTCCTGAGGTTGCCGCGCGATTGGGTCTAGGCCAAAGTGGCGAGCAGGGCCGCGCATGCCGCGCATTTCGCCTAGCGTGATTTTCTGTTCGCGCATCAAACGGCTCGGTTTGTGTGCTCGAGAGCCGCTGCGCACGTACGCAGATAACTTCAGCCAGCTGGCTCTCATTTGGTGATGCTGGGGATGGGCGGGGCTTCAGGAACGTGGCCGCGATTGCGGTAGACGGCGAATGCCCCGCCAGCGCAGCCGATGAGATACACGATCAGGAGCGCGTACCCGTATCGCGGTCGCAGACGTCCTTGTCGGTTTTTGTCCTCGGTCATCGAAAAGCTACCGATTTCTTTTGTCACGGCTTGGTCGAAGGCGCGCACAGGCTAGACAACCAAATCGTCGTACCCTGGCCGAGCCTGCTCCTCGTTCAGCTCTCCTGGCGTCCTGGAAAAAGCCCGCTCCGGACTGGAACGCGGTCGTTCGCAGTGAGTTTCCGTGCATCACTAATAAGGAGAATTACGATGCATAAGTTCGGAACGACACTGTTTGCGGTTGCAGTACTTTGCGGCGCTTCGGTTGGAACAGCGATGGCCCAGGGTGCTGGCGGCGGGGGCGGTGGTGCTGGCGGCGGTGGTGCTGGCGGCAGCGGCGGTAACTCACCCGGTGCAATGACTGGCCAGGGCGCATCGAGCGCTCCGAGTGCCGCTAACCCAGGCGCTCCACAAAACGATGATATGTCGGGCACAAGAGGCACGTCGGCCACAACGGGCTCGTCACCTCCGGTCGCGCCGTCAACGAAGGGAACGGCCCCACGCTGATCGCGTAACAATGTTTTGGCAGCACCTTCACCACTTTAGACGTGCCAATCGGCGTCTCTAACGTGTGCAATAGCGGGAAGCGAGTCGAACGGTCGTCCCAGCGGCTCGCTCCGTCCGCTCAATGTAACACGCATCCGCCGCCTATGGCTCACCATTTGAAAATCCTCGCCGGTGGATGGCGGGATGGCCAATCCGGCGACCGCCCGGGGCGATAGGGCCGATCCCGCCGTTTCCTGACCAGCCCTTCCAGTCCGAGGTTGCACGCACGGAACAGGTCAGGGCCGATCTCCCCCTGTTCGAACGGGACGACGAAAATGCCTTCGGGCCGGCGAGCCTGCAGCCGCGCCAACTCGCCGCCGAGCCCCAAGATGTCGAAGGCATACAACTGCACCTGGTCATCTGGTGCCGGGAGTGCAGGCCATTGAAATGGGAAACGCCGTCAACGCCACGCAGCACGGCCTCCCCGGGATCGGCGATGGCGGTGTTCTTTTCTTGCAGTTATTCGCGCGCTCAGCGCAATCTTACCAACCGTTATACGATCGACGACGTTCGGGGCGCACTCCATATGCAGTGCGCGGGTTCAAACCGCAACCCGCATCGGTTCCGGAAGCTGTGGCGAGGCACTGTTGGTAGGTCGCGAATTGACAATTGCCTGGATAGCCCCACTGTGTGCCTTGCAGACAGTACGGAAAGTCCTGGGCACTTGCGGGCGCGGCGCTGAGAGCTATCGCCGTCAATGCTGTCAGCCAAATGATAAAGCGCATTATAGTTCCTTCCAC
>JBJMTO010000024.1:0-4463 GCA_045811665.1 Bradyrhizobium sp.
TGACGGCGAGATGCCCTTCGACGGTTTTGGCGGTCATCCCGGCGTCATTCCCTTGGCCTTGATGATCGGGATCACGACAGGCGACTTGAGATAGGCGATCAGCGCCTTTGCAGCATCGCCTTCTTTCGTTTCGGAAGCGGGCGCGGCCGTGAACACGATCTCCTGCTGGAGGTCGGCCGGGAACGGGCCGACCACATCGAGCCCCGGCGCGGTCAGCACATTCAAAAGAAACACGCCAAGTTCGGCCTCCCCATTCGCGACGGCTTGAACGATCTCGGCTGGCGCGCCTTTCGCTTGGAGCTTGCCCTTGATCGCGTCGCTGACACCGAGGCGCTCGAAGACCTTCATCACCTGTGCGCCCGCGGCGCTTGCAGGGAGCGTGGCGATCGACTTCGCGTTCATGAGCGCGGCCTTTAGCGTATCCGGCGTGCTGATGTTCGGCTTCCCCGCGCCCGCGCGCACTGCGACGCCGAGGCCCACGCGGGCGACATCGACCGTCGGACCAGCCGCGAACTTGGCGCGTGCCGCCGTGTCCTGCGTCACCTCGACCGGCACAATGCCGACATCGAACGGCTTCCCGGATGTTGCTTCCTTGATCAGGTTTGGCGTCGTGCCGAAAAAGATATCGAGCTTGTGGCCGGAGGCCTGCTCGAACTTCGGCTTCACCTCGGCCCACACGACGGTCATCGCGCCACCCGCGAGCACGCGCAGTTCAGCCGCCTGCGCGCCATGCGCGAGCGTCATCGCAGCGCCGATCAGCACAACGGAAAGTTTATTCATCAGTCCCCCTGTTTGGTGCGGTAGCCAAGCATCGGCTCAATAGTGGCCGGGGCACATTTCCATCGTCAAGACCGCTGCTGATCGAGCCCAAGCGGACGGGGTTGGAGTGCATATCGCAGCTATTGGCACGTTTCGGACACCTAGCAATGTCCACTGCTCTGTCGCGAAGGGTGAATAGCGGACATGGCCCGGGCAGGCCAAAAACGACGTGAATGACCCAATGTATGGTCCGGCCGTGCGTCGCAAGAGAATTTCGTCGATACGGCGGTAGCGGTCTTGCATCAATGTATCCGGCCTTTGATTGGAGCATTTCGCTCCTGGCCATCATGGATATCAGCGCGCCTGCGACCTCGTTAGCGGAAAGACCTTGAGGGGCCATTTGGGTCACCAGTGTTCGCAGGTGCCGGGAAGACCGAACCTCCATCTCGTCTCGTTCTCTCGCAGACCTCGGTGGACAACCGGCGTTGGCGACGCTGATTTTCTGGTTACGCAACCTGAAGCTTGCTCACCTCAAAGCCTCGACCGTGCGCCAACACGCTCCAGGCGATGCGAGCGAGCTTGTTGGCCAGCGCAATCGCCAACACGTTGTGATGCAGCCGCTTCTTGGCCGCCTCGATCCAGAGCTTCAGACCGTGGCGTTCCCAGCTCTTGGGTTTGATCAGCACGACCCATGCGGCCTGCACGAACAAGACGCGCAGATACCGATTGCCGCGCTTGGATATCCTGCCAAGGATTGTGCGATCGCCGGTCGACATCTGCCTCGGGACGAGCCCCAGCCAGGCAGCAAAGTCGCGGCCTTTGGTGAAGGCATCACCAGCACCGATCGCGGCGACCATGGCGCTGGAGATGATCGGCCCAATGCCGGGTACACTCATCAGCCGCTCGCATCCGGAGTCCGCGCGGGCCAGAACTCCGATTTCCGCCGACAGCCCTTCGATGCGCTCATCGAGCCGGCGCCAGTCGCCAGCCAAGTCCTCGATCACTCGCACCATGCGAGGCGACAAGACATCAGGTGACATGGCCAGGATGCGCGGCAGTTCGGCTCGTAAGAACCGCTGCCCCTGCCGCACCGCAATGCCGCGTTCCAGCAGGAAGGCACGGATCTGATTGATGATACCGGTGCGCTGGCTGACCAACCGCTCGCGCACCCGGTGCAGGGCCTGCAGGTCAAGCTGATCCGCGGTCTTTGTTGCCACGAACTTCATCGTCGGCCGTTGCACGGCCTCGGCAATCGCCTCCGCATCACGGAAGTCGTTCTTTTGTCCCTTCGAATAGGGACGGACGTACTTCGCAGGCATCAGCCGGGCATCGTGTCCAAGGCTGTTGAGTTTACGGCTGAGGTGGTGCGCGCCAACGCAGGCCTCCATGCCGATCAGGCACGGCGGTAAGTTGGCAAATCGGGCCTCTACTTGGCCGCGCGACCATTTCTGGCGCAGCACAATGGCACCACGTTCATCGTGACCGACGATGTGGAACGAGTTCTTACCGATATCGATACCGATCACGGAGATGGCGGTCTGGGACATGGCGTGCTCCTTGTCGTGGGCGCCCCTGACCAGCTTTAATCGCTGGCGGGGCAGGAACACGGCCGGACCATCCCAATAGATGGGGTAATCGGCCGGCAGCTTGTTGATAGCTGAAGAATTTTGGGTGCTGCGCTTCAGGCTGATGGTGAAACGAGGTCCGTTGTCACGGCCTCAAGCATCAGAAGGAGAAGCGCAGCATGGACTATTTTGCGGGACTGGACGTTTCGGTCAAGGAGACCAGCGTCTGCATTGTGGATGATACGGGCAAGATCATTCGTGAAGTGAAGGTGGCGAGCGAGCCTGCAGCGTTGCTGGCGGTGCTGAAGAAACCCGCCTATCACTTCAAGCGAATTGGGTTGGAAGCTGGACCACTATCGCAGTGGCTGTTCAGTGCGCTCGCCGAAGCAGGCTTGCCGGTGATTTGTGTCGAGACGCGGCACATGCGAGCAGCATTGAAGGCGCAGATCAACAAGACCGACCGCAACGATGCGCGTGGCATCGCGCAGATGATGCGGGTTGGGCTTTACCGTCCGGTGCATGTGAAGACGCTACGCAGTCAGAAACTGCGGATGCTGCTGACCCATCGCCAGTTGCTGCAATCCAAGGCCATCGCCATTGAGAACGACCTGCGCGGCACCTTGCGCAACTTTGGCCTCAAGGTCGGCATGGTTGGGAAGGTGAAGTTCGAGGCGCGGATCAGGGAGCTTGTCGAGCACCTCCCGGACTTGGCTGTTCTGGTCGAACCGATGCTCATCGTCCGGCGAGTGTTACGCGAACAGATTGTCATCCTGTATCGCCGCCTGCTGGCCATCGTCCGGGATGACGAGGTATGCCAGCGCTTGATGACGACCCCTGGCATTGGCCCCGTGGTGTCGCTGACCTATCGCGCCACCGTCGACGTGCCCGCTCGGTTCCACAAATCCAAGTCCGTCGGGGCGGTGTTTGGGCTGACATGCGCCAAGTATCAATCGGGCGAGGTCGATTGGGACGGCAGAATATCGCGCTGTGGAGATGAGATGATGCGGACGATGCTCTACGAAGCAGCTCAGGCCATGATGCGTTCCAAGAAATGGTCATGGCTCAAGGCTTGGGCGATGCAGATCGCCAGACGCCGCGGAATGAAAAAGGCAATCGTGGCGCTGGCCCGCCGGCTGGCCGTGATCCTGCACCGTATCTGGGTGGACGGCACCGAGTTCCGGTGGACCCGGGAACAAGCCGCGGCAGCGGCATGACAACCGTGAAAGATCACATCCAATAGGAGGAAACTCGAGCTCCACCCTGCGGTGGAAAGATGTCCCTCGCGGGACGATGGATGAGGTGAGTTCGCATGTCGGCTTGGACCTGCCGTTCGTCTAACGGCAAGGCCGTCCATTAGATTGTTCCACCTCGTCCTCGGATCCCATGATGGAAGGGCCTTGGTGCCGATTCCGAAGAGAAGCGCGAGCCCGTGAGCGACATCGACACTGCAGTGGTGGATAGCCTGAAAGTGCTTGACCCCAGACGGCCGATTAGAGAAGCCGACATCACTCGGTCACCTCGTCGGCGCGGGCGAGCAGCCGAGCTGGTAGCTACCCGCCAGGAACATGTTAGGATGGCCTTGCGCACTGACCTCCCGGCAGGCGAACACGCCGAATTGGAAGAGTTCCCCGCGATGCTGACAATCCATAAAGCCCTGATCACCACGTTTGCCGCTCTGGCACTCAGCGCCGTTGTGCCGATGTCGGCGCAGGCAACACCGCTCGGCGCAACCCACGCGATCGGACGGCCCGACAGTGCGGTCGAACAAGCCCGCTATCGCGGCGGCGGTGCATATCGCGGCGGGGCCGCCTATCGCGGCGGGGCCGCCTATCGCGGCGGGGCCGTCTATCGCGGCGGGGTCGCCTACCGCGGCGGGGCCTGGGCCCGGCCTGGCCGGTACTGGTGGCGGCCGGGCGGCGCGATCGCGGCCGGTGCAGCCATCGGCTTCGTCTCCGCGGCGACAGCGGCCGCATGGGCCGGTGCTGCCCCGGCAGCCAACATGTGCTGGTACTACACCGATGGGAGCCGGACGCAGGGCTTCTGGGACTACTGCATGTGACGGCTGCGGCTGATCGCGTGCTGCGCCCGCGCGGGCGCGGTCACCGGACACCCTGGGCTCACGCCTGCACGTCGTCGACC
>JBJMTO010000025.1:0-52468 GCA_045811665.1 Bradyrhizobium sp.
GACGCGCTGGCCGAAAAACATGCCGGTCGCGAGGATGTTTTTCGTTCAGCCGTCGCGCAGCTGTTGAAAGCCGAATTGACGGCAGCGCGCGACATCGCGCAGGCCGTGTTGCTGAAGGACCGTAACGGCCGCCACTGCGCCGAGCGGCTGTGCTTCGTGCAGGACGAAATCATCCGCATCCTGTTCTCGGCCGCGACCCGTCATCTGTACCACTCACCCATTCCCTCAGGCGCTGAGCGAATGGCCGTGGTCGCCACCGGCGGCTACGGGCGGGGATTGATGGCGCCGGAGTCCGACATCGATCTGCTTTTCATCCTGCCCTACAAGCAGACCGCATGGGGCGAGCAAGTCGCCGAAGCCATCCTGTATTGCCTGTGGGACATGGGATTGAAGGTCGGCCACGCCACGCGATCGGTGGATGAATCGATCCGTCAGGCGCGCGGCGACATGACAATCCGAACCGCGATCCTCGAGACGAGGTTTCTTACCGGCGACAAGCCGCTTTACGACGAACTGGTGGCGCGGTTCGACAAGGAAGTGGTGCAGGGCACCGCCGCCGAATTCGTCACCGCCAAGCTTGCGGAGCGCGAGGAGCGCCACCGCCGCGCCGGGCAATCGCGATATCTGGTCGAACCCAACGTCAAGGACGGCAAGGGCGGCTTGCGCGATCTCCATACCTTGTTCTGGATTGCCAAATACGTTTATCGCGTGCGCGAGACCGATGAACTGCTCGAACACGGGGTGTTCGACGCGCAGGAGTATCGCACCTTCCGCCGCTGCGCCGATTTCCTGTGGTCGGTCCGCTGCAACATCCATTTCTTCTCAGGCCGGGCCGAAGAGCGGCTGTCGTTCGACATGCAGCGCGAGATCGCGATCCGGCTGGGATATACCTCGCACCCCGGCATGCAGGATGTCGAACGCTTCATGAAGCATTACTTCCTGGTGGCCAAGGACGTGGGCGATCTCACGGCGATTCTGTGCGCCAAGCTGGAAGATCAACAGGCAAAACCCGCCCCGGTCCTGAGCCGCATGATGGCGCGCTTGAGGCCGAATCTCAGCCGGCGCCGCGTGCCCGATAGCGAAGACTTCATCGTCGACAATAACCGCATCAATCTCGCGGCGCCCGACGTGTTCAAGCAGGACCCGGTCAACCTGATCCGGATATTCCAGCTCGCGCAGAAGAACAATCTCGCGTTTCACCCGGACGCGATGCGGACGGTGACGCGCTCGCTCAGGCTGGTCAACGCGCAATTGCGCGAGAACCCGGAAGCCAACCGGCTGTTTATGGAAATCCTGACCTCGAATGACGCGGAAATCGTGCTGCGACGCATGAACGAGACCGGCGTGCTCGGTCATTTCATTCCGGCCTTCGGCAAGATCGTCTCGATGATGCAGTTCAACATGTACCACCACTATACGGTGGACGAGCATCTGTTGCGCTGCGTCGGATACCTGCAGGAAATCGAACGCGGCGGCAATGACGAGTTCACCGTCGCCAGCGACTTGATGCGCAAGATTCGTCCCGAGCACCGCGCCGTCATCTACATCACGACTCTCTTGCACGACATCGCCAAGGGACGGCTGGAAGACCACTCGATAGCCGGTGCGAAGGTCGCGCGCCGGCTGTGCCCGCGGCTGGGATTTAATGCCGCCGATACCGAACTAGTCGCCTGGCTGATCGAACAGCACCTCACGATGTCCACGGTGGCGCAATCGCGCGACCTGTCGGACCGCAAGACCATCGAGAATTTCGCCGCGGTCGTACAGTCGGTCGAGCAGATGAAACTGCTGACGATTCTGACGACCGCCGATATCCGCGGCGTCGGCCCTGGCGTCTGGAACGGCTGGAAGGCGCAGTTGTTGCGGACCTTATACTACGAAACCGAGCCGGTACTCACAGGCGGCTTCTCGGAAGTCAATCGCGCGCAGCGGATCGCGGTGGCGCAGGCGGAATTCCGGGCGGCCTTCACCGAGTGGCCGGAACAGGAGCTCAATGCCTACATCGCGCGGCATTACCCGGCGTACTGGCTCAAGGTCGAACTGCCGCGCAAGATCCGCCAGGCCCGCTTCCTGCGCGCGAGCGAACAGGCCGGCCATAAGCTTTCGATCAACGTCGGCTTCGACGAGGCGCGCGGTGTCACCGAACTGACGATCCTGGCGACCGATCATCCGTGGCTGCTCTCGATCATCGCCGGCGCCTGCGCTTCGGCCGGCGCCAACATCGTGGACGCGCAAATCTATACGACCACCGACGGCCGCGCGCTCGACACCATCGCAATATCGCGGGAATACGATCGCGACGAGGACGAGGGCCGCCGCGCGACCAGGATCGGAGAGATGATCGAGGACGTGCTGGAAGGCAAACTACGCCTCCCCGAGGTGGTCGCGCGCCGCGCCGCCGCACGCAAGCTGCGCCCCTTTGTGGTCGAGCCTGAAGTCATCATCAACAATCAGTGGTCCGATCGCTACACGGTCATCGAGGTGTCCGGCCTCGACCGCCCCGGTCTGCTTTACGAACTGACCACCGCCATCTCAAAGCTCAACCTCAATATCGCATCGGCGCATGTCGCGACCTTCGGCGAGCGCGCCCGCGACGTGTTCTACGTTACCGATCTGCTTGGCGCGCAGATCAATGCACCGACGCGACAGGCCGCCATCAAGAGCGCGCTGATTCATCTGCTTGCGAACGACACCGCCGTGACCCAGCCGGCCGCCTGACCGAGCTCACGTCTGCGGCTTTGCCGTCGGCGCTTCACGAGCAGCACAACCGGCAACCGCTGGTCGCTGGATTGCTTCGCTGCGCTCGCAATGACAATGTGGGCGCATCTTTTAGGGCGCCGGGGGGAATGCCGCATGATCGGAATCGCGAATGCATTGGTGGCGGTGGTTGCTGCCTTGCACGTCTATTTTCTTATTCTGGAAATGTTTCTCTGGACCAAGCCGCTGGGCTTGAAAACCTTCCGCAACTCGATCGAGAAGGCCACGGATTCGGCGGTGCTTGCCGCCAATCAGGGGCTCTACAATGGTTTCCTCGCCGCAGGTCTGGTGTGGGGGTTGCTTCAGGGCGCCTCTGGCTTTGGTTTGCAGATAAAGACGTTCTTTCTGATTTGCGTGGTGATCGCCGGCCTTTATGGCGCCGTGACCGTCAGTCGCAAGATTCTTTACGTGCAGGCCATGCCCGCCGCTGTTGCATTGATCCTGCTCTGGTCGGCCTAGGCTGTTTCGGGCGGTCATTATCTTGCGTCGGCCTGTGCCTTCCGCCACTATCCCGTCAGCGATGGCGTCCGCATCTCTCGACACAAGCAGCGCGACAAGACCATTGGCACAAGCATGAGGGAACGCAGCGAATGAAGAACGCCATTTTCCATTTCATCATCGGCACGGCGGCTGCTGTCGCGCTGTCGGCTGCGCCGGCGTTGGCGCAAAAGAAATATGATACGGGGGCCACCGACACCGAAATCAAGATCGGGCAGACCGTTCCGTTCAGCGGGCCGGCTTCCGCCTATGCCGGCATCGGCAAGACCCAGGCGGCCTATCTGAAGATGATCAACGACCAGGGCGGCATCAACGGCCGCAAGCTCAACCTGATCCAGTACGACGATGCCTATAGCCCGCCAAAGGCGGTCGAGCAGGTGCGCAAGCTGGTCGAAGGCGACGAGGTTCTGTTTACCTTCCAGATCATCGGCACCCCATCGAATGCCGCTGTCCAGAAATATCTCAACACCAAGAAAGTACCGCAACTGTTGGCCGGCACCGGCGCGTCACGGTTCTCCGATCCTCAAAACGCGCCCTGGACGATCGGCTACAATCCCAACTACCAGACCGAAGGGCGCATCTACGCGAAATACATCCTGACCAACTACCCCAACGCCAAGATCGGCATTCTCTACCAGAATGACGACCTCGGCCGCGACTACATCACCGGCCTCAAGGCTGGCCTCGGCGCCAAGGCCGCGACGATGATCGTCGGCGAGGTGTCGTACGAATTGACCGACCCGACCATCGACTCGCAGATCGTCAAGCTTAAATCGCTGGGCGCCGACCTGCTTTACGACGCCTCGACGCCGAAGTTCGCGGCGCAAGCCATCAAGAAGGTCGCCGACCTCGGCTGGAAGCCGGTCCACATCCTCGACATCAATGCAAGTCCGGTCTCGGCAACCCTCAAGCCTGCGGGCCTCGACATTTCCAAGGACATCGTCAGCACAAACTACGGCAAGGATCCGGGCGATCCGCAGTGGAAGAACGATGCCGGCATGAAGGCGTATTTCGCCTTCATGGACAAATATTATCCGGAAGGCGACAAGCTCAACACGGTCAACACCTACGGCTACGCGACCGCGGAGTTGCTGGTGCATATCCTGCGTCAGTGCGGCGACGATCTCACCCGCGAAAACGTCATGCGCCAGGCGACCGGCCTGAAAAACTACGTCGGCAGCCTGTCGTTGCCCGGCATGGTCGTCAATACCTCGCCGACCGACTACCGGATCAACAAGCAGACGCAGATGATGAAGTTCGACGGCGAACGCTGGGAACTGTTCGGCCCCATCATCGAAGACACCGGCCCGGCGGGCTAGCGCCTCATCTTGCTGCTTCAAGGACCGGCGGTCTTCGCAAAGGCCGCCGGTTTTTTTACCCGCTCTGCTTTGAGGGCTATTGCGGGATTTCGCCGAAGGTCTTTCCGGTGGGAAGCACGGCGTGCCTGATCAGGCGTGAGTCCTCTACGCCAGCCTGCCGGTGTTTCACCGCCTCGCGATAGACGGGATCGCGAATCATCTCGGCAAAAGCGGCCACGCTCGGATATTCCGCGATGAAGCAGTGGTCCCATCGCTCATCCGCCGGTCCGATCAGCATCAGCTCGAACCGGCCTTGCCACACGATGCGGCCGCCCAGTCGTTCAAACACCGGCCCGCTTTCCCGGCCATAGGCCGCATAAGCTTCCGCCCCGGTGGCCTCCCGTCCGTCGGGATAGGCCGCGTGCTTTCGTAGCCGAACCAGATTGAGCATGTGGATTGGACCTGGGCGATCATTGGTCCGAAATTGCGCGAACACTTCCTTGGTTGGATCGATATAGCCCACGCGGCACTCCTCTCCTGCCTTCTCACATCTCCGATCTTTACCACAGGCCGCCTCACCTCCTAATCCGCAATTAATCTTTCCGTAACCGGCCCTTAAACAGCGACGGCTAGCTTAGGTTTGGACCGGTGTGAGCGGCGTTGCGTATGGCGTGGGCACGAAAAAAGAGCGGCGGACGCAAAGAGCCGCAATTCGGGCCTGGCCCGTCGCTTTCCGAATTGCGCCTCAGCCAGCAGGATCGCGTGCCTGCCGCCGAAGACGAAAAGCCGAAGAAAGCACCGAGCAAACGCAAGCCGCCCGAGCCTGAGGAGGATGAACCACCGGCGCGGGAGCGAAAGCCTCGCGCCAGCCGCGAGACCCGCAAGCGCAAATCCAGAGTTCGGGCGCGCGGCCTGCTTCGCCTGTTCTATTGGGGCGCAGTGCTCGGCCTGTGGGCGGGAATCGCGTTGATCGGGATGGTCGTCTGGGTCGGCGCGCACCTACCGGCAATTCAGGCGCTTGAGATTCCGAAGCGGCCTCCGACCATCGAGATCACCGGGCTGGACGGCAGCGTGCTGGCCACCCGCGGCGAGATGCCGGGTGCCAACGTCTCGCTCAAGGACGTGCCGCCATATCTGCCGAAGGCGTTCATCGCGATCGAAGACCGGCGGTTTTACTCCCATTGGGGCGTCGATCCCTGGGGCATCGCGCGCGCGGCGGTCGCCAACCTGCTTCATCGAGGCGTTTCGCAGGGCGGCTCCACGCTCACCCAGCAACTCGCAAAGAACCTGTTCCTGACGCAGGAGCGAACCCTGCAACGCAAGTTGCAGGAACTCGAACTCGCGCTGTGGCTGGAGCGCAAGCATTCCAAGGCCGCGATTCTCGAGCTCTATCTCAACCGGGTTTATTTCGGTTCGGGCGCCTACGGCGTCGAAGCCGCCGCGCAACGCTATTTCGGCAAATCCGCCAAGAACGTTACCCTGGCCGAAGCCGCGATGCTGGCGGGCCTAGTGAAGTCGCCGTCACGACTGGCGCCAAACCGCAACCCGGAGGGCGCCGAGAAGCGCGCACAGGTCGTGCTCGCCGCGATGGCCGAGGCGAAGTTCATCACCCAAGCGCAGGTGCAGGCCTCCACGGGTCATGCATCCTTCAAGGTGAGGCCCGTTGGCGCCGGCACCATCAACTACGTCGCCGACTGGATCGGTGAAGTGCTCGACGATCTCGTCGGTCAGATCGGGCAGAACATCGTAGTGGAAACCACGATCGATCCCAAGCTGCAGAGCGTCGCCGAGGCCGCCATCATCGACGAGCTCGCGGCCAAGAGCGTCAGGTTCAACGTCACCCAGGGCGCGCTGGTCGCGATGACACCGGAGGGCGCCGTGCGCGCCATGGTGGGCGGGCGCAATTATGCCGACAGCCAGTACAACCGCGCCGTTACGGCAAAACGCCAGCCGGGTTCGGCGTTCAAGCCGTTCGTTTATCTTACCGCTCTTGAGGCGGGCCTCACCCCGGAGACGATCCGCCAGGATGCGCCGCTCGACCTCAAGGGATGGAAGCCCGAGAACTACTCCCACGAATATTACGGGCCAGTGACCCTGACACAAGCGCTGGCGATGTCGCTCAATACCGTTGCGGTGCGCCTGGGCGTCGAAGTCGGCGCCAAGAACATCGTGCGCACCGCCCACCGGCTCGGCATCTCTTCGAAGCTCGACGCCAATGCCTCCATCGCTTTGGGTACATCGGAAGTGTCGCTCACCGAACTGGTTGGCGCCTATGCGCCGTTCGCGAATGGCGGCGTTGGCGTGTCTCCGCACGTCGTGACCAGGATCCGCGCCGCCGACGGCAAGGTGCTTTATGCCCGGCCTCCCGATCCGCTGAGCCATGTGGTCGAAACCGGGCACGTCGCGATGATGAACACGATGATGCAGGAGACCTTGCTTAGCGGCACCGCGCGCAAGGCCGAGATCCCCGGCTGGACTGCGGCAGGCAAGACCGGCACCAGCCAGGATTTCCGCGATGCGTGGTTCATCGGCTACACCGCCAATCTCGTCACGGGGGTTTGGCTTGGCAATGACGATAATTCGCCCACGCGCAAAGCTACCGGCGGCGGCCTGCCGGTCGAAGTCTGGACGCGGTTCATGAAAGTGGCCCATCAGGGCGTTCCGGTCGCCGGACTTCCGAGATCGCAGGCCGGCGGGTTGTTCTCAAATCTGATGCATGCAGCATCGCAAGTTGGTGGACCTGCAGCGCCCCTCATGCAGGCGGCAGGTCCGGGCGCCCCGCTCAACGCAAATGGCCCAAACCGAGCCGCGCCTGCGACACGCGCATCCGCCCGCCCGGAAGCGGCTGCGGGGCTTGATGGCTGGCTCGTCGACCGACTGTTCGGACGATAGCTGCTAGTCCTGAATGCCGTAGCGGTGCAGATCGTTGCCTGAACTGTCGAGCCAGGTCTTGGCGCGCTCGACATGACCGCACACTCTGCCGACCACCTTCCAGAATCGTGCAGAGTGATTCATTTCAACCAGATGGGCGACTTCGTGCGCGGCGAGATAGTCCAGCACGTAAGGCGGTGCGAGAATAAGCCGCCACGAGAACGACAGTGAACCCGCCGAAGTGCAGGAACCCCAGCGACTCGACTGATCGCGAATCGAGAGTCGCTTCACTCGAACGCCGAGCGCATCTGCATAGGATTGCGCGGCCCTTTGCAGATCGCGACGCACTTCACGCTTGAGGAAATCGTGTACCCGCCGCTCGATATGTTCAGGAGCGCCCGCCACGCACAGGATTCGCTCACCGCTCTCGCGGACTTCGGTCCAGACCGTGCCTCGCTGACCCGCGCGATGAACGATTCGGTGAGCGACACCACGCAGCGGCACCACGGTGCCCGGAAGAAACGGCGCGGCCTTCGGCAAACGTCCGAGACGCGCGGCGATCCAGCCGCCATGACGTCGCGCAAAGTCCTTTGCGTCCGCGATCGTGCCGCGGGGTGGTATCGTTAGGATCGCTTCGCGATCACTGGGATGTATGCGCAGCGTGTAACGGCGGGCGCGACGGTGCCTGCGCAGCCGAACCGAGTAGATTTGCGAGCCGTGCTTGACCAGAAGAGTCGAAGGTTCGTAAGGCCGCCGATAAAGAAGCGCGCGAGTGGCCATGTCTGTTAGTCCGGGGATGAGAAAATCGCCCGGATTCTGCCATATCCGCCGCCACTGAAATCGCTCCGCGCAAAAACAAATCATTTGCCCAATATACAGGGGCTAGCCGTCGATTTGCCCCTACAGGATGGGCCTCAAGCAAAAAAATTCGGCCGAAGAGACCCCTCGGCCGCCCCTTCAAGGATTGAGGCAACACTCATTCTTTCGGAACGGCCTGGAATGGGGCTCGGGCACCCGAGTTCCGGAGGCGCTGACGGGACCGAAATGCGTCCCGCGGCAAGGAAAGCGATCATTCCGCGCGGAATCGCACGACTTCGACGTTTATTCAGCCGCGCCAGCTAATGAACTCTTCACTGCTACAAGCGAAGGCTTCACATTCGCCGCCGATACCATGAAATCCGAGATGCGCGGCACGATTTCGGACTTGAATCGCGAGCCATTGAACACGCCGTAATGGCCGACACCCTTCTGCACGTAATGAACGCGGCGATGATCGGGTATCGAACTGCATAGCGCGTGTGTTGCTTCGGTCTGCCCAAGGCCTGATATGTCGTCGTTTTCGCCCTCAACGGTCATCAGCGCGACGCGCGTGATCCTCGAGGGATCAACCCGCTTGCCGCGATGGAGCATTTCGCCCTTTGGCAGCGCGTGCTTGACGAACACGACATCGACGGTTTGCAGATAATATTCGGCCGTAAGATCCATCACGGCGAGATATTCGTCATAGAAATCGCGGTGCTTGTCGACGAGATCGCCGTCGCCCTTCACCAGATCCTTGAACAAGTTCTTGTGCGCGTCCATGTGGCGGTCGAGATTCATGCTGATGAAGCCGTTGAGCTGCAGGAACCCGGGGTAAACGTCGCGCATGACACCGGGATGCGGGAACGGGACCTTGGTAATGACGTGGTTCCGAAACCAGTCGATCCCGCGCTCGGCGGCGAGGTTGTTCACCGCAGTCGGATTGCGGCGGGTATCGATCGGACCGCCCATCAGTGTCATCGAGATCGGCACGTATGGATCGCGCTCGGCTTCCATGATGGATACCGCCGCAACCACCGGCACCGAAGGCTGGCAAACGGCGATCACGTGCATGTTGCCGCCGAGCACGTGCAGCATCTCGATTACATAATCGACGTAATCTTCCAGATCGAAACGGCCTTCGGTCAGCGGAACCATCCGGGCATCGGTCCAGTCGGTGATGTACACCTCGTGGCCAGGCAGGAACGCCTCCACCGTTCCGCGCAATAACGTGGCGTAATGGCCCGACATCGGCGCTACGATCAGCACCCGCGGCTGCGGGGCGCGCAACGGACGCGTCAGCTTGCGATCAAAGTACAGCAGGCGGCAAAACGGCTTTTCCCAGACCACGCTGATTTCGACCGGGGTACGAACGCCGGCGACCTCGGTGTCCTTGATGCCCCATTCAGGCTTGCCGTAGCGGCGCGTCGTACGTTCGAACAGTTCGCAGCCAGCGGCGATGGATTTGCCGAGTTCGGTGTGCGACCAGGGATTGAGGGGGTTCTGGAAGAGGATTTTGGTGGCATCCGTCACGGCGCGCGCCGGATTGAGCGAGGCGTGCGCCATTTCGTACATCCAGTACATCGGCGTGGTAAGCGCCGGACTGCCTTCGGCCACCAGCGGCGGGGCGCCGCCAAACTCACCAATTGGCATTATTTCCTCTATTTCCTTAAGTCTCTTTTGCATCGCAACATAGTGCCCAAGCGCTAATAACCCGTCAATGCACAGATCGGTATATCGATGCGCCGCGCAAGGACAAAAGCTTGGGAATCCACGGGATAGTGCGCTACTCGCCGCCCTGGAGCAGGGAGCCGTGGCGTCGGGCGCTGCGCAACAGCCCCAGAAAGATGGCAAACGAGCCCGCGAACATCACCGCGTTGATCGCCAGCGCCCAAACCATGAGGTCGGCCCGAAACACACCATCCATTAATAGCGCCCGCATGCCCTCGAACACGTAGGTGGGAGGCAAGGTCCAGGCCGCATATTGCAGCCATTGCGGCAGCACCGTCACCGGGTAGTAGATGCAGGACAGCGGCATCAGCCCGAACATCAGCGTCCAGACGATGCTTTCGGCCCCAAGCCCATTACGCAGCACCAGCCCCGAAACGAAGATCCCGACCGACCAGCTCGTGAAGATCAGATTGCAGAAAAACAGGATCAGCGGCAGGCCGATCGCGTAGAAATTGAACCCGAACAACACCATGGCCAGGAACGTCATGGGAATTACGCCAATCGCGAGCCGGATCAGGCTCATGATCATCAGCGAGATCAGGAATTCGATTGGCTTCAACGGGCTCATCATCAGGTTGCCGAGATTGCGCGCCCACATCTCCTCCAGGAACGAGATCGAGAATCCGAGCTGGCCGCGGAACAGGATGTCCCACAAGATCACCGCGCCGATCAGGGTGCCTCCGGCACGGGCAAAAAACCCCGCATTCTCCGCGATGTAGGTCTGCAGAAAGCCCCAGGTGATGATTTGCAGCGCGGGCCAATAGAGCAATTCCAGTAGCCGCGGCCAGGAGGATAGCAGCAGATACCAGTACCGCAGGATCATTGCGGCGATCCGATGCGGGGCGATATCGAAGTGATGGGCCAGCGTGCTCACGGCGCCTGCTCCTGAACGCGACCGCGCGCGACATCGAGAAAGACTTCCTCGAGGGTGGCGCGATTGTAGCGTGCCATGATGTGTTCCGGCGTGTCATCGTCCTCGATGCGGCCGGCCTTCATGATGATGACGCGGTCGCAGAGCCGCTCCACCTCCAGCATGTTGTGCGATGCGAGCAGGATGGTGGCGCCGCGGGTGCGGCGATAGGTCTCCAGATGCCGCCTGATCCAGTCAGCCGTATCCGGATCAAGCGACGCGGTGGGCTCGTCCAGCAGCAACAACTCGGGCCGATTGATCAGCGCCTTGGCCAAGGCGACGCGCGTCTTCTGCCCGGCCGACAGTTTGCCGTTGGCGCGATCGAGGAAGTCGCCGAGATCCAGATTGGCGGCGAGTTCCTCGATTCGCTCCGGCAGATTCTCCACCGCGTAGAGCTTGCCGAATATCGTGAGATTCTGCCGCACGGTGAGCCGCATCGGCATATCGACGTAGGGGCTTTCGAAATTCATTCGGCCAAGCACGCGCTCGCTCTGGTCCGGCATTGAATGTCCCAGCACCTGGATGCGGCCCGAAGTCGCCAGCACCAGCCCCATGATCATCGCAATCGTCGTGGTCTTGCCGGCGCCGTTGCCGCCGAGCAGCCCCGTGATGCTGCCTCGCGCGATATCAAAGGACACATCGTCAACGGCGCGAGCAGTCTTGTAGACCTTCACGAGGTTCGCGACCTCGATGGCCGCCGATACTGTCGGACCGGCGGCTGGCAGACCAGAGCTGACTGAGCCATCGTTCATCATGAGGCCGTTCCTTGGGCCATTGCTGCGGCAAGCGCAAGGCATCGAAGCAGCGCGCCCCGACACCCGACAGTCCAATTTGTGGTCAAGACCTCGCACCGCTACAGTTCCGGCATGAGCGATGTCGCTGCCTCCGATTTTCGTCACCCGCGCCGCTATGTCCGGCTGGACACGATCCTGCGGCTGCGGTGGCTGGCCGTGCTGGGCCAACTCGCCGCGATCTTCATTGTGGTCCAGGGCCTCGAATTCGATGTCGAAGTCATTCCGTGCCTCACCATCGTTGCGCTCTCCGCGCTGCTTAATCTGGTGCTGCAGGTCGCGTTCAATCCGATGCAGCGGCTGGAACCGCTCTACGCGGCGGCGTTGCTCGCGTTGAACATCGTCGAACTGGCCGGGCTGTTGTTTTTCACCGGCGGGCTGCAGAATCCATTTTCGTTTCTGCTTCTTGTCCCGGTTCTGATTTCCGCCACGGCGTTGCCGGTGCGGCTGACCATCGCGCTGGCGGCGCTTGCCGTAGCGTGTGCCTCGGTGCTCGTCTTCTTCCACATGCCGCTGCCTTGGGACAGCGAAGACGCGCTGGTGCTGCCGCCGATCTACCTGTTCGGGGTATGGCTTTCGATCGTGCTCGCGATCGGGGTCACCAGTCTTTACGCGTTTCAGGTTACCGAGGAAGCGCGCAAGCTGTCGGATGCGCTGGCGGCGACTGAGTTGGTTCTCGCGCGCGAGCAACATCTCACCCAACTGGACGGACTTGCGGCTGCCGCGGCGCATGAACTCGGGACGCCGCTGTCAACCATTTTCCTCATTGCCCGCGAACTGGAGCGGACGCTGCCAGACAGCAGCCACATCGCAGGCGATATCAAGACGTTGCGGGAGCAGACGCAACGCTGCCGCGACATCCTGGCCAAGATTACGCAATTGTCGTCCAGCGGCGCGCCGTTCGATCGCATGCCGCTCTCGACGTTGATCGAGGAGACGGTGGCGCCGCATCGCGACTTCGGAGTAGCCATCAAGGTAAGGATCGCCGTGGCGGCGGCGAGCGAGCCGGTCGGCACGCGCAATCCGGCGATTCTCTACGGCGTCGGCAACATCCTGGAGAACGCGGTCGACTTCGCGAGAGCCGCCGTCGAGGTCAATGCGTGGTGGAATAACGAAGTCGTCGAGATCGTGATCTCCGACGACGGACCGGGCTTCGCCCCCGATATCCTGAAACGTATCGGGGAACCGTACCTTTCGCGGCGCCGCGGCGCGGACGAATCCCATCATCGTGGCCTCGGCCTTGGGGTGTTTATCGCCCGGACACTGCTTGAGCGCACCGGCGCCAAGGTGTCCTTCACCAACCGGATATTTCCCGATCATGGCGCCGTCGTCCACATCGCGTGGCCCCGCCAACGCTTTGAAGCAGGCGAAATATCCGCAGCAGAACCGGCAACGTGAGGTATAAGCCCGATCTGGCGCTGGTTTTGTCGTTATGGGCTTGGCAGCGCCGCATTGTGACGCCATATAACGGACTCCGCCGCACAAGGAAGCCGTAACGTGAATGCGATCTCCGAACTGACCGGCCACGCCGATCGCTCGCTCCTGATCGTTGAGGACGATAAGCCTTTCCTCGAGCGGCTCTCGCGCGCCATGGAAACGCGTGGCTTCACCGTGACTTCGTGCGAGAGCGTTTCGGAGGGCTTGGCGCAAATCGGAAAGGCAGCCCCTGCCTTCGCCGTAGTGGACCTGCGGCTCGGCGATGGCAACGGACTCGACGTGGTGTCGGCGCTGAAGCGCAAGCGGCCCGAGGCGCGCGCGATCGTGTTGACCGGCTATGGCAACATCGCCACGGCTGTTACCGCCGTGAAAATGGGCGCGGTGGATTATCTTTCCAAGCCGGCCGATGCCGATGACGTGGTTGCCGCATTGCTGGCCAGCGGCACCGAGAAGTCCGAGCCGCCGAGCAACCCGATGTCGGCCGACCGCGTTCGCTGGGAGCACATCCAGCGCATTTACGAGATGTGCAACCGGAACGTCTCGGAGACGGCGCGACGACTGAACATGCACCGCCGCACCTTGCAACGCATTCTGGCCAAGCGCGCGCCTAGGTAAGTCTCGCCTGCAGAGCGAGGCGCTATGAGCTGTCGTATCTAGCGCGACCGATAAAGAATTGGCGCTGCTCAGTTGAAGCGACAGGGCGAGACGAGCACGAGGTGAGCCTCCTTCGCCTGACGCGGCTATTGCAAAGGCGATCCTAGCCAGGCTCGGACCGGCTCTTCCATTTCGCCCGCACCCAATTCCACTTTGCTTCCACCCACGCGAGGATCTTCACGATCGGCTTCTGCAGAAAAGGCACGTCCTGCGCAATCAGCAGCAGGCCGAGAGGCAGCATCCAAAGCCCGAGCACCGGCAGGAAGCTGAAGATGCCCCCTACGATCAGCAACAAAGCGACGATCAAGCGAATCACGAATGAGGACGGCTGCCGCAGCCAGCGGATAAATCGGGAGACGCTGACCGGCACCCGCCGATTGACCATTTCGAAGTATCTGTTGATTTGTTCCGCGGTACCCACGTCTGTCCTTTCGATGCTGGCAGAGCCTAGGCTAACGCCAGTTGGTATTCCCGGTTCCTGCTAGGAGGCGGCCGCGGCGGTTTGCCCGCCGTTCTTCCTTGCCGCGCAGGGGCAAGCTGATACGTTTTTACCTTGAGAAGACGGTCGAGCGGGGCAGATGCATCGGCGCGAGTTCACCAAGCTGATTGCAGGAACGGCGGCGTTTTGGCCGCTGCGTGTTCGAGCACAGCACGCTCCGCCGACAATAGGCTTTCTCAGTCCCCGGTCGCCCGAGGAGAGTTCTCATCTGGTCGCCGCTTTCCGGAAAGGGTTGGCCGAAACCGGCGCCGTTGAGGGTCGAAACCTCACGGCTGAGTATCGTTGGGCGCTCGGCGACTATGATCGTCTGCCATCGCTCGCAAAGGAACTCGCCAGCCGGCCCGTGACCCTGATCGTTGCGGTGGGAGGCGAGCCTGCGGCGCTGGCGGCCAAGGCCGCGACTGCAACTATCCCTGTGGTTGCGATCTTCACCGCCGATCCGGTCGAACGCGGTCTCGTCGCCAGCCTGAACCGGCCAGGCGGCAACATGACCGGGATAAGTGCATTGAACGGCACTCTGGAAGCGAAGCGCCTTGGATTGATCCATGATCTCCTGCCCAAGGCAACAACAGTCGGCTTCCTGCTCAATCCGACGTTTCCAGCGACTGCGGGTCAGTTGAGCGGCATGCAGGAAGCCGCCCGCGCGATCGGCCTGCATATTCACGTGTTGAACGCCGGGACCGATGGCGACATTGACACCGCATTCGAAGAAATTCGCCGGCACAGTATTCCCGCCATCATAGTGGCCGTCGACACCTTCTTTGTAACCCGCCGGGAGAAACTCGTTGCGCTCGCGGCGAAATACGCGGTGCCGACGATGTACAGTTTGCGCGATTTCGCCGCTTCAGGCGGCCTCATGAGCTACGGCATCGACCTTCATGATATGTACCGCCAAGCCGGCGTTTATGCCGGTCGAATCCTCCGGGGAAGCGTGCCTGCGGATCTCCCCGTCATGCAACCGACCAAGTTCGAGTTCGTGATAAATTTGCAATCCGCCAAGTCGTTGGGGCTGATCCTTCCGTCGGGGCTACTTTCCATAGCAGACGAGGTGATCGAGTAGCGACGGTCCACGCAGCGCACCCGAGTTTACGCACGCATCCACTCGATCACCCGGGGCCAGATCTCCCTATGGGCGCGCAGGCCCACGAGCGGCCCAACATGCTGCAGCCCGACGCCGGTTTCGGGCTCGTAGGCAAACACCGTCGGACTTCGCAGCGGCTCCAACGTCGAAGCCGCGGGAACCAGGCGGCTCGTGTGGTCGACGATCGCGGCAATTCGTATTTCCGCAAGCGAGTCCGGTCCGGCTAATCGGCCGAGCAGGCGCAGTTCGTTTCGCGCGAAGCGGTCCTCGCGATAGAGCAGATCGATCACGCCTTGAAGCAAGGGCGCGGGCGGCGCGAATTCATCCAGCGTCCAACGGATCACCCGGGAGTGGATCGCAAGCGCATCGGCATCCCCCAGGCTGGCGAAAGCATCTCTCCAGCGCCCGATGGCGAATTCGTCCGGAGCCGCGGCAACGCTTGCGACATCGAGAAGCGATCCTGGAACAGGCTCGACCTCGCCGCCAAAAAACCAACTGGCTGGATAACGCGTAAAGGGTTGTAGCGCGCCTGTCCGTTCGCCGAAGCGCAGCGGAGCTTCGATCAGGACAAGCTTGCCCACGCGCTCCGGCTCGATCGCCGCAAGCAAGGCGGCAAGCGTTCCGCCAAGCGAATGGCCCATCAGGATCGGCGCACGCCCATGATCGGTCATAATCTTCTCGAGCGCTCGCCGCAGCGACTCCAGGCTTGCGGCAAGATCCCCGCCGGCGCTGTCATTTTCGCGCCACTCGCAAAGGTAAACGGAAAAGCCTGCTTCGGTGAGGCGACGTACCACGCTCACCTGCGGCATCAGGTCGAAGATGTAGGGCCGCTTGATCGGAGCAGGCACAATGAAAACAGCACCGGCGGTTCCGGCCCGTGGGCCATAGCGCCGAAGCTGAAACTCCGGTTGCCTCAGCACCACATCCCAGGATGCTTGCTGCGGCGCCAAACCGGTTCGGTCCAGCAACGAGCCGAGCGAGCGCCGCATCTCGTCGCTCATGAACAGCATCGGGAACATCGGATTGTGGATCACGGGACCCTCGTTGCGGGTGGTATCGTCATGCCCGCGCGTCCGCTGGAACTCGCGGTTGGCGCTTGCTTCCCGGAAGAAACGATCGAACCCCCGCTGCGTTTCATCAGGCGCACAAGAACGTGCGCGCGGTTTTCATCTCATGCGCGGCCACGGCCGGTTCGACCCGCTTCGCAGCCGCGTATACTCATCTCGCATCACGAGAAAAGGATGCTTCGGGTCTCCGGCTGTGCGCATCAACGGACCGACCGCCTACATCATCCTTTACGCCGCCATGTACGGCGCCTTTGGCGTGGCTTCGCCGTTTTGGCCCAAGTTCTTCGAGACCAAGGCTTTAGGCTCCGAGCAGATCGGATTCATACTCGGCGCGGCAATGTTGGTGCGCCTTGCCGCGGGCCCGGTTGTTGGAAGACTGGCGGATCTCTGGGGATCACTGCGGCTTGTGCTCGCGGCTTGCTGTGCCCTGGCAGCCGCAACGGCGGCGGCGTTGTCAGAGGTCAACACATTCTGGGCGTTGCTTGCGGTCGCTTCGCTGCAAGCAGCGGCGCTTGCGCCCACGACATCGCTCGCCGACGCGTTGTCGGTCAATTCGGCCAAACCTGAGAGAGCGGGCAAGCCGTTCGAGTACGGCTGGATTCGAGGCACGGCTTCGGCTGCTTTCGTGGTGGGCACCCTGACGATTGGCCAGTTCATAAGCGGCACCGACCTCACCGCGATCGTCTGGATGAATGTGGCGCTGCTGGTTGCGGCAGCCGGTGCAACGGCCTTGCTGCCTGGTGCTGCTAGCCGAGCTCCGCCACCGCAGAGCCCATCGGCCGCTCCGAATGACGTGCACGGACTTTTGCGCATGCCGCGCTTTCGGATCCTGCTGGTGGTGTCCGCCTTGGTCTATGGCAGCCACGCCGTGCACGACGCGTTCGCTGTCATACGCTGGAGCAACGCTGGAATGGATCCGTCGCTCATAAGCATGCTGTGGTCGGAAGCCGTGGCTGCCGAAGTGATCGTATTTTTATTCGTAGGCCCATGGTTGCTGCGCAGGATCGGCACGCGCCGTGCGGCTGTCGTGGCCGCGCTCGCCGGCATCGTGCGGTGGTCGGTCGCAGGCCTCACCACATCAGTCTGGATGCTTTCACTGGTCCAGCCGCTTCATGGCTTGACGTTCGCGCTGCTTCACCTTGCTTGCATGCGCATGATGTCCAGTGTCGTTCCAATCAACGTATCCGCGACCGCGCAGGCGCTTTACGCTTTCGCGGCGGCATTTACGACGGCGACGCTGACCTTGGCGTCAGGACTCGTTTACGCCCGCTATGGAGGACTGTCGTTCCTTCCAATGGCGCTGCTGTGCGGCGTCGCACTCCCATTCGCCTGGTTCGGCTTCGCCGATCAGAGATGAGCCCGGCTGCGGCAATAATAACTGCCTGCTTGACATGCAGGCATTTACCTGCATATTGATCCTTACACACGAGCGAGACCAATGCACGCCGACAAGGTTTTCAAAGCGTTGGGTGATCCGACGCGCAGAAAGCTGCTTGACCTTCTATGCCAGGAGAACGGGCAGACGCTGGGCCAGCTTTGCGAAAACCTCGACATGGCCAGGCAATCCGCCACCCAGCACCTCGCAATTTTAGAGGCGGCCAATCTGGTGAGCACGGTTCGGCGCGGCCGCGAGAAGCTTCATTTCATCAACCCCGTGCCGCTCCACGAGGTCTACGAACGGTGGGTTCGGAAATTCGAGCGTCAGCGGCTCAGCCTGCTGCACGATCTCAAGAGAGAACTGGAAGGAGAGTAGTGATGGCCAAAGCGACGACCAGCTTTGTTTACGTGACCTATATTCTGTCGACGCCGGAAAAGGTGTTCGAGGCCATAACCAAACCGGAGATCGCAAGGCGGTACTGGGGCCACGAAAACGTCTCTGACTGGAAACCCGGCTCCAAATGGGAGCATATCCGCGCCAATGACGAACGCAGCCTCGAACTCGTCGGCAAAGTCATTGAGGTGGCACCGCCGAACCGTCTCGTCATCACCTGGGCGAACGCTTCGCAGGCGTCCGATCCGGCGAGCCATAGCCGGGTGACGTTCGAGATCGAGGAATACGAGAACATGGTCCGGCTGACCGTCACCCATGACGAACTCGAAGCCGGGAGCGGGATGGCGAGCGGCATCAAAAAAGGATGGCCGGCCGTCCTCTCCAGCCTGAAGTCCTTCCTGGAGACCGGCCGCGGCATCGACCTTTCCGCCAAGCCAAAATCGCATTGATCGTTTGCGTGCCCATCAACAAGCAAGCCTGCCCACGGGAGAATGGCAATGACCAAGTCTTATACAGGCGGATGTGCGTGCGGCGCCGTCCGTTATGAAACGAGCGGTGAACCCGTCTTCGAGAACCACTGCCAATGTCGCGACTGCCAGAAACGAAGCGGCACCGGGCATGGATCCTACCTGACCTTCCCCAAGCGAGCCGCCATGACAATCAATGGCCAAGCCAACATCTGGCGGGTAGCGGCCGACAGCGGGAATGAAAAGATCCATGCCTTTTGCCCGACCTGCGGAACGCCGGTGTACCTGACATTCGCTGCAATGCCGGAACTGATCGCGGTCCACGCCGGCAGCCTTGACGACCCCGGCCAATTCAATCCACGGGTAGTCACATACGGAATGCGCGGCCACGCATGGGACGCGATGGATTCCTCGTTGCAAAAATTCGAGCGGATGCCGCCCGGATGATTCTGGCTGGGAGCCGATACGAAAACGCCAGCGCGTCCGTTGTAGGAACTGAAGCGGCGGTGCCGCGCCGAATATCAATGGATCGTGCAAGAGGCTTGGAGCGAGTATTCTGGCGAGCGTTGAAGCCGCGGCGGCGAATGAAATCCATCCCAAGAAAGTCCACGGGAGAAATCAATGGCTGAAAGCGACAAGCTGTTCGCTGGTTCGATCCCGGAAAACTACGACAGGTTTCTGGTACCCTTGATCTTCGATAGCTTCGGGCAGGATATGGCCCGACGGGCGGCTGCTCTTTCACCCAATCATGTTCTGGAAATCGCCGCTGGCACGGGCGTGGTCACGCGAGCGTTAGCTCCAAGGCTTTCGCCGGACGCGAGCTACATTGTCACCGATCTCAATCAGCCGATGCTCGACTACGCAGCCGCCCGGCAACCTCACGATCGCCGCATTAGCTGGCGCAAGGCAGACGCACTGGCTTTGCCGTTCGAGGATGGCGCTTTCGACCTGCTATGTTGCCAGTTCGGTGTGATGTTTTTCCCCGATCGGCAACTGGGGTACCGGGAGGCGAAGCGGGTTCTCAAGCCGGGAGGCCACTTCCTGTTCAACGTCTGGGATCGCATCGAGGCCAATGTGTTCGCAAGTGATGTCACCGACGCTTTGGCCGAAATGTTTCCTACCGATCCCCCGCGCTTCCTGGCTCGCACGCCGCACGGCTATCACGACGCCGCATTGATCCGTGAGGAATTGGAGAAGGCAGGATTTTCTGGAATAGTCATCGAGACTCGATCCGATGAGAGCCGCGCATCCTCACCTCGCCACGCGGCCATGGCCTACTGCCAGGGCACACCGCTGCGAAACGAAATCGAAATCAGAGACCCGGACAAGCTCGCGGCCGCCACCAATCACGCTGCGGCAAAAATCGCGGAAAGACATGGAAACGGCGAGGTCGCCGCAAAGATCCAGGCGCATGTGGTGAAGGCGGTGGCTTGATAGCGCAGCAGACGGCGCTCGCGGCATCTGCCGTTTAGAATTCTCCGTGGCCCTGTGGGTCGATCAAGCGGCTAAGCCGTTGCGCGCCCGCAAGGGCAAATCGCACCGTCATCAATTTCCGCGTCGGCGCCGGCAAGCGATGCTCCGGTGCATCACAATGCATGTACGCGCCATAGGCATCGGCGACGATCAGGCCGGTTTCCGGCGGAAAAATGTCGCAAGGCAGATCCTGGGTGAACGCGAAGAACAGCCTGTCGCAATGCGCCCGGTACTCGTGCCATTTCTGGTCCGCACGCAAATCCTCGACTGACGATTTGACCTCGATGATCCAGATTTCATTGCGTTCGTTCAGCGCCACCAGATCGGCGCGCCGGCCCGAGGGCAGCGGCAATTCGCTGACGCAGGAGAAACCCAGCGAGCGCAGCAGCCGCGCCGTACCCCGCGCAATCGCCAGTGCTGTCTCCGACTGACGTCGGTCCAGCGGCGGCACGAGATTGAGGTGACGTATCGGCGACTCCATGCGCACGACCATAGAGCGCGCCCGGCAAAGTGGAAACCAGTTTGTGTCGCGGACCGCGCCAACGGGGAACCCGGGACGGCCTCGCGGCTTTATACCTCCGCCGGTAACGGATCGCCGAGGGCTGCGCTGGATGATCGACGATCTCTGGTACAAGAACGCGATTTTCTACTGCCTGTCCGTCGGCACTTATATGGATTCCAACGGCGACGGCATCGGCGACTTCAAAGGACTGTTGCGCCGGCTGGATTATCTGCAGGGCCTCGGCATCACCACGATCTGGCTGATGCCGTTCCAGCCATCGCCGGGCAAGGACGACGGCTACGACATCTCCGACTATTATGGCATCGATCCACGGTACGGTACTCTGGGCGACTTCGTCGAGTTCACCCATGGCTGCCGTCAGCGCGGCATCCGCGTGATCATCGATCTGGTGGTCAATCACACATCCGATGCGCATCCCTGGTTCAAGCAAGCACGAAGCTCAAAGGATTCGCCGTACCGGGATTGGTACGTCTGGGCGGACAAGAAGCCGGCCAATGCCGAAACCGGCATGGTGTTTCCCGGCGTGCAAAAATCCACATGGAGCCGCGATAAGGAAGCGCAGGCCTGGTACTTTCATCGCTTCTATGACTTCCAGCCGGACCTGAATACGTCCAACCCGATTGTGCAGGCCGAGATCCTCAAGATCATGGGCTTCTGGATACAACTGGGCGTGTCCGGATTCCGCATGGATGCGGTGCCCTTCGTGATCGCCACCAAGGGTCCCAAGGTTCGCAAGGCGGTCGAGCAATACGACATGCTGCGTTCGTTCCGGGAGTTTTTGCAGTGGCGGCAGGGCAACGCCATCATCCTCGCCGAGGCCAACGTGTTGCCCAAGACCGACACCGAGTATTTCGGCGAAGATGGCGACCGCATGCACATGATGTTCAACTTCCACGTCAACCAGCATCTGTTCTACGCGCTGGCCTCGGCCGACTCTCGTCCGCTCGCCAAGGCTCTCAAGGACACTAAACAGCGACCGGCTACCGCGCAGTGGGGCTTGTTCCTGCGCAACCACGACGAACTCGATCTTGGCCGGTTGACCAAGGCGCAGCGCCAGGTGGTGTTCGAGAAGTTTGGTCCCGACAAGAGCATGCAACTCTATGACCGTGGCATACGCCGTCGCCTCGCACCGATGCTGGGCGGCGACCGCCGCCGCCTCGAACTGGCTTACAGCCTGATGTGCACGTTGCCGGGAACGCCGGTGATACGCTACGGCGACGAAATCGGCATGGGAGACAATCTCGCACTGCCGGAACGCAACTGCGCGCGCACGCCGATGCAATGGTCGACCGAACCGCATGGCGGTTTCACCGAGAGCGAGCGGCCATTCTCGCCCGTGATCGACGCAGGACCGTACGGCTTTGAGCACGTCAATGTGGCCAAGCAGCGCCGCGACCCCGACTCGATGCTGAACTGGACCGAACGCATCATCCGCATGCGCAAGGAGGTGCCCGAGATCGGCTGGGGAGACTTCAACGTCATCACCACGCGCGATCCGGCTGTCCTGATCCTGCGATACGACTGGCGCAACAACTCGGTGTTGTTCGTGCACAATCTTGATGAGCAGCCGCGCGAACTCTCGTTTGCGCTGGGCAACGGCGGCAGGCTGCTGATCAACCTGCTGAGCGAAGATCACAGCCAGGCCGGTGAGAACGGCAAGCACACGCTGATGCTCGAGGCCTATGGCTACCGTTGGTATCGGATCGGCGGTCTCGACTATCTGCTGAAACGAAGTGACATCGACACCGACGCCAAGGGCAGGACAAGTCACCCGGCCTGAGCGCCCGAACCGCCGACGATCACGCCCTCGTTGCCGCGCAGGTCCAGCGAGCCGTCGACCTTCTCACCCTGCCTGTCCAGCAAAGTCGAGAGCAATATCTGACCGGTAAGCCCGGCGGCATCCGAAACGAGCGAAATGGGTTGGTCGCCAAGGTTCAACGCGATCAAGATCGTCGCGGCGTCGGTGCCCCTGCGATACAGCAGCAGATCTCCTTGCGCCGCGATCGGCACGTATGGCCCGGATACAAGCTGCGGCAGTTTCTTCCGCAGCCTGACCAACGCCTTGTAGAGATTGAGAATGGATCGCTCGTCGGCTTCGAGATTGACCACGTTCTCGTGGCGGAAATCTTCCGGCAACGGCAGCCAGGGTTTTGATTGCGAAAAACCTGCATACCGCGTCGCGTCCCACTGCATCGGCGTGCGGCAGCCGTCTCGACCAACCCCGATCCCCGGAACATTCTTTTCAAGCGGATCGCGCACCTGATCGGGCGTGATCACGACCTGATGCATGCCTATTTCATCGCCGTAATAGAGTGTCGGCGTTCCGCGCAACGTCAACAACAGCATGGCCGCGACCCGGGCCTGCTCTCGACCGACCCGGCTTGCCACTCGCGGACGATCGTGATTGCCCAGCACCCAATTAGGCCAGGCGCCGGCGGGAAGCGCCGCTTCGTACTCATGGATGATTTTCTCGATCGCTCGCGCGTTCCATGGCGCCGACAGCAACGCGAAATTGAACGGCAGATGCGCGCCCGCGAGGTCGCGGCCGTAATAGGAAACCACGCGTTCGGGGGGAAGATAGATCTCGCCGATCAACACCCGATATGAGAATTCATCGATCACGCGCCGCATTTCGGCGATGACGTCATGGACTTCGGCCTGATCGGTGGTGTGCAGCGGCAGCAACTTCTCGTTCGGCGGCAGCCCGGGACGGAAATCTGGATTGGGCGGATTGTCGCGAAAGTCGGCGTCTTTGATCAGGTGCCAGATGACGTCAACGCGAAATCCGTCGACGCCCTTGCGTAGCCAGAAGCGCATGACGTCATGAATGGCGTGACGCACTTCGGGATTGCGCCAGTTCAGATCCGGCTGTTTGGCCAGAAAGGCATGATAATAATACTGCCTCGTCGCGGGATCGTACTCCCACGCGCTGCCGCCGAATTCGGAGAGCCAATTATTGGGAGGCCCGCCGTCGGAAGCCGGCTCACGCCATATGTACCAGTCTCGCCTGGCGTTATCGCGTGAGCTTCGGCTTTCGACAAACCAGGGATGCTCATCCGAAGTATGGTTGGGTACGAGATCGAGAATAAGCTTGAGCCCGCCGTCATGAGCGGCGCCGACCAGCGCGTCGAAATCGTCCATGGTCCCGAATAGCGGGTCGATCCCGGTATAGTCTGCGATGTCGTAACCGAAATCCGCCATCGGCGACGGAAAGATCGGAGAGAGCCAGAGCGCATCGATGCCGAGCGCAAAAAAATAAGGCAGCCGATCGATGATGCCGCGGATATCGCCCACCCCGTCGTTGTTCGAATCCTGCAGGGACCGCGGGTAGATCTGGTAGAAGACGTTGTCCCGCCACCACAATTGTTCAGCCTGCTTCATTTGCGCGTTCATTCTCCGATGCGATCAGCGCGGGGTAACGCTGTGTGCCCCAACGGGTTCAGTGGGGCCAATGTCGCTGACGCGCGTTAGACGTCGTCGCCATTTGCAACGTGCTCGCAGTGAGAGTTCCCGGGTTAAGCGTGGCGGCGGATCAATTCGGCCACGACAGCATGCACGAAGGTTTCAGCGCAGCTCTCACACCAAGGTTTCACTTGGCTGGCTAGCAAAAATCGGCATTGTGATGGCATGACCCAGCAATCCGAAACCAAAGCAAAAGCCGGCGCAGCTATCGTGCCCGTGACGCTGTTCGAGCAGAACTGCACCCTGATCTGGTGCGAAGCCACCAAAAAAGCCGTGGTGATCGACCCCGGCGGCGACGTTCCCAAGATTCAGGCCGCAATCCAGCAAAGCAAGGTCTCAGTGGAGAAGATCTGGCTGACGCACGGCCATATCGACCATGTCGGGGGCGCCGCCGATCTGCGCGATGCCCTTAAAGTGCCGATCGAGGGGCCGCATATCGCCGACAAATTCCTGCTCGACAACGTCGTGACCAGCGGCGACCGCTTCGGCATGACCGGCGTGCGCGATTTCGCCCCAGACCGCTGGCTCGAAGAAGGAGATCGGGTCTCGATTGGGGAGTTGACGTTTGAGATTCTGCATTGCCCGGGTCATTCTCCCGGCAGCGTGGTGTTTTTCAGCAAGGAGATGCGCTTTGCCCATGTGGGCGACGTGCTGTTCAACGGATCGGTTGGACGCAGCGACATTCCCGGCGGCAATCATGAGACGCTGATCAAGTCGATCATCGACAAGCTGCTGCCGCTTGGAGACGATGTGGCGTTCATTTGCGGCCACGGCCCCGGCTCCAGCATCGGCCAGGAGCGCATGACCAATCCGTTCCTCACCGGCGCGATGTAGCGCTCAGCGCGCATGAGAGTGGCGGGCAATCAGCCCGTGATCATCGTTCGAATTCGTCCCGCTAGATGGTCCAATTCGAAGGGCTTGGTGATCATTTCCATGCCCGGCTGCAGAAAGCCGTCGGATATGGCCACACTCTCCGCATAGCCGGTGATGAAAAGTATTTTCAGCTCGGGCCGCGTTTCCCGAGCCTGGTCGGCGACCTGGCGCCCGTTCATGCCGGGCAGCCCAACATCGGTCACCAGCAAGTCGACCGGTTGGTCGGAGTGCAGGATTTTCAGCCCAGAAGGTCCATCGACGGCCTCCAGCGCCTGATAACCTTGCTCGGCCAACATCTCCAGGATAACGCCGCGTACGACCGGTTCGTCTTCAATCACCAGCACCGTCTCGCCCCGACCGGCATACCTGGCCAGCTCCGCGCCCGGGTCCGACGTAGCTGCGACTTCGCCACGGTGGCGGGGCAAATAGAGCCTGACCGAAGTTCCCTGCCCTGGCTTGCTGTCGATAGTGACGTGGCCGTTGGACTGACGCGCAAATCCATAGATCATGGAGAGGCCAAGCCCGGTGCCCTGCCCTATCGGCTTGGTGGTGAAGAACGGATCAAAGGCGCGAGCGGCGACTTCAGCGCTCATGCCGACGCCGGTATCAGCAACGACGATGCAGACGTAATCACCCGGTGAAAGCGCGGGCGTGTCCGCCGTCACCCTGTCCAACCGCGCATTGGAAGTCGCGAAGGTGAGTGTGCCGCCGTCCGGCATGGCGTCTCGTGCGTTGATGGCAAGGTTTAGCAGTGCGCTTTCGAGTTGGTTGGGATCGCAAAGCGTGGACCAGAGACCGTCGGCTGCGACGATCGAGAGATCGATGGTCTCGCCCATGGTACGACGCAGCAGATCTTCGACCGATACCACCAGGCGGTTGACGTCAACGGTTTTCGGGACGAGTGGCTGGCGTCGAGCAAACGCCAGCAACCGATGCGTCAGCGCGGCGGCGCGGTTGGCCGAGGTCATCGCCGCATCGATGTACCGCGCGGCATTGTCGAGACGCCCCTGGTTGAGCCGGGTCTGCAACAGATCGAGCGAACCGACGATCCCGGTCAGCAGGTTGTTGAAGTCGTGCGCGATGCCGCCGGTCAATTGTCCCACCGCTTCCATCTTCTGCGACTGGAGCAACGCCTCCTCGGTGGCCCGCAGCCGCTCTGCCGCAGCCTTCTCGGCGGTCACGTCGCGCGCCACCGCATAACTTCGGTCCTTGTCCGACACGCCGGTCCACGACAGCCAGCGGTAGGATCCGTCCCTGTGGCGGAAGCGGCCTTCGAACCTCACCGTGCTCTCGCCTGAGCCGAGCTTCCTGATCTGGGCTTGCGCTATTCCGTTGTCGTCGGGGTGTTCCAACCATTCCGAGGTGCGGTTCAGCAGTTCAGCTTCGAGCCACCCGAGTGTGCGAGTCCATGCAGGATTGATCGTCTGCCAGACACCATTGCGGTCGGCCACCACCAGCAGATCCTGAGACACGTTCCATATCCGGTCGCGCTCTCTGGTTTTTTCCTCCACTCGCTGCGCCAGCGTTGAATTCAGTTCGACAAGCTGGTCAGCGAGGTTGCGGTATAACTCCTCGCTTTGCCGAAGCGCTTGCTCGGCCGTGACCTGCTCTGTGATATCGGTGTGCGCGCCGACCAGACGGATCGGCCTTCCCTGCTCGTCGCGTTCGATTGTCGACTTGACGGAAATCCAGCGCGTCTCGCCGTCGCTGGGGCGAATGATCCGGTACTGGGCATTATATTCGCGCACATCGCCGTTGACGGCTTCACGGAAATTCTTATCGGTCGCCTCACGGTCGTTTGGATGGATGCGCCGGACCCAGTCCTCGTGTGTTTCGTTCGCGGCGTCCGGCGGCAAGCCGTGGATCGCCAGATACTCCGGCGAGCGGCGATTGCCGAATCCGGTCCTCAGATCGACCTCGAGGCCGCCGATCCGGCCGAGTTGTTGGACGCGGGCCAACTCGGCTTCGCGTTCCCGAAGGGCGGCGGAGGCAAGATAGTCCTTGGTCACGTCGCGGCAAACCACGAGCACGCCGCCGACGCGATCGCCTTCGTCGATCGGACTGTAGCCGTAAGTCCAGTAGACCTGCTCGAGCCTGCCATGGCGGGTGACCGGAACGAGTTGGTTCTCGTGCCAGGTCGGACCGCCACCGCTCATCACCTGCTCGATCTGCGGTCCGATGATCGGCCAGATTTCCGCCCAGCACTCTCGTCCGCCCTGACCCAGGGCGCTTGGATGACGCTCCGGCCCCATCGTCTGGCGGTAGGCATCATTATAAAACTGGATCAGTTGCGGACCCCACCAGATGAACATCGGGTGGTTGGTGTTGAGCAGGATGCGCACAGCCGTGCGCAGACTCTGCGGCCACTTCTCGGGTCTTCCCAGCGCCGTTGCCGACCAGTCATGGGAGCGCGTCAACACGCCCATCTCACCGCCGCCGGCGAGAAAATCCGCAGAACTGGATTTGGCGGTACTCAACATCAACAATGATCGGCGGGTTTGGATGAGCCGAGCCTTATCGGCAGCGGAGCTCAACCGCCCCACAGTTCCTACCAAATGCCCGCCGCCGGGATTGGTTCCAAATTATTTTTGCCGACGGGGAACAAACTTCCCCGTGGCTGCGCGACGACGTGCAATCTCGGCGCGACCTCGTGGTAGTTATTTCATGAGCCCGGCCGCGGTGAGCGCGCGGGTGATGACGCTCCCGACATCGATGGCGTGACGCGCTTTCCGAGGCTCGGCACGCTGATCCGCCCCGTTGCGCGGCCAGACCTTGCCGAAATCGGGCAGCGGCGGCAGCGCGGGTGCTGGAGCAGGCGCCGGGGTTGTCTTGATGGATTCCCTTGGCGCGGCCTTGGTAGCTGGCGTTGCGGCTTCGTTCGGCTGCTGGATCCAATCGGTCAGGCCGAAGAATTTTGCGATGTGATACGAGGATGAAATTCCGGCCTCGATCAGATACGCGCCCTGCGAGCCATACCGCTCATCATTGGCCGCCGTCCCAAGCGGAGTACCGTGGGCCATATCAGTGATGGTGTAGCATTCGACCACGGTCTCGCCGTCAGCGTTCCACCATATCTGATGCGGATAACCGTCCACGTCACCTTGGGACATCGGGGAGGAAGGCAGCTGATGAACATCAAGCCATTGCTTCACGATCTGGTCCGCGTTGGCGGGATTGACGGTGCGGTCGGCGCTGCCGTGCCACACGGATATCTTCGGCCAGGGCCCCCTGTGATTTGAGGCGTTGCGCACGAGATCGCCCAGTTCGGAAGCCGGGCGAGGTGGAGACTGCAACATCCCGTTGAAAGCCTCGCGCACATTGGTTGCAACACCGAATGGCAAGCCGGCGATGATTGCGCCGCCCGCGAATACCTCAGGGTAAGTCGCAAGCATGGCCGAAGTCATGGCGCCGCCCGCCGAAAGGCCGGTGACAAAGATTCGCCGTGCATCGATCTTGTGGTCGCGGGCCATCCGCGCGATCATCTGCCTGATGGAAGCGGCCTCGCCGCTGCCGCGCGTCGTGTCTTCCGGAATGAACCAGTTGAAGCATCCGTTGGCATTGTTGGCGGCCTGCTGCTCAGGCATCAGCAACGCAAATCCGAAATGCTTTGCCAGCGTCGACCAGCCGGCGCCGAGATCGTATCCGGCAGCGGTCTGGCCACAGCCGTGAAGGACGACCACAAGGGCGGGCGGCTCCTGATGTGTCGTGGGAACAAACGAAAACATTCTGAGCGCGCCGGGATTGGATCCGAACTCGGTGGTCTCGACCAGCGGACTGGGCACCCCTGGCCTCATGTTGAGGCCATCGGCCGCAAAGCCCCGAAGTCCATTTAACTTCCGCAAGCGCTTGAGGAATTCGACGTTGTTCGCAAGTGATGGCACTGGCAGCTCCTTGGTAGAGAACCCCCAACTCGGAGCGCAACACATAGTTGCTGCACTGCAAAATAAAAGATGGGTGTACTGTCAGTCCCCAGAATTAACGTTTGGGCGGTGGGTGCGGCCCCATCCCTCGCCAAATTGGGGCGCCGAGAAGCTGAAGGCGGTCACCAAGGGACCACAAATGCGCCAGTTCCCGACAATGGCTTTATTGGCGACGAAGGAATTGCCGTGTTCGGTGGCGATGCGAAGCTTTCGAACCTGAAATCGATGCTTTCGCTTTTGGCTATGGATCCGAGCCTGCCCCAAGTGCATCCGCGACGTGCAATGTACAATCGGGGTATGACGACGGGCCGCCTCCACCTGCGACAAACGCGGCATAGGGGGTGTTGGGTTCCACGATGGCAACGCCCGCGTCCGCGCCCGTTACGTATTGCGGTAAGCCATGGGCTAAATCTCAGCCAAAGGCCTTGGCTGTGCTCAACGCGCCCAGGCGCGTGGTGATCGCGAAAAACTGCGCAACTGTTTCCTCGATGATGTCGCGCGCCGACTTCACCGCGTCGATCAACCCGGCCGATTGCCCTGCTAGCGCTGGCGCGGCCTCCATGTCGCCGTGGAAATAGACGTCGCGAATCCCTTTTAATGCATCGGGAGCCATCAGACCGGCCTCGTAGACGGTCCTGGTGCGTTCCGACTTCAGCGCGCGAATGCACGGCGTCGACTTCTTGTTCAACACCAGCGTTCCTGTTTCTCTCGCCTCGACGATGGCGTTTTTATAATTCGCATGCACCGGACTTTCGCTACAGCTCACGAACCTCGTTCCCATCTGAATGCCCTCGGCGCCCAGCGCGAAAGCCGCAGCCATGCCGCGACCGTCGCAGATGCCGCCGGCGGCGATCATCGGGATGTCAGTGCGTGCGCGGATGCCCTGCAACAGCACTAGAGTCGAGACTTCCTCGGGATTCTTGAAGCCCCCTCCCTCAGCACCCTCGACCACGAGCCCGTCCACCCCGGCCTCCACGCATTTCAACGCGGTCTCCACCGTGGGCACGGCGTGATAGACGATGATGCCGGCGGCCTTCAACGGCGCGATGAATTTCGCCGGGCTGCCCGCCGACGTCGTAACGAATTTTACGCCGGAGTTGCAGACGAATTTCAGAATGGCATCGTCACGCAAAAATCGGATCGGCAGATTGACTCCGAACGGGAGGTTCAAGGCTTTCATCTGGTTGATTTCAGCCTGACAGGCTTCGGTTTCGCCCGATGATGTCTCGATGATGCCAAGGCCACCGGCGCGCGACACCGCGGATGCAAGCTGGGTGCGTGCGATCCAGCCCATGGGAGCCTGCACAATCGGATATCGGGCGCCGGTATGGGCGAGAACGCGGTTCATGGCGATCCATCTTTGCGAGGGAAAAACGGGAAGAGAAATTCCGGCCACGGTATGCCACGGAAGTGGCGCCACAGCCATGCTTGGTGCGCGGGTTTCAGCGATTGCCATCACTGCCCCCAGCCCGTAGTTTGGGGAGCAGCCCCATTCAACAACCGCTACCAAGAACAATAAGACCGGAGAAAACACCCATGGCACGCCTGAAGTTCGGAGCCTTTCTCGCCCCGCATCATCCAATTGGCGAGCACCCGATGCTGCAATTTCGCCGCGACCTCGATCTGGTCGAGCAGCTCGACGAACTCGGCTATGATGAGTTCTGGTGCGGCGAGCACCATTCCTCCGGCTGGGAAACGATCGCATCTCCGGAGATGTTCCTGGCGGCGGCCGGCGAGCGCACCAAACGCATCAAGCTCGGCACCGGCGTGGTCTCGTTGCCTTATCACCATCCCTTCAACGTCGCCCAACGCATGGTGCAGCTCGATCACATGACCGGTGGCCGCGCCATCTTCGGCTCCGGACCAGGAGCACTGGCTTCCGACGCGCATACGCTTGGCATCGACCCGATGACACAGCGCGACCGACAGGACGAGGCGATCGCGATCATTCGCCGCCTGTTCAGGGGCGAGCGCGTCACCGCGAAAAGCGACTGGTTCACGATGAACGACGCCGCCCTGCAGATACTGCCCTTGCAGGAAGACATGCCCTTCGTCGTAGCGTCGCAGATTTCACCGTCGGGCATGACACTGGCCGGCAAATACGGCATCGGCATTATCTCGCTCGGCTCCATGTCGACGCAGGGCCTCATGGCGCTGCCGACGCAATGGGGTTTTGCTGAGGATGCGGCCAAGAAGCACGGCACCACCGTTAGTCGTTCCGACTGGCGCGTCCTGCTGAGCTGGCACATCGCCGAGACCCGCGAACAGGCGCGGCGCGAGGCCGGCGCCGGGCTGATGCACTGGCACAATGAATATAATGTGCGCACGCTGCAGCGGCCGGGGCTACAACCGTTCACCTCCATCGATGATGCCCTGGAGAAGACGGCAGGCGGCGAAGCCGCTGCTTCCACCATCGGCACCCCCGATGATCTGGTCAAGACCATCAAGAACCTGATCGAAGTCAGTGGCGGAGTGGGCACGATCGTCGGTTTTGTTCATGACTGGGCCAATCCCGAGAACACCCGCCGCAGTTGGGACATGGTCGCGCGCTACGTGGTCCCGGAAATCAACGGCTTCATCGATGGCCTGCGCAAATCGCAGAAATTCCTGGTCGAGAATCGCGCCGTGTTTGAACGCGCCGGCCAAGCCGTGATGGCCAAGATCATGGAAAACGAGAAAGCCGCCGCAGCGCTCACGCTCACCGGCCCCGGCCGCGTGGCTATCCCGACCATCAACGCGCCGGACCTCCAGAAAGAAGCCGCGAAACAAAGAAGCAAGGCGTGATCGGCGGCGAACCCGCGACTTGCGACTGGCTCACAAGCGTTTCAAGTAGCTCGGTCATGCCGACGACGGCTGCGCCACCGGTCGGTCGCAGTCCCCTCCATGATCTTTTGGGACTAACCGGAGCATCCTTCATGTCGCTGCAAAGTGTGGCCTCGTCCCCCGTTTCGTTCACCCCGCCCAAGCGCAATTCGCTTACTCACATCCCGGGCGACGAAGGCTGGCCGTTCATCGGCAAGACCTTGCAGATACTCGCCGACCCCAAGGGTCAGGTCGAGCGCATGCATGCTAAATACGGCCCGATCTATCGCAGTCACATCTTCGGCGAGACAAGCCTGGTGCTGCTTGGTCCCGAGGCGAACGAACTTGTCCTGTTCGATCAGGCAAAGGTATTTTCCTCAACCCATGGCTGGGGCCGAATTCTCGGCCTGTTGTTTCCGCGCGGCTTGATGCTGCTGGACTTCGAGGAGCATCGCCTGCATCGCCGCGCGCTGTCGGTCGCGTTCAAGTCGGGGCCGATGAAATCCTATCTGGGAGCGCTCGACACCGGAATCGCGGCGAGGGTGAAGCAATGGAAGGCGCAGCCGGGGCCGATGCTGTTCTACCCCGCGATGAAGCAGCTCACGCTCGATCTCGCCGCGACCTCCTTTCTCGGCGCGGATATCGGCCCCGAGGTCGACGAGATCACCCGCGCCTTTGTCGACATGGTCGCGGCGTCCATTTCGGTGATCCGCAAACCGCTGCCGGGCACCAAGATGGCGCGCGGGGTGCGCGGCCGGGAGCGGATCGTGGCGTATTTTTCGGAACAGATTCCCATCCGCCGCGCCAACGGCGGCCAAGACCTGTTCTCGCAACTGTGCCGCGCCACCCACGAAGACGGCGCGCTGCTCTCGACCGAAGACATCGTCGATCACATGAGTTTCCTGATGATGGCGGCGCACGACACGCTGACCTCATCACTGACCTCGTTTGTCGCGGCGCTGGCGACCCATCCGCAGTGGCAAGCGCGGCTGCGCGACGAAGTCGGCGCGCTCGGCATCGGGGCTGATGAGCCGACCACCTTCGATAATCTGGAGTCCATGCACCTCACCGAGATGGCCTTCAAGGAAGCGATGCGGTTGAAGCCGCCGGTGCCTTCGATTCCGCGGCGGGCCATTCGCGATTTCAATTTCAAGGGCTACGCGGTTCCGGCCGGCACCATGGTGGGCATCAATCCCGTATTCACTCACCACATGCCGGAGATCTGGCCCGACCCCGAGGGCTTCGATCCCTTGCGCTTCACCGAGGAAGCGCAACGCGGCCGACATCGCTTCGCCTGGGTGCCGTTCGGCGGCGGCGCCCATATGTGCCTGGGCCTGCATTTCGCCTACATGCAGGCGAAATGCTTCACGCGGCACTTCCTGCAAAATCTCAGCGTCTCGCTGGAGCCGGGCTACACGCCGGACTGGAACATGTGGCCAATCCCGAAGCCGCGCGACGGACTGCACGTCATCCTCAAGCCGGTTTGAGCAAGACGCCGCCTACTCGACAAAGGTCGTGAGCTGAGCGCCCTCGTCGGCCACGAATACCGCTATCAACTCCGCGGGCTCGGTGTTGCTCGCATTCGCCGAAACCAGATGCGTGGCGCCGGGCGGCTCGAAAAAGGACTGGCCGACCTTGAAGGTCTCCACGGGACCGCCGGCAAGCTGAGAGCGGATCTCGCCCCTGGTGATGTAAGCCGTGACCGACCCTCCGTGGCGGTGGGCGCGGGTAAATCCACCCGGCCCGTAGAAAACGCGTACGATGGTGACACGCTTGCCGGGTACGTTCGGCAAGGCATAGGAGCCGATCGGTTCGACGGTGTCGAGAGCGGACCCGGCGGGTTCGCTGACGGCGCATAGCGGTTCGATCACCTTTGCCAGCGTATCCATCGCCGCCGGCAGCGATTTCCCGATCAGAAAGGCGCACGCCAGGCCGGCGATGACTGCGGCAAGGAGCGGCCGAATTTCAGTTCGGCCGGGGAGCGTCATGCAAGATGTACCGGACATCATTTGACCTCGCTGCTTATCGCGCCAACTGGATACTGCTCTCGTGCATAACACGCGTCAATTACGTCGCGCCCTGATCGAATGCCTTGCGCAAGGCGACGTAACCCTGCTGTTGCTGGCTCCAGTTGCGGCCTCCGGTTATGGCTCCATCCACCACCAGATCGTGCCCGTTGATGAAACTGGATTCGTCGCTGGCCAGAAACACCGCCGCATGGGCGATGTCCTCAGGCAATCCGGTGCGCGGGATCGGCTGCGCGGTCTTATAGACTTCGCGCATCACGTCGGACGTTTTCTCCGCCGCTTCCACCGACAAACCCAAGGCCTTGCCGAAGATGCCGGTCGCGATCGCACCGGGAGAGATGCTGTTGACGCGGATGCCGGATTCGCCCAGTTCCATGGCGACGCATTTGGTGAGGTGAATGACGGCGGCCTTTGCCGCCCCATACACTACCGAAGACGAAAATCCGGCGAGTCTGCCGGCAATGCTGCCGTTGTTGATGATACTGCCGGAGCCCTGCCGGCGCATATGGGGCGCGGCGTGTTTCATGCCGAGCATCACGCTGCGCACCAGGGTCGCCATCGCGGCGTCGAACCGCGCCACCTCGAGATCCTCGATGCCGCCGGTCTGCGCCGGCCCGCCCGCATTGTTGAACAGACAATCGATGCGCCCGAATCGCTCTACCGCTTCTCCGATCAGCGCGCGCATCTCGTCCTCGATGGTGACATCGGTGCGGCGGAAGATGCAAGCGGCGCCAAGTTTGCTGGCAAGCGCATCGCCCTCCTTGGCGCGGCGTCCGGCGACCACGATCTTTGCGCCTTCCGCGACGAATATCTCCGCCGTGCGCAGGCCGATGCCGCTGGTCGCGCCGGTAATGACCGCCACCTTGCCGTTTAGCCGTCCCATGCCGCTCTCCTTCAATGATTGCTGTTCAACTTTCTTGGTCCGGTCGGAACAACGCAATACGAGGTTCCGTTGCTATTTGCTTTCGCTGTGTCAGAACTCGCCTTGCCGGCGCTTCGCCTCTATGCTGGGGTCCTATGCTATCCCCAAATGGCCGCTCGGGTGTCGTAATCTGAACTTATGACAAAATTCATCGACGAGCTACGGCGAGCCTGGCAAGGAGCGGCGCAACCCTCGGCGCTAGTCAGCATCGCGTTTGTGACGTCCTGCCTTGCGCTTGCAACCGGGGTGCGTTGGTGTCTCACGCTGATACGACCGGACGTCTACTTCACTCCGTATTTTCCTGCAGTGGTTTTTGCCACCGCTTTCGCAGGACTCCGAGTCGGCATTCCCACTGCGCTCGCCGGTGGAGCGCTCGGCCTCATTGTCAACTTCGGCGGCGCGCCGGCGGATCTTGCACGCTTTGTGCTCGCGTTCATCTATCTGGTGGTGTGCGGCCTTACGATCTGGGGCATCGAACATTACCGATCGATCGCCTCGCGACAACGGCAGATCGCAAAGAGCCTCATCCAGGAAGAAGAGTATCGCAAGCTCGTCGTGGACGAGCTTCAGCACCGCCTGAAGAACAAATTGTCGACGGTTCATGCGGTGCTGCACCAGGTGCTGCATGATCAGCCGCAGGTCTGGGCCAGCATCGATCGGCGAATACGCGCGTTATCGATGACCGACGACCTGATCGCGCGAGTCGACGGCAGCGGCTGCGATATCAAGGACCTGCTGCTGTTGGAGCTCGGACCTTATGGGCACGTCCGCTTCACCCTGAACGGCAATCCATTGTTTCTCCCGGCAAAGCTGGGGGTGAGCCTGGCTTTGATCTTCCACGAGCTTGCAACCAATGCCGCTAAATACGGAGCGTTTTCGTCCGCGCGCGGTTTGTTGCAGGTCTCCTGGTCCGTATCGGACGATCGTCTCAACATCACCTGGGACGAAACCGAAGGCCCGCCGGTCGACACCGTCGGCCCACCCGGTTTTGGGACCAGGCTTCTGAAATCGGCGCTTCGGCCTTTCGACGGCAAGACCGATATATCGTTCTTGAAAACGGGCATCCATTGCACAATGCAGTGCCGCATCCCGGCAAGCTGATCTCGTCATGGATTGCATTGCCGATCGGCTTGCCACTGCTGTTCTTTGCGTCCGCCAGGCGGTAGAAGTCGAACGATAGAAGGGGAAAACCCCGCGACTTCTGCAAAAGACCTGGGAGGGAACGCAGTGAGCCAGCATCCGGCTTTACCGTTTTTGCGCGACTCGGACAAAGGCAAGATCGTCACGGCCGCGGAAGCCGTGCGCCTTATTCGCGATGGCGACACCGTCGCCACAGGTGGATTTGTCGGAATCGGGTTCGCCGAGGAAATCGCGCTGGCGCTGGAGCAACAGTATCTCGCCGATGAAGGCGATGCGCCTTACAGCAACAATAAGCCGCGCGATCTGACGCTGGTCTATGCCGCCGGGCAAGGCGACGGCCGGGACCGCGGCCTTAATCACCTGGCGCATGAGGGCCTGATCAAACGTGTGATCGGCGGCCATTGGGGGCTTGTGCCCAAATTGCAGGCGCTCGCCATCTCAAATCAGATCGAGGCCTATAATCTGCCGCAGGGGGTGATCACCCATCTTTTTCGGGACATCGCGGCGCGCCGGCCAGGTCACATCTCGCGCGTCGGCATCGGCACCTTCGTCGATCCCCGCAATGGCGGCGGCAAGCTCAACGCCTGCAGCACAGAAGACCTGGTCGAACTGGTTACGCTTGGTGGGCATCAATGCCTGTTCTACAAGGCGTTTCCGATCAACGTCGGGATCATCCGGGCGACCACGGGCGATCCCGACGGGAATCTTACGATGGAAAAAGAGGCGCTGACGCTGGAGGCGCTCGCGATCGCGATGGCGGCGCATAACTCGGGTGGCATCGTGATCGCGCAGGTCGAGCGCGTCGCCGAAAGCGGCAGCCTGAATCCGCGGCAGGTCAAGATTCCCGGCATTTTCGTCGATTGCGTCGTGGTGGCGAGGCCTGAAAACCACTGGCAGACCTTCGGCACGCAATATAATCCCGCCTTCAGCAGCGAGATCAGGGTGCGCGCCGGCTCGTTGGCGCCAATGCCGATGAGCGAGCGCAAGATCATCGCTCGGCGCGCGGCCTTCGAGCTGAAGCCCAACAGCGTCGTCAACCTCGGCATCGGCATGCCCGAAGGCATCTCGGCGGTTGCAAACGAGGAGCGGATCATCGACCTCATTACACTTACGGCCGAGCCAGGGGTGATCGGCGGAATCCCCGCGAGCGGGATCGACTTCGGCGCTGCCATCAACACGCAAGCGGTGATCGATCAGCCATATCAGTTCGATTTTTACGATGGCGGCGGGCTGGATTTGGCATTTCTGGGGCTCGCCCAGGTGGATCGCGCCGGCAATCTGAACGTCAGCAAGTTCGGCCCCAAACTCGCGGGCGCCGGAGGATTCATCAACATTAGCCAGAACGCCAAGAAGGTGGTGTTTGTCGGCACATTCAGCGCCGGCCGACTGCGAATTGCGCTGGCCGACGGTAAGCTCGCGATCGTGGAGGAGGCCAAGGCGCGCAAATTCGTCGAAGCGGTCGAGCAGGTGACGTTCAGCGGGGCTTATGCCATCGCGCGGGCACAAAGCGTTCTCTACGTCACGGAACGCTGCGTGTTCGCGCTTGGCCCGGAGGGATTGGTGTTGACCGAAATCGCTCCCGGCATCGATCTCGAGCGCGACGTCCTCGCGCTGATGGACTTCAAGCCGAGCATTCCGCGGGACCCCGTCGAGATGGACGCGCGGATCTTCCGCGAAGGCCCGATGGATCTGCGCAACGACATGCTTGCGGTTCCGCTCGATCAGCGCTTCACTCTGCACCCGCAGCAGAACCTTTTCTTTGTCAATCTGGAGCGGTTCGCGCTGCGCAGCCGGGCCGACATCCAGGCGATTGCAAAAGCCGTCGAAGCGAAGCTCGGCTCGCTCGACGGCCGCGTCTACGCCATCGTCAACTATGACAACTTCTCGATCGTGCCCGAGCTGTTGGACGAATACTCGGCGATGGTGCGCAGCCTTGCCGACAGGTTCTATTCCGGCGTCTCGCGCTACACCACAAGCGGCTTTCTGCGCATGAAACTGGGGGAAGCCCTGCAGCAACGTGGGGTCGCGGCGCATATCTTCGAGAGCGCGGAGGAAGCGCAGTCGGATTGGCGGAACGTAGAGGGCCACGCCGGCTCGCAATCCAGGCCGAAAAAGCTCGCGATTGGTGGAGAGCCGGCGTGAGTTTTGCCATCCGCGTCCGCCGGGACGGTCCGCGACCGGAACGTCGAATTGCAAAGTTCGCCGGGCTGTGCAAATCGCTGTAGCAACGGAATTCTGCAACAGGAGGACTGCCGTGCGTTTCTCACTCATCCTTGCGACCGCCGCACTTGGCCTGCTCGGCGGCGCCGCGCAAGCAGACGATTTGAAGATCGGGCTGATCTACGGCAAGACCGGCGCGCTCGAGGCCTATGCCAAGCAGACGGAAACCGGGCTGCGCATGGGTCTGGAGTATGCCACGAAAGGCAGCATGACTCTGGACGGCCGCAAGATCGTGATCATCACCAAGGACGACCAGAGCAAGCCCGACCTGTCGAAGGCGGCGCTGGCGGAGGCTTATCAGGACGACAAGGTGGACATCGCGATCGGCACGTCATCTTCGGCGGCCGCACTGGCCGACCTTCCGGTAGCCGAGGAAAACAAGAAGATCCTGATCGTGGAGCCCGCAGTCGCCGACCAGATTACCGGCGAGAAGTGGAATCGCTATATCTTCCGCACCGGACGTAATTCGTCCCAGGATGCGATCTCCAACGCGGTGGCGATCGGCAAACCCGGAGTCACGATCGCGACGCTGGCGCAGGATTATGCATTCGGCCGCGATGGCGTCGCCGCGTTCAGGGAAGCGCTGGCGAAGACAGGCGCGACCTTGGCGGCCGAAGAATACGTGCCGACCACCACTACCGATTTCACCGCGGCAGGTCAGCGGCTGTTCGACGCACTAAAGGACAAGCCCGGGCGCAAGATCATCTGGGTGATCTGGGCCGGCGGCGGCGATCCCTTGACCAAGCTGCAGGACATGGATCCGAAGCGCTACGGCATCGAACTTTCGACCGGTGGCAATATCCTGCCGGCGCTGGCCGCCTACAAGCGGCTGCCGGGCATGGAGGGTGCGACGTATTACTATTATGACATCCCGAAGAACCCGGTGAACGACTGGCTGGTGAGTGAGCATCAAAAGCGATTCAACGCGCCGCCCGATTTCTTCACGGCCGGCGGCTTCTCCGCTGCGATGGCCGTGGTCGCCGCCGTGACAAAGGCGAAATCCACCGACACCGAAAAGCTGATCAGCGCCATGGAAGGCATGGAATTCGATACGCCCAAGGGCAAGATGACATTCCGCAAGGAAGATCATCAGGCGCTGCAGAGCATGTATCACTTCAAGGTCAAGGTCGATCCGAACGTGAGCTGGGCCGTGCTGGAGCCGGTCCGCGAACTCAAGATCGAGGACATGTCGATCCCGATCCGTAACAAGCGCTGACCTCGCTCTCCTCTCCCTCTCTCTCCGTTTGTCGCGGAGAGAGAGGGATGCAACATCCCGCTGCGCGTGGCTGCGAGCTGACTGATGACCCATTCCCTTGAAACACGTGATTTGACCATCCGGTTCGGTGGCCACGTCGCGGTCGATCATGTCAGCTGCGCGTTTCGCCCAGGTGAGCTGACGGCCATCGTCGGCCCGAACGGCGCCGGCAAGACCACGTATTTCAACCTGATCTCCGGGCAACTTCGCCCAAGCGAGGGCAGCATCCTGTTCGACGGCCAGGATATCACCCAACTTTCGGCGCCGCTGCGCACGCGCAAGGGACTTGGCCGCGCGTTCCAGCTCACCAATCTTTTTCCAAACCTCAGCGTCGAGGAAAATGTGCGGCTCGCCGTGCAATCCGAGAGCGGCGTACACTACGACATGCTGAGCCCGTGGATGCGACGCAAGGACCTGATCGCGCGCGCCGACGCCATTCTCGACACCGTTGCGCTCGGCAGCCGTCGGCGCGTGGCCGCTACCGCACTTTCGCACGGCGACCAGCGCAAGCTTGAGGTGGCGCTGATGATGGCGCTGGAGCCCAAGGTTTTCATGTTCGACGAGCCTACCGCCGGCATGAGCATCGACGAGGTTCCGGTGGTTCTCAACCTGATCGCGAGGCTCAAGCAAGATACCGGCAAGATAATCCTGCTGGTCGAGCACAAGATGGACGTGGTGAGCTCGCTGGCCGATCGCATCATCGTATTGCACAACGGCCAGCTTGTCGCCGACGGCAAGCCGGCCGAGGTGATCGCTTCGCCGATCGTGCAGGAAGCTTACCTCGGAATCGCGCCCGGAAAGACCGCGGCATGACCGACCTGCTTAGTCTTGCCGGAGTCCATACCCATGTCGGGCGCTATCACATCCTGCAAGGCATCGATTTTGGCGTGACCGAGGGTCACACGACGATGTTGCTGGGCCGCAATGGGGCAGGCAAGACCTCGACGCTGCGAACCATCATGGGTCTGTGGCATGCCTCGGCGGGGGAGATATCGTTTGGGGGCCAACGCATCGAGAACAGCGCTACGCCGGACATCGCCCGGCTCGGTGTCGGCTATGTTCCGGAAACGATGGCGGTGTTTTCTGATCTGACCGTGAAGGAGAACCTCGTGCTGGCGGCGCGGGACGGGCCGCTCGACGATACCCGGCTGGAATGGATCTTCGGTTTTTTTCCCGCGCTGAGGCGGTTTTGGCTCTCGCGGGCCGGCGCGCTGTCCGGAGGCCAGAAACAGATGTTGTCCATTGCCCGCGCGATCGTCGAGCAACGCAAGCTGCTGCTGATCGATGAACCGACCAAGGGGCTGGCGCCGGCCATCGTGGTCGGCCTGATCGAATGTCTGGCCGAGATCAAGCGCCGCGGCGCCACCATTCTCATGGTCGAACAGAACTTTCATGCTGCGCGCGAACTGGGGGACAAGGTGCTGGTGATGGACAACGGCAAGATCGTCCATCGCGGCGAAATGTCGGCGCTGGCCGCCGATGTCGCGCTTCAGGAGCGCCTGCTCGGCCTCAGTCTGGGAACGCATCAATGACCGTCGTTGCCGAAACCGGGGCGCTGCCCAAACCGAAGCGCGACCTCTTGCCCGTATTGTTGCCCGCTATCCTCGCCTTGGCGATGCTGCCCTTGATCGGATCGGGAAGTTCCTGGGTCACGCTGACGGTGGCAAGCCTGGCGATGGGCATGATGATTTTCATCATGGCCTCCGGGCTGACGCTGGTGTTCGGCCTGATGGACGTCCTCAACTTCGGACACGGCGCTTTCATTTCGGTTGGAGCCTATATCGCCACCCTGGTGCTGCTGCCGCTCGCGGCATCCGTGCAGGCCGACTCGTTGCTGACGAACCTGGCCGTACTTGCACCAGCCGCGCTGCTGTCGATGGCGGTGTCGGGCGCGCTCGGGCTGGCGGTGGAGCGCGTCCTGATCCTTCCGGTGTACGGCCAGCATCTCAAACAGATACTGATGACGACGGGCGGATTGATCGTCGCGGAACAGGCGCTGTATGCGCTGTGGGGACCGCAGATCATTCCGCTGCCGCTGCCGACTTCGCTGCGCGGCTCCTTCATCATCGGCGATGTCGCGATCTCGAAGTACCGGCTGCTGGCGATGCTGGTAGGGCTGGCGGTCTTTTGCGGCATACAGCTGGTGCTGAACCGCACCAAGATCGGCCTGCTGATTCGAGCCGGCGTGGAAAATCGAGAGATGGTCGAGGCGCTGGGTTACCGGATACGCCGGCTGTTCCTGGGCGTATTCATGGTCGGATCCGGTCTTGCCGGCCTCGGCGGCGTGATGTGGGCGCTGTACCGCGAGCAGGTGCACGCCTCGATGGGCAATGACCTTACCGTGCTGGTTTTCATCGTAGTGATTATCGGCGGCCTTGGCTCGATCGGCGGCTGTTTCATCGGAGCGCTGCTCGTGGCCATGGTCGCCAACTATGGCGGCTTTCTCGTGCCCAAGCTGGCGCTGGTCTCCAACATCCTGTTGATGGTTGTCATCCTGATGTGGCGCCCGCGCGGACTGTATGCGGTAACGAGCCGATGATGATGCTTTCCGGCGATCCCCCGCGCAGCCGCGTACTCTCGGTCGTGCTCCTCGTCATCATCGCCGGGCTTGTGCTCACGCCGATTGTTTTTCCCGGCGCCAAGGCAATGAACGTCGCCACCAAGATCTGCATCTTCGCAGCCCTGGTGGCCTCCTACGATCTCCTGCTCGGCTACACCGGCTCTGTATCGTTCGCGCACACGATGTTTTATGGGATCGGCAGCTATGCGATCGCGATCGCGCTGTACTCGATGGGCCCGAACTGGAACGCGGTTGCGACAGGGGTCGTCACCGGCTTGCCGTTGGCGATGCTGCTGGCGCTCGCGATCGGGCTATTTTCGTTGCGGGTCGAGGCGATATTTTTCGCAATGATCACGCTCGCGGTCGCATCCGCTTTTCTGGTGCTGGCCTCGCAACTATCCTGGCTCACGGGCGGCGAGGACGGACGCAGCTTCCAGCTGCCGGAACTGCTCAGGCCGGGCACCGTACTGATCTCGAAAGATACGCTCGGTTTCGACTTCAACGGTCGCGTGCTGACGTACTATGCGATCTTCGTCGCCTGCGCGGCAATGATCCTGGCGTTGCTGCGCGTGGTGAACTCACCATTCGGCCGCGTGCTGCAGGCAATCCGGGAAAACCGTTTCCGCGCCGAGGCGCTTGGGTTTCGCACGGTGTTTCATTTGACCTACGCCAACTGTCTCGCCGCGCTTGTGGCGGCCGGCGCCGGCATGCTGAACGCACTCTGGCTGCGCTACGCCGGCCCGGACACTTCCCTGAGTTTCTCGATCATGCTCGACATATTGCTGATGGTGGTGATCGGCGGGATGGGGACGATCTACGGCGCGGTCATTGGCGCTGCGATCTTCATTCTGGCGCAGAACTACCTGCAGGCGCTGATGGGGGCTGCCTCCAACGCGGCTGCCGACGCCGGACTGCCGCTGTTGCCGGGCCTGCTGCATCCCGATCGCTGGTTGCTCTGGCTGGGCTTGCTGTTCATCGCCAGTGTCTATTTCTTTCCAACCGGGGTCGTCGGGCGTTTGCGCTATCCCGGCACCAAGTCGTCCTGACGCTTTTTCAAGCCGATCGGCCGAAAGCGCGACCGAGCGTCCGACCCGTTAAGCCCCGGGTAACCGGATTTCCTAACGTGTACGCCATTACTGGGATGTATCCCTGCTTCCTCGGGAGAGTCGAGGAATGCGAACGCGGATTTCCACATTTTGGCAGGGAGTTAGAAGGTCCGGGACCACGGCCTTACCGATGCTGCCCGCCACCTCGTTCAGGCGAGGTCCGGTCGCCTGGCTCATTGTCTCCGGCGTTCTCCTGGTTGCGGCGATCACGATCGGCACGGTGATCGCAATCGGCCAATTTCGTGAACGCGCGCTGAGCAACAGCGAACGCGAGCTGGGAAATACTGTGCTCCTGCTCACCCGCCACTTCGATCAGCAGTTCGAGGATTCAGATATTATCGCCACCGACCTGATCGCCAAGATGCAATTCGCCGGAAGCGCCTCACCTGAGATGTTCGGGCGAGAGATGTCGACCCACGATGCTCATCTGATGCTCAAGTCCAAGGCCAGCGTTCTGTCCTATATCGGCGAGGTCAATATCTACAATTCGGTCGGGCAACTGATCAACTCATCGGGTGTCTGGCCGCTACCCGATGTCAGCATTGCCGAACGCGACTATTTCAACGCGCTCAAATCGGACCCTGAACTGAGAATCATTCTGACCGAGCCGGTTCGCAGTCATCCTGCGACGAGGCCGACCACCGTGATCGCGCATCGACTGAATGGGATGGACGGCGTTTTCCTGGGAGTGATGGAGCGGCGGGTCGATCCGGCGAACTTCCAGGGCTTCTTCGCATCGATCGTGCTCGGAGATGGTGCCGCGATTTCCATGTTCCATCGAGACGGAACGTTGCTGGCGCGCTATCCCCATGCGGACTCGATGATCGGGCGAAAATTGAAGAACGCCCCATTGCTGCAAAAGGTCTGGAGCGAGGGCGGCCTGCAGACGCTGCGCTTTGAAAGCGGCGTCGATCAGCTCGATCGGCTTGGGTCGGCAGCCCCGTTGAGCCGCTTCCCCATCATCGTCGTGGCTACCAGCACGGTAGCGGCGGTGCTCGCCGACTGGCGGGCGCAAACCCGATTCATGATCGCCGCCGCCGCCCTGTCGGCGCTGGTGATAGCCTTCATTCTGTTCCTGATCGTTCGTCAGGTGAATCGGCAGAACCAACGAGCGCAGCAGCGGCTGGAGACCGAAAAGCATCGGCTCGACACGGCCCTGAACAACATGACCCAAGGCCTGGTGCTGTATGATTCCTCGGCGCGCATCGTGATCTGCAACCAGCGCTATATCGATATGTACGGCCTCTCGAGGGAGATCGTGAAACCCGGTTGCCATTTCTTCGACGTCATCCGGCATCGTCAGGAAACCGGCTCGTTTACCGGCAATGTCGAGGAGTTTTGCTCGCATGTGCTGCACAATCTGGCGCAGGGCAAGAACACCCATACCGTCATGGAAAGCGGCGACGATCGTTCGTTTCAGATCGTCAACAAGCCATTGGCGCACGGCGGGTGGGTCGCGACCATCGAAGACATAACGGAGCGCCGCAAGCTGGAGCAGGAGCGCGATCGCAACTACACTTTCCTGCGGCGGATCATCGATCACATTCCAACGCAGATCACCGTCAAGGATGTACGCGATCGCCGTTACGTGCTGGCAAACCGCGTGGCCGAGGCGCAGTTCGGGATTTGCCGCGAGGAAATCGTCGGCAAGACAGCGCTTGATCTATTCCCGCGGGAGGCCGCCGACACCATCGCGGCAGACGACGACAGAGCCCTGCAATGTCCCGACGGCCTGTTCCTCGACATCAGCCCCTGGGAAAGCCAGGGAATGGGCGAGCGCCGATTTATCACCTCAAGACGGATCGGGATTCCGGACCAGGCCGGGCAGACCCGCTACATCATCAACGTCGTCGACGACGTCACCGATCGCCGCCGCGCCGACGAGAAGATTGCTCGTCTGGCGCATTATGACGCGCTGACCGATCTGCCGAACCGGGTGTTGTTCCAGGAGCGCATCGAACACGAACTCCGGCGCACCAGTCGCGGCGAGCAGTTCGCATTGCTTTATATCGACGTGGACGAATTCAAGGGCATCAACGATTCATTGGGCCATCATGTCGGAGACGAACTGCTGAAGGCGGTCGCCGGGCGCATCAAGGATTGCATCCGGGAGAGCGATCACGTTGCCCGGCTTGGCGGCGACGAGTTCGCGGTGATCCAGACCGATGTTGGAAGCCTCGATGATGTCGTCGACTTCGTCACGCGCATTCATGAGGCGATCCGCAAGCCTTATGAATGCCTCGGCCACCAACTCTCGACCGACGCTAGCATTGGCGTCGCGCTGGCGCCGCAGGACGGCACCAATCTGGATCAGCTGATCAAGAACGCCGATCTGGCGATGTACGGCGCCAAGGCCGACGGCCGGCGGACCTACCGCTTCTTCGAGCCGGCGATGGACGCCCAGGCAAAGGCGAGGCTTACGCTCGAGCGTGATCTGCGTCAGGCGCTCGCCGACGGCGGCTTCGAGATCCATTATCAGCCGCTGGTCGATCTCAACAACGATCAGGTCACCGGCTGCGAGGCGCTGCTGCGCTGGCGCCATCCAGAGCGCGGGATGATATCGCCTGCTGATTTTATACCCGTGGCGGAAGACACCGGCTTGATCATCGAACTCGGCGAGTGGGTGCTGAGAACCGCGTGCGCCGAGGCGGCCGGGTGGCCCAATCAAGTCCGGCTCGCCGTCAACGTCTCACCGGTCCAGTTGAAATGTCCGACGCTGGCGTTGAAGATCGCGAGCGCACTTGCCGCCTCCGGTTTTCCTGCAAACCGGCTGGACCTGGAAATAACCGAAGCGGTACTGATCCGCGACGACGAGACGGCGCTCGCCATTCTGCATCAGCTCCGAGCTATCGGCATTCGCATCGCGCTGGACGATTTCGGCACCGGCTATTCCTCGCTGAGCTACCTCAAGCGCTTTCCGTTCGACAAGATCAAGATCGATCGCTGCTTCGTCGATGATATCGCCGAGATCGACGGATCATCGGTGATCGTGCAGGCGGTGGTGACCATCGCGGCCGCGCGCAACATGACGACCACAGCTGAAGGCGTGGAGACGTTGGAGCAAAAAGAAGCGCTGCGGAAGCTCGGCTGCACCGAAATGCAGGGCTATCTGTTCAGCGCCGCCAAGCCTGGTCCAGAGGTCAGGCGCCTGTTCGGTGCGAACCCTCCCGAGAGTGTCGCGGCCGTAGCCTGATTTCTATGCGGCGAGCCGGCCACGATTGTTCTCGGCCAGAATCGGTCGGACGAGCCGACCGAAACGCTCCGCCTCCTCGTGATGCAGATAGCCGGACAGGCAAAAGGAATGGCAGCCGGCATCGATGAATTGCTGCAGTGTTGCCGCGCATTGTGACGGGTTTCCAACCACCGCAATGCCCGCGCCCGGACGGACCCGCGTAATCCCGGTCCATAGATGCGGCAGCAGCAAGTCGCCGTGCTCCCGAGCGAGCTGCTGCACGCGGCGATTGGCCTCGGAGTTGTTGTAGAGCGTGTTCATCTCGCGCTTCTGCCGCTCGGTCGCATCGCGCACCAGGATATCGGCCGCTTCCCATGCATCGTTCTCATCCTCACGACAGATCATCTGCAGCCGCATGCCGAAGCCGATCGCATTTTCCCGGCCATGAACTGCCGCCATCTGCCTGATCTCGGCGATGTTCGAAGCGATCCGGTCCGGCAGATCACCCCAGAAGAGGTGCACGTCGGAATGCCTCGCAGAGACTTCCCAGGCCTGGCGCGATCCGCCGCCTAGATAGAACTTCGGAAATGGCTGCTGCAGCGGTCGCGGCCTGATATGCGCCCCCGACAGCGTGTGAAACTTGCCCTCGAAGCTTAGCGGTCCACGGGTGGTCCACAGCGCCTTCAGGATCGAGACCTCTTCCTCCATCAGGGCGTAACGCTCTTCCTTGCCATGGCGCACCCCCTCGCCTTCGACTTCGCTTTCGTTTTGCCCCGCGATCAGGTTGATGCAGATGCGTCCGCCCGACATCTGGTCGAAGGTCGAAATCATCTTTGCGAGCAGCACTGGATTGATATAGCCGGGCCTTGCCGCGATCAGCGGTTTGATTTTCGACCAACGCGCGGCCATGAACGCGCCTGATATCCATGCTTCCCAGCAAACCGATCCCACCGGAATCAGCAGATATTCAAATCCAGCTTTCTCCGCCGCCTGCACCACCCGGTCGTACAGTTCGACCGATCCCGGCACCTGGGCCTCGGGCACGCCATAAGCGGTGGTGTCACCGTGCGTCGGCAGATACCAGCCGAATTCGAGCGGACGCATGAACTCTCTCCTTCGAAGGCGCATCCCAAGAGCCAGTTATTTGAAAGCCAGTGTACAGGCTGTACCGTAGCGAACAACCGGCCGGCACGGCCCAACAACGACTCGGGCCGATCAAGTGTCGGGTGTCGAAACGGCTTGATTTCGGCAGCCAGCGGCACACGCCATAGCTTGCGGTTCGTTATGCCCGCTTCTCAGGCCGTCAAAACTGGCTTACATTTATTTTGGCCGAGATCGATTGGCCCCAGAGCTTGTCGCAAGAAAATGCACCGGGAGGGATTGATGATATCCGATTTAGCGCGGCTATGTTTGGCTGCATTTGCGATGAGCGCTCTGTTACCGAGTGTCGGCGCGGATGCTAAGAGCGCCAAGCTGGAAACGACAGATACGATGATCCCATCGGGGGGTCCCGGTGTCGAACTGTTTGTCCGCAACAAGCACCCGGCGGGCAAGCAGACTTTTTCCGGCGACAAGATCCTGCTGTTCGTCCATGGCGCGACTTATCCTGCCGAAACCGCCTTCGATCTTCCGATCGAGGGCGTCTCGATGATGGATCTGATCGCAGCGCGGGGTTACGATGTCTATCTTGTTGACGTTCGTGGCTATGGCCGCTCGACGCGGCCGCCTGAAATGAGCCAGCCGCCCGCGGCGAACAAGCCGATCGTTTCGACCAAAGTTGCGGCTCACGATCTCGGCGCCGCCGTTGATTACATCCTGAAGAAACGGCGCGTTGCCAAGATCAACGTGATGGGCTGGTCCTGGGGCACCTCCATCGCAGGGCTCTACACCAGCGAAAATAACAACCGCGTCAATCGACTCGTGCTTTACGCGCCGCAATGGATTCGAACCGAACCGCAGCCGCCTGCCGCCGCGAACGCGCCTCCGCTCGGCGCCTACCGTCTTGTTTCCAAGGATTCTGCCAGGGAACGCTGGTTGAAGGGCGTTCCGGAAGACAAAAAGGCCGATCTTATCCCGCCAGGCGTATTCGATGCATGGGCGAACGCCACGTGGGCGACCGATCCAGAGGCCGCGAAGCAGAACCCGCCGATGCTGCGCGCCCCGAACGGCGTCATCGAGGACGGCGCCAACTATTGGAGCGCAGGCAAGGCGCTCTATGATCCCGGCAAGATCACGACGCCGACGCTGATCCTCCATGCCGAATGGGATGCCGATCTCCCGAGCTATCTGGCGCAGGGTTATTTTACCCAGTTGAAAAACGCTCCCTACAAGCGGCTGATCGAACTCAGCGAAGGAACGCATACCGTCATGCTGGAAAAGAACCGGATGCAATTCTTTCGCGAACTGATGGGTTTTCTTGACGAAGAAAAGCCACTCGCGTTGAAATAGGGCGATTACGCCGCGCATTACCTGACGGATGCTGGAGCAAGTGCCGCTCCGGCATCCCGAGGGGAACACAAGGCGACACTGGTCACAAGAAGCGCTTCCTCGCCGTGGAGGTCAGCCATGACAAGCCTGCTTTATCACGACGGCAATCGCGCATGGCAGGATGAATTCGAAAGCCGCCGGCTGGCCGATCGGCTCGAGGAAAAGCTGTCGCGCAACACCTTCAGCGACGACGACAAGAGCTTTATTGAAAGCTGCATCTATTTCTTCATTGCCACCGCCGACGCATCCGGCCGGCCGGACTGCTCATTCAAGGGCGGTGCACCCGGCTTTGTTCGGGTGACCGGCCCTTCGGAACTTGCGTTTCCCGATTACGACGGCAACGGCATGTTCAAGAGCCTCGGCAATCTCTCGGTCAATTCGCACGTCGGTCTGTTGTTCATTGCCATGCATGGCAGCCCGAAGCGGCTTCGGATCAACGGCAATGCCCGCGTCGAGCGTAGCGATCCCTTGCTTGCGCGGACACCCGGCGCGCAATTGATCGTCCGGGTCAAAGTGGACGTGATCTTCCCCAATTGCCCGCGCTACATTCCGTCCCTGACGCTGAGCAGTCCTTCGGTCTATGTTCCGGCTGCAGGGGTCAGCCCTGTCGAGCCGGCGTGGAAGGGCTTCGACGCATTCAGGGACGTCGTGCCGCCGCGAAGAGACCTTCAACGCGAATAGATCTGCTTTGTGGGGCTGCATCAGGCCGAGCTCAATGCCGAGGACATACCCGCTACATTTCTGCCATCACGGCCCGGATCGCGTTTTGGGCGTTGCTTCCGGGCAGGCAGGACATTGCCCAGGACGGGGCAATCGGCTAAATGAACGCCACTGCACCCGTAGCTCAGCTGGATAGAGCGTTGCCCTCCGAAGGCAAAGGTCACACGTTCGAATCGTGTCGGGTGCGCCAATGGTATGGGATCCGTTCGGGCACGTGGATCCTGCTCATCGCTACACATGCCTTCAAGAACGTGCATCGAGATGCGGGGCCGTTACTGGCCGGAGAATGAACAGCCGCGGAGGCGGCGGTCAGTTCGCTGGCTTGCCCCAAGCGCGCATTCCGGTCAGCTTGGGCTTGGACCCCCGCGAACCATAGAAAGCAACGCGCACATGAGCGAGCGACTTGAAACGTTAAAAAAGGCGCGCGAACGCATGGCTGACGACCGCGACACCTTTGCCAAGACGCTCGCCGCTCCGTTCGACCGGGACAAAGCCGAGCGGGCGCGGCTTAAATTCATCGAGACGCAGACGCTCATCGACGCTATCGATCGCGCGATCGCGGGCGAGCAGATCGGCGCTTCCGCCCTCTGAGCCAAGCTTCAGGCCTGCGCACTCCCGCAACAGCTTGCCGCTGCCGGAGCCTGTTGGTACCGGTCGCGCAGACGCACCCAATCCATCGGATAGGGCAAGCCGTCTTCGTGGCGGCCGAGCGGGGTCAGGTCGAGATAGTGATAGGCGGCGTTCATCATGTCGAGCCCGCGAGCGAAGCATGAATAGGTGTGGAAGATATCGCCGGCCTGGTCGCGGAAAAAAACGCTGATCCCCGGGGCTTCCTCGATGGTGAATCCGCTGGTTCCGTAATTGTAGATCATGCCGCCGGATTGCAGCTGCTCCGGGGTAAATGAAACCGCGTAGTCGTAGTTGAACTCGTTGTTCGCGGCCGAGAACCACTGGAATGTCCAGTGCATCCGCGTCTTGAATGCCTCAAGCTTGGCCAACGGCGCGCGCGATACCGCAACCAGCGTGGTGTCACGCGCGGCGAGATGAGGGATCATGCGCTCGAACCCGTCCGCCCAGAACGAGCAGCTCTTGCAGCCTTCGTTCCAGTCGGGACCAAACATGAAATGCTGCACGATAAGCTGAGCGCGGCCGTCAAACAGACCCGCCAGCGTCGCCTTGCCTTTCGGGCCCTCGAACACATAAGGCTTGTCGACCTTGACCCATGGCAGCGCGCGCCGCTCCGCGCTCAGCCGGTCGCGCGCCCTTGTGAATTCCTTCTCATGATCGAGATGAGCTTTGCGCGCGGCGATCCATTCCCGGCGCGAGACAACTTGGTGCTGTTGCATGGCATGCTCCATGTTTGCGGTGGTTCAGGCGAAGTGGCGTTCCAGCTTGTCGAGCATGCCGCTCCATCCCTGCTGATGGCTATCGCGGCCGGCCTCGTCGAAGAATTGCTCGTGGTGGAGGGTTAGCAACGTGCCGTTTCCGTCCGGCTTCAGCGACACGGTTACCAGCGACTCGCGCTCTGGCGTCGAATGCCACGCCCAGCTGAACACCAGCCGCTCATTCGGCACCATCTCGCGATAGACGCCGGCAACCTCGTAATGTTCGCTATCGCGATCGAAGCTCAGGCGATAACTCCCGCCAACCCGCGCATCGATGGTGGCGCGCTCACTTCCCGGGGTCACCCCCGCCGGACCGAACCAGCGGACCATGTTTTCCGGGTTCGTCCACGCCGCGTAGACTTTTTCCGGGCGCGCGTTGAGCCGGCGTTTGAGGGTGAGGCTTGGGCGGGTTTCGCTGGCAGCTCTGGGGTTGGCTGGCATGAGTCTTCCTCCACAAAGGCGGCAAGGCGGTCCAGATTTTCCGACCAGAAGCGCTGGTAACGATTGAGCCAATCGAGCGCCTGCTCCATCGGAGCCGCCGTCAGCCGGCACGCCACGGTCCGGCCGGTCTTCGCCCGCGCTATCAATCCGGCGTCGGACAGCACATCCAGATGTTTCATCACCGCAGGGAGCGACATCGCAAATGGCTGCGCCAACTCGCTCACCGAAAGGTTGTCGCTGCTGCCGAGCCGGGCCAAAAGCGCCCGCCGGGTTGGGTCTGCCAACGCCGCAAAGGTGCGGTCCAGCGCCTGATCACCATACTTAACCATCAGGTTTAGTATAGGCTCAAACAAAAAACTGTCAAGCGGCCAGTGAGAAATCAATAAATCGACATGCCTGGCCTTGATCTCACCGCCCGTTCCTCCCGATAGCGGCGCGCTCGCGACATGCCAGTCGCAGGCGGAGGATAGGGCAACCGTCGTCGCGTAACAAAAAAGATTCAGATGGGGATTGCCCTTTGAAGGCTATTCCACATGCACGCCCGCCGCCTTGACCACCTTCTCCCATTTCTCGGTTTCAGCGACCACCATCTTACCGAACGCGTCGGGCGTGCTGATCAGTGGTTCGCCGCCGAGATCGATCAGGCGAGCCTTGATCGCGGGCTCAGCCAGCACTTCGTTGATGTTTTGGTTCAGCTTTTCGATCAACTCTGACGCCGTCTTCTTCGGCGCGCCGACACCGAACAATGCGCTCGCCTCATAGCCGGGCACGGTCTCGGCCACGGTCGGCACGTCAGGCAATTGCGGCGACCTCGTCGTGGTCGTCACGGCCACGGCGCGCAACGCACCGGAACGTACGTGCTGGATGATGGAAGGCATGTTGTCGAAGATCACCTGGACCTGGCCGCCGAGCATATCGGTGACGGCCGGCGCCGCGCCGCGATATGGAACGTGCTGCATCTTGACGTCGGCCATGGACATGAACATCTCGCCGGACAGATGCACCGAAGTGCCGTTGCCTGACGACGCCAGGTTCACCTTGCCGGGATTGGCTTTGGCATAAGCGATGAATTCCGCGACCGTCTTCGCGGGAACCGCGTTGTTGACGGTCATCACATTCGGCACCCGGTTGAACGACGCGACCGGCGCGATGTCGCGAATGAAATTGAATTTCAGATTGGTGTAGAGCGAGGCGTTGATGTAATTGGCTGGATTGACCAGCAATATCGTGTACCCGTCTGGATCGGCGTTGACGACCGCTTCGGTTGCGATGTTGTTGCCGGCGCCTGGCTTGTTCTCGATCACGAATTGCTGGCCAAGCTTTTCAGACAGCCGCTGACCGATCAGGCGT
>JBJMTO010000026.1:0-11861 GCA_045811665.1 Bradyrhizobium sp.
ACCGAACATCGACACCCACGCCGCCTTCCACGGGCGCTTCACCGTATCGGTGACGGCGCTCGCCTCGTAGCCGCAGTGCACCATGCAGTCAGCGCACTTCTCGTAATTGCCGGTGCCGTACTTGTCCCAGTCGGTCTCGTCCATCAGCTCGGCGAAGGTCTTGGCATAGCCCTCGCCCAGCAGGTAGCAGGGCCGCTGCCAGCCGAAGACGTTGCGCGTCGGGTTGCCCCAGGGCGTGCAGTGGTAGGTCTGGTTGCCCGCCAGCATGTCGAGGAAGAGCGGCGAATTGCCCAGCTTCCACGCCTTGCCCTTGCCGCGCGCGAAGATGCCGCGGAACAGCTCCTTGGTCTTGCGGCGGTTCAGGAAGTGCTGCTGGTCCGGGGCGCGTTCATAGGCATAGCCGGGCGAGACCATGATGGCGTCGACGCCCATCTCGGTCACGCTGTCGAAGAACTTCGCCATGCGCTCGGGCTCGGCGTTGTTGAACAGCGTGGCGTTGATGGCGGTGCGGAAGCCGCGCGCCTTGGCCAGCTTCAGCGCCGCGACGGCGCGGTCGTAGACGCCCTCCTGGCTCACCGCCCAGTCGTGCTGCTCCTTGTCGCCGTCCAGGTGGATGTCCCAGGTGAAGCGCGGATGCGGCTTGTACTGCTCGATCCGCTTCTCCAGCAGCAGGGCATTGGTGCAGAGGATGATGATCTTGCCGCGCGCCAGGATCTTCTCGACGATCTCCGGCATCTCCTTGTGCAGCAGCGGCTCGCCGCCGGCGATCGCCACCACGGGGGCGCCGCACTGGTCCACCGCGTCCAGGCATTCCTCGACCGACAGGCGCTTGTTCAGAATGGCGTCGGGATAGTCGATCTTGCCGCAGCCGGCGCAGGCCAGGTTGCAGCGGAACAGCGGCTCCAGCATCAGCACCAGCGGGTAGCGTTTGCGCCCGAGCAGCTTCTGCTTGATCAGATAGCCGCCGATGCGCATTTCCTTGAAGAACGGTATTGCCATTAGAAGTTGCTTTCTAGACTCAGGAGAGGGTGGATCAGCCTGCCGTCAGTTCAGCCGGAAGCCGGAATTCGATGTTTTCTTCGCGCCCCGGGAGCACCGACACCGTGACCGGTCCGATACGTCTCAAGGCCTTGATCACGTCGTCGACCAAAACTTCGGGCGCCGAGGCGCCCGCCGTGATGCCGACCGCATTGGCGTGTGTCAGCCAATCCGGATTCAACTCGCTGCCATCGGCAATGAGGTAACTCGCAACCCCCACTTCGGTGCCGATTTCGCGAAGCCTGTTCGAATTGGAACTGTTGGCGGCCCCCACCACCAGAATGACGTCCACGAGCTTGCTGAGATCCCTTACCGCAGATTGGCGGTTCTGTGTCGCATAGCAGATATCCCGTATGTCCGGGCCCTGAATATCAGTAAAACGCTGCTGAAGAGCGGCAATTATGTCCCTTGTATCGTCCACGCTCAGGGTAGTCTGGGTGATGTAGGCGACCGGGGTATCGGTGGGAAGGGTTAAAGCGGCCACGTCCTCGACGTTCTGAACCAGCAGGACCGGCCCGGGGACCTGGCCCATGGTTCCCTCGACCTCGGGGTGGCCGGCATGGCCGACCAGGATCAGCGCCCGGCCCTTCGACTTATAGCGCTTACCCTGATTGTGGACTTTGGTCACGAGCGGGCAGGTGGCGTTAAGTACGGGCAAACCCCGGGAAGCGGCCTCCTCCTCGACGCTTCTTGCCACGCCATGAGCGCTGAACACGGTCACCGCGTGGGGCGGCACCTCGGAAAGGTCTTCCACGAAGATCGCGCCCTTGTTTTTCAGGCTTTCGACCACGTATTTGTTGTGCACGATCTCGTGACGCACATAGACGGGCGGGCCGTATTTCGCGAGCGCGCGCTCCACGATCTCGATCGCACGCACGACACCCGCGCAAAACCCGCGCGGTTGCGCCAAATACACCTTCATCGGACGCCCATCAGCCAAGTTGCACCGAACTCATTTGCGTGCTCCCGATTTGGGTATCAGCCATTCCCGTACTATGCCTGTTTGGGCATCAGTCCTGTTCCCAAGTGCATGGAGGAACAGGGCTTTGTGCCAAAAAAAGCTCGTCCGGAAAAGCCGGTTCGAGGCTGCGCCCGCGTCGCGCCCCGAAGGTTTAGGTATCATGATACAGACAGCCGGGCAGAATCGCGAATTAGCCGCGAAACCTTGGTTCGTCAGCTTGCCGCGAGGCGGCCGGGCTTATATCAGGTTTTTCCGCGAACCCGGGCCTTAGAACCATGCTTCTTACCGCGCGGTTATAGAAACCATTAAAAAGCAACATTAGATCGGCTTGTGGAAACGGGTCGACCGCGACGTTGGCCGGCGCCCCCATTAACATCGAGAAAGAATTACTGTGCTGACGAGCGTTGTCGTTTCCGTTGTGAAGGCCTGCACGAAGTTTTCGTTGCTAACGCTTGTGGTCGCAGTCGTTCTAGCCATAGCGGCGGGCTTCTATACTGCGCGGCACTTCTCCATCAACACCGACATCAACACCCTGATCTCGCCCAATCTCGATTGGCGAAAGCGCGACAATCAGTTTGGCGAGGCATTCGACCGCGAACGGACCATTCTTGCGGTGGTGGAAGCGCCTACGCCCGAGCTGACCGGCGCGGCGAGCAAGGCGCTCGCACAGAACTTGTCCGAAGACAGTCGGAATTTCGAATCGGTTCAGCAACTCGGTTCGGGCGAGTTCTTTGAAAAGAATGGACTGCTGTTCCTGCCGGTGGAGGAGGTCCGCAAGCTCACTGGCCAGTTCGAAGCCGGCGCTCCGCTGATCGAAATCATGGCGGGTGACCCGAGCATCCGGGGTTTGACCGGCGCGCTGGAAACCGTGCTTGCCGGCGTTAAACGCGGACAGGTCAAGCTCGACAGCACCGAGCGGCCCTTCAACCTCATCGCCCGGACGGTCGAGCAGGTCCTGAGCACCGGTTCGGGCACGTTCTCGTGGCGCGAACTTCTCAGCGACAAGCCACTGACCGATTCGGATCGGCGCGCGTTCATCGAGTTTATGCCGTTGCTGGACTATAATGCGCTGGAGCCCGGCAAAGCCGCGACGGATGCCATCCGGCAAGCGGCAAAGGCCCTCAATTTAGCCGGCGAATATTCGGCACGCGTCAGGCTGACCGGCCCGGTCCCGATCGCCAACGAGGAGTACGCGACCGTTCAGGATGGTGCCGTCGTCAATGGACTGGGCACCGTCATTGTGGTGCTGGTGATCCTGTGGATGGCGCTGCATTCGCCAAAGATCATCTCGGCCGTGTTCGCCAATCTCTTTATCGGTCTTTCCATCACCACGGCCGTCGGCCTCATGATGGTGGGTTCGCTGAACCTGCTTTCAATCGCGTTTGCGGTCTTGTTTGTGGGACTAGGGGTGGATTTCGGGATCCAGTACAGCGTCCGATACCGCTCGGAACGCTTCAAGAGCAACGATCTATCCGCCGCGCTGGTCCAGGCGGCCGAACGCTCCGCGGTTCCGCTTTCGCTGGCCGCCATGGCCACGGCGGCCGGTTTCCTTTCGTTCTTGCCCACCGACTATAAAGGCATCTCCGAACTCGGCGAGATCGCGGGCGTAGGCATGCTGGTTGCGTTCATTTCCAGCATCACGGTGTTGCCGGCGCTGCTGAAGGTGCTCAATCCGCCCGGTGAAATGGAGCCGGTTGGCTATGCTTTCCTGGCGCCGGTGGATCAGTTCCTCGAAAAGCATCGCGTCGTCATCATCGTCGGCACCCTGTTGGTGGCGCTCGCCGGGCTGCCTCTGCTCTATTTCCTCCGGTTCGACTTCAATCCGATCAACCTGCGGAGTCCGCACGTAGAGTCGATTGCCACCTTTCTGGATCTGAGGAACGACCCCAACACGGGCGCCAACGCCATCAATGTGCTGACGAATTCCGAAGACGAAGCGAAAAGGATCAGAGCCAAGCTCGAGAAGCTGCCGGAAGTCCTGCGTGTCATGTCGCTGGACACTTTTGTCCCCGAGGATCAGCCAGCAAAGCTGAACCTCATTGCGGAAGGAGCCAAGGTTCTCGCTCCCGCTCTCAATCCCGACTCCGTTGATGAGCCGCCGTCCGACGAGGAGAATATCGCATCCTTGAAGGGAGCCGCCGAGAGCCTGCGCAAGACTGCCGGTGACGGCAACGGCCAGGGTGCGGTGGCGTCGCGCCGGTTGGCCGATGCACTCTCGAAGCTCGCCGCGTCCGATCAGGCCACCCGAGACAAGGCACAGGCGGTCTTCGTCAACCCGTTGAAGATCGTGCTCGAGCAGCTAAGGAATTCCTTGCAGGCGCAGCCGGTCAGCCTCAAGACCTTGCCACCCCAACTGGTGAATGCCTGGCAGAGCAAGAATGGCCTTCAGCGTGTTGAGGCGCTCCCGCGCGGCGACCCGAACGACAACGATACGCTTCGCCGATTTGCCGCCGCAGTGCTGGCGGCCGAGCCCAACGCGATCGGCGGGCCGGTTTCGATTCTCAGGTCAGGCGAGACCGTCGTGAAAGCCTTTATCCACGCCGGCATTACCGCGCTGCTGGTGATCAGCTTCCTGCTCTGGCTTACGTTGCGGCGGGTTACCGACGTGCTGTTGACGCTGGTGCCGCTGCTGGTCGCGGGTGCCGTGACCCTGGAGATTTGCGTGCTGATTGGAATGCCGCTCAACTTCGCCAACATCGTCGCGCTGCCGTTGCTGCTCGGGGTCGGGGTCGCCTTCAAGATCTATTATGTAACGGCTTGGCGATCCGGCAGAACCAACCTGCTGCAGTCGAGCCTGACGCGCGCAATATTCTTCAGCGCGCTGACGACGGCGACGGCGTTTGGAAGCTTGTGGCTATCAAGTCATCCCGGCACGGCAAGCATGGGAAAGCTGCTGGCCTTGTCGCTCGTCACGACGCTTGCGGCGGTGCTGCTGTTTCAGCCCGCGCTAATGGGCAAACCGCGCGATATCGGGGAGTAGGCAGATATCGCCGATATCGGCCTGAGCCGACGAAGCAGCCACTTTTTGGCTTTTGACGGCCGGGTTCGACCCAGTGGTCTTAGGCGGGGCAGGGCTGGCGGGCGCGCCAGTGCTGATTGTCGGGGAGCTCGTATTCGCGCTCGTAGTTCCCGGCGCAGCCGTTTTGGGCAGCGGCGGGCCTGCCAGCTTGGGCGCGGTTTTGGCCATGCTGTTTGCGGGGCTGGACGGAATCGGACCGGCTACGCGGGTCCAGGTTTCGCCGCCGCAGAGAAAGCCCAGCACACAGCCCTGAATTTCGAGACGGTTCCCATCGATTGGCTTGATCGTCGAGCTGTAATGCTGGCCGTCCTTGGCGTTGTAGACTTGGCCCTCCCATTGATCGACGCCGGGTTTCTTCTTCATATCGATCAGAATCGGCATTCCGAGCGTCGGCCTGCTTTGCTTTGACACATCGGGATTCTTAGCGTCACGCCCGCCAGGCGTTTGTTCCCAAGCGACGGCACCCCACATGCTGCCGTTGCATTGCGCCACTCGGATGTTCGCCACACCGTCTGCGACGCGCCAATCCCCCGTGGGGTCCAAAGCCAGCGCCGGAGCAAGCCCCGCCGCCACAAATGTTCCGGAATAAAGAGCAAGACGCGCGGAGTTCCTTAGGCAGTGCAACATGATTTGGGCCTGTGTTTGGTCTACCATCACGTGAGGGGCAAAACGCCGCATTGGGCATTTTCAATCGACGAATCCAGTTGACGAAATGGCCGGCAACCGAAGTAAGTAGTGGATGATATATTCCAATTTAGACGTTTCCGAGATGTTTGCGGAGCGTCAGGCGCAGCGCAGTTCCATGCACGCCCGCCACCTTAACGAACAGCTGGTGCGGGTTCTCAAGACGATCGGTTACGACGTCGGGTTCCAAAAGGGCCAAGGCCAGTACCTCTACGATCGGGACGGCGCCCGGTATCTCGATCTGCTGAGTGGGTTCGGCGTTTTTGCGATCGGGCGCAATCATCCGGCGCTGCGTCAGGCATTGAAGAGCGTTCTTGATAGCGACCTGCCGAACCTGGTGCAGCTCGACGTATCCACGCTCGCAGGCGTGCTGGCGGAACGGCTCCTGGAATTCGTGCCGTATCTCGACAAGGTGTTTTTTGCCAATTCCGGGGCGGAATGCGTGGAGGCGGCGATCAAGTTTGCGCGGGGCTCGACTGGCCGCCCCGGTATCGTGTACTGCGCGCACGCCTTTCACGGATTGTCCTACGGCGGTCTTTCGCTCACCGATGACCCCAACTTCCGCGCGGGCTTCGACCCGCTACTTCCCGGGTGTACCTCGGTTGCATTCAACGATCTCGCCGCACTCGAGCAGGCGCTGTCATCGCGAGAGGTCGCTGCTTTTATTGTCGAGCCGATACAGGGCAAGGGCGTCAACATGCCCACCGACGAATTTTTGCCAGCCGCAGCAGCGCTCTGCCGCAAGTACGGCACGTTGTTTGTGGCCGACGAAATTCAGACCGGGATCGGCCGGACAGGGCGCTTCCTCGCGGTCGAGCACTGGAACGTCGAGCCAGACATGGTGCTGGTCGCCAAGGCGCTGTCAGGCGGGCACGTTCCCGTTGGCGCGCTGCTCACCCGCAAGTCGATCTTCGACAAGATATTCAACCAAATGGACCGAGCGGTGGTGCATGGCTCGACGTTCGCGAAAAACGACCTTGCGATGGCGGCCGGGATCGCAACCCTGGAGGTGATCAAGTCTGAAAAGTTGATCGACGCGGCCGCCAAGCGCGGCGCCGAGCTTCGGCTCGCATTGACCCGAATGGTTCCCGGCTACGAATTGTTGAAAGAGGTTCGCGGCAAAGGCCTGATGATCGGCGTCGAGTTCGGTCCGCCGAAGTCGCTACGCTTGAAGGCTTCCTGGAGTGTGTTGGAGACCGCCAGCAAAGGGCTGTTCTGCCAGCTCATCACGGTACCCTTGTTCAAGGAACACAAGATCCTGACGCAAGTCTCCGGCCATGGCAGCCACACCATCAAGCTGCTCCCGCCGCTTACGATTACCGAAGAAGATTGCAATTGGATCGAGACGGCCTTCGACACGGTAATCGCTTCCAGCCACAAGGTGCCGGGCGCGATCTGGTCACTGGGCAAGACGCTGGTGGACAACGCCGTGCGGAAAACGGCTTGACCACACTTGTGCCAAGGCCATCTGCCACGAGCTGACACGACGGCTCCGTCACATCTCTTCGCTTCCATATCACGTCGACAGTGTCCCTCCACGCGGAGGGCGAGCGGTCCACGTTAGCTGGTCTCCCGTGATCGTAACAAAGCGCTTCTAATCCGGGCCATTCCAATTCGGAAAAGCGCTATCTTCGATGTGAATGGCGGTGCTGCTCGCTACGTGCCAGAATCCACGCACGGCGGCGATGTCGCTTTATTCGAACACCTCGTCGGCGGTCGAGAGCAGCTCAGACGGAATGGATATCCCCAACGTCTTGGCGGTCTTAAGGTTGATAAGAAACTCAACCTTTGTCGGCTCCTCAACAGGCAGTTGAGCCGGGCTTGCGCCCTTAAGTATTTTGTCCACGAAGGCAGCCGCACGCCGAGCAATTGCAACTTGGTCAGGGCCATACGACATGAGTGCGCCCGCCTCCAAGGTCTCTCTGGACCAAACAGACAGTGGCAGACGCCGGGCGATTGCCAGCTTGGCGATGAATTCCTTATGCTGAAATGCCAAACCTTCAGAATTAATGGTCAGCGCCTGGATGCCAGACTGAGCCATCCGATCAAACGCTGGTTCCAGTTCAGCGCGCGTCCGAGCCTCAAATATATCATTTGTCAAACCAAGTTCGCTAGCTGCAGCTTGTGTCACGTTGATGTAGAGCCGCGCAACTTGAGTGTTCAGGATTCACAAGCAATCCAACATGGGATAAATTCTGGATTGTCAATTTGAGGAAATGTAATCGTTTGCCGATGAGATCAGCTGCAAAATTCGTTAAACCCGTCGCATTCCCACCCGGCCGCGCGAGGCTAACTACTAGCTTGGTGCCAACCGGGTCAGGGCTGAAAACAAAAATAATCGGGATTGTTTTGGTTGCGTTTTTTACGTAAGGGGCGGTCTGCGACCCCACGCCGACCAAAACATCCACTTTCATTGATACAAGTTCGGCTGCCATGCTCCGAAACCGGTCAGGGGTTTCGTTCGGGAAGCGATGCTCCAGTATGATGTTGCGTCCATCAAAGTAGCCGAGGTCTGTCAACCCTTCGATAAGCCCGCGATAATAAGGACCTTCTTCCTCGGCGCTCCCCGCGTGCCACAGCACTCCTATTCTCGGATTTTTTCCTATTTGCTGCGCGAGCGTTGCTTGCGGCCAAGCCGCCGCCGCGCAGCCGAGAAGCCTCATCAATGCGCGGCGCTGCATTTGTCCTCGACAACGCTTGCAATGTGCAAAGCCTAGCACTTGCGACGGGGCGTTGGGCAAACAATTTGCCGAAGTGGTGCGACGGAATGGCCGCTTTTGAGTCATTCGCGACGGTCGAACGGGCAGCAGTTCAGGTCATGGTCGCTATACCGCCGAAGGCAGAAGTAGCTTCAGATGTGATACACAACCAGGCACATCGTGGCTGAGGAACGCGGCTGGAGTTCTCATCAGCCACCGTGCAGATTGGGGTCAACCAGTGGTGCTGCTCCGCATCGCGGCTTCGAACTTCTCGCCGAATTCGGCGAGCTCGTCCGCGGCAAGATCGCTGACGGCCCAGTAGTTCAGCCCTCCCTCGCTCCAGCTTCGGATGTTAAATCCCTGGAAGCTCTCGATCCTTGCCGGACGGTGCTCCGTCCCAGCGGTCTGCGAGACGAACAGATTGATGACATGAAGCCGGCGTCGATAAACAATGGCGCCGATTGCATGGGCGTCAACGTAATCGAGCCGGCCGCCGATGAGTGTAAATCCCTGGGCGGTCAGATCGACCACCGGGGGGGCCACGTCCAGCTTGCCGCTGAACCAGGGCTTGACCGTATGCTGATCCGTCGAAAGCACGTCGGTGAGATGCCCCGCCTGCAGTGAGCGCAAATGCGCCGAAACCATTTCAGATTTGACGCGTGCGTGGTCGTCCGTGCGCAGTATGACCGCGACGAGCCCTGTAGCCGCAATCGCGGACACCGCCGATCCCAAAGCGAATCCCCGCAGAACGGCGCGGCGGTTCGGCGCGCGCACCTCGGGCAGTGTCGCCTCTATCCGTCGACGAAGCGCAGCCGGAGCAGTGTAACCCAAATCAGCGCGCGCGACCGACTTGCTCATTTCGCGATAGGCGGCAAGTTGGGCGGCGCAGCGCGAGCAGCCGGCGAGATGGTCTTCCACTTGACGCGCATGCCCGGCATCAAGTTCGCCATCGATCAACGCGTGAACAAGAATCTCGGCCTCCTCGCAGGTCATTTCGGCTGCTCCTCTTCCGCCATCCACGCCGTGCGCAGCATGGCCCGCGCGCGGGCCAGGCGGGACATCACCGTGCCGACGGGAACTTCCGCGACGTCGGCGATTTCGCGATAGGACAGGTTGTGGATTTCACGTAGCACAAATGTCTCCCGAAACGGCTGGTCCAGTGCGGCCACCAGTCGCCGGATCGTGCTCGCGTCCGAGTCCCGCACCATTTCGGACTCCGGCGTCTGCTGGGCTTCGCGCCACAACGGAGCTTGCTCAGCCTTCTCGGTCACCTCGTCGATGGTGCCGCTTGGCGAACTGGCCCGGCGGGAAAATTCGGCGCGGCAGACGTTGCGCAGGATTGCAAACAGCCACGGCTTCATCGCCGGGCCGCGATAGCTGTCGAAATGTTTCAGCGCGCGCAAGTAGCATTCTTGCACGGCGTCCTCCGCATCGGAGGGGTCGCGAAGCAGGTAGCGCGCCAATGTATAGACATCGTCGAGATGCGACAGCGCAGCGTCCCGAAAACGCCGCCCTTTTTCCGCGTCGGTTGTAGCCCTTACAGGCATCGTCCCGTGCTCGGCCTTTGCAGATGCCCGGCCGGCATGAATACACCGGCCGGGCATGGCAGTGATGCCTGCGTTTCGTTCGCTACTCAACCTTGATCATTCCCGTCATATGCGGATGCAGCGAACAAAAATACGTGTAACTGCCGGCTGCCGTGAAGGTGAACGAAAAGCTGCCGTCGGTGTCCATGGTTTTTGACCTGAACTTCCCCGCGGAAACCACCGTATGTGGAATGTCGTCGTGGTTCTTCCACGTGACGGTCGACCCGACCTTCACCGTCAGCTCAGGCGGCGAAAAGGTGAAGTTATCGATGGTGATCTCGCTCTCTCCGGCGTAGGCGTGAGCGCCGCCGAAGAAAAGGCATATGGCCACTGCGATGGCGAGCTTGCCACCGACCCTCTGAGTTAAAGGGATCATTTCGGTTTTCCTTTTAACCCTGCAACGGAGTGTCGATGATCGCGAGGCGCTGATCGCCCGGCTTGAAGTTGATGCTGGCAACCCCGAGCAGAGCGCGAAGCTTGTCATCGGCGACCTTCATTGGACCGGGCGAGGGCGCCGTTCCCGGCGCGGGCTGTGGGAACGCGGTCGAACGCGCCGTGTGAAACGTGACGTTTCCTTCCACCTTCTGCATCACCTGGTGGATGTGACCATTCAGCACTGTCACCGAGCCGAAGCCCTTCACGTATTCAAGAGCGCGCGCTCCATCCTCGGTGCCCCATCCCCATGCCGGATACACGGTCCACAGCGGGATGTGTGCGAACACGACGATTGGGGTTGATCTTGATCGGCCCCTTAGGTCCGCCTCCAACCACTCGAGTTGCTCGGCGCCGAGATTTCCAAGTCCACCTGCTTTGAGGTCCACAACGTTGACCAGCCCGATCAAGTGCACGCCATTGGCATCGAAGGAGTACCAGCCGGCGCCTTTTGCGCCACGACCGTAGCGCTCACGGTAGAGCTTGACCTCCTCATCGAGGAAGTCGTGCTCGCCCGGGACGTAATGCACATCCAGCTTGGCCTGAGAGATGATGCGCTCGGCTTGATCGAACTCAGCGGCCTTCGACAGATGCGTAATGTCGCCGGTGTGAATCATGAAGGACGGCTTGATCGGCATGGCCTTGATCCTGCCGATTGCCTCTTCGAGCGTGCCGATCGCGTTGGGATTGGCGGGTTTATCGAACCCGACATGGCTGTCGCTGATCTGCAGGAAGCTCAGGCCGGCCGGTTGAGCGGCAACGGCGGAATCGACAAGCCCGAGCGAACGTGGAACGCCGCCGGAGATCGTCCAGAGGACGCCGGTGCCGGCCCAGGTCATGCATTCGAGGACCCGCCGGCGGCTGATGCCCGTGTCTTTTCCGCCTTCATCATTGTGGTCATGATCACTCATCGACAATCTCCATGAACCCTTGATGGGTTCTGGGACGTGATTGGGCGGAGCCAGGGTTTATTCCCGAAACCGGCGGACCAAGGCGATCCTGGTGATGACGCTTCCGTGATCATCGCCCGCCGACTCGACGTCCAGCTGCCGATGCTTGCCGCGTCCATTTCGGATTTTCAGAAATTATACTTGACGACGGGGTAGAAACAGCATTATGCCGGTTTGGTCCCGCCTCCTCTGAGGGGCGTTTCGCGATCGTCACGGACGTAGAGCGCGGGATGCGGTGGACGTGCCAGCACGGCAGACGAACGGTGCTGACGCGGACGGCGAAGTCGTGTGGTCCTGGCGCCTCGATGGTGGCGTCAAGTTTGCGTCTCACCACGCAGGCGACGGTGACAACAAGCCCGATCACCGGGGAGCAACTGTGTTGAGTAGAGCTGTGATCGGCCGCGGGCGAGCGCCTTGTTTGTAGGCTCGTTCAGCTCGATGCGTAGAGATTGGCATCCCATTTCTGGCGCCGCGCGATCATGGTGTTGAGGA
>JBJMTO010000027.1:0-7987 GCA_045811665.1 Bradyrhizobium sp.
TTATTTCAATGACGACAAGCAACTCGTGGTCATCGATCGCATCAAGGATCTTGCCGAGACCGCGCTTGGCGAACGCTTCTCACCGCAATATCTGGAGAACAAGCTGAAATTCTCGCCCTATATTGCGGAAACAGTCGTGCTGGGGGCCGGCCGCGATACCCTGGCGGCGATGATCTGCATCCGCTTTTCGATCATTTCGAAATGGGCGGAAAAAAATCGCATCGCGTTCACCACCTACACCGACCTTGCATCGCGCCGGGAAGTCTACGCGCTGGTGCAGAAGGAAGTTGAAAGCGTCAACGCCACCCTTCCCCCTGCGCAGCGCATCTCCAGGTTCCTTTTGCTATACAAGGAACTCGATGCCGATGATGGTGAGCTGACCCGAACGCGAAAGGTCCGCCGCAGCGTCATTAATGAAAAGTACGCCGACATCATCGACGCGATTTACGGCGGCAAGCGCGACATACCGGTCGATACCGTGATCCGGTTTCAAGACGGTACGACGCAGCGGATCCGCACCACACTCAGGGTAGTCGACCTCGGGGACATCGCCCCGCTTGCGGAGGCGGCCGAGTGAAAAACCACGACCGTATTTCACGGCGATCATGGCCCGGCTCGTACCGGCCATCCGCGCCTGGGGCGTGGCGAGCCTCCAAAACCCGGATGAATGGTGCGAGCCCGTTCATGATGGCCGAGAGCTGGTCATGCGACGGATGCCTTGCCTTGAACCCGGCAGGCTCCGAATGAATACCCAGTTCCTGATCCAGCTTCTGGTCAATGGCCTCGTCGTCGGCACCCTGTATGGCGTTGTCGCGATGTCCTTTGTGCTGATCTACAAGGCGACCCAGGTGGTCAACTTCGCGCAAGGCGAATTGCTGCTGATCGGCGCATGGGTGTGCTGGGCGCTGCTGGCGAAATACGAGGTGCCGTTCTGGATGGGAATGCCGCTGACGCTCGTGTTCATGTTCGTATTCGGCATCGCGATCCAGATCGTGATCCTGCGGCCAATGATCGGCGAGCCGATCATCTCGGTGATCATGGTCACGATTGGCCTATCGACGGTTTTTCAGGCTGCGCTCAAATGGATTTTCGGCGTCAATCCGCAACCGTTTCCGCGCGTCTTCACAAGCCAGTCCGTTAACCTCCTCGGCCTGCAAATCCAGACGGTTTATGCGATGAGCCTCGTGGTGTCGGTGGCCATGATGATCGGAATGGCATGGTTCTTCCGCGCCTCCAAATATGGCCTTGCGATGCGAGCCACCGCGTTCAACCAGCAAGTCGCGCAGTCGCTCGGCATCTCCGTGAAGAGCGTGTTCGCCATGGCGTGGGCGATATCGGCGACCGTATCGGCAGTCGCGGGGGTTGTAGTAGCCGTAGTCAACGGCGTCTCGTCCGGCTTATCGGCGTATGGCATCAAAGTTTTTCCGGCAGCTATCCTCGGTGGCCTCGACTCCATCGGCGGCGCTGTGCTCGGCGGCATCATCATCGGGCTTTTGGAAAACATCGCCCAATACGTCGACAGTGAATATTTGCACTGGGGCAACTTGTATGAAATTGCACCGTTTTACGTGCTGATCATCATCTTAATGATCAAGCCCTACGGCCTGTTCGGCACCAAAGACATCGAGCGAGTATAGGATGGCAACTTCTTCTCTCATTCCGGCGGGCGACTTTCGGACGACCTACGCGGCGGATACGACTATTTTTCCGACCTCACGTAGTCGCCACGCAGCTCTTGCCGGCATCGTGCTGATATGCTTTGCCCCGATGGTGTTCAGCGAATACTGGCTGAGCATTCTGATCCAGATCGGTATCTTTGCCATCGCCGCGCTTGGCCTCAACGTTCTCGTGGGCTTCACCGGGCAGATCTCAATCGGACACGCCGCGTTCTTTTTGTTCGGCGCCTTTACCTCGGCTTACATCTCGAACAATCTGCCGATCCCGGTTTTCTTCGCCATTCCCTTGGCGGGCGTTGTCACCGCGCTGGTCGGTCTGATTTTCGGCGTGCCCGCGGCGCGCTTGAAAGGGTTGTATCTCGTCATCGCGACACTGGCGGCTCAATACATCCTGCTTGATTTCTTCTCGCGGGCCGACTGGTTTTCCGGCGGCTCGGTCCCGGCCAGCGCCAATCCGTTCTCGATCTTCGGCTACACCTTCCGCGGCGACCGCCAGTATTTTTACGTCGTGCTGGCCTACCTGCTGGTGAGTTATCTGCTGGTGACCAACCTGATGCGTACCCGCGACGGCCGTGCACTGGTCGCGATCCGCGACCACTATCTGTCCGCCGAAATCATGGGCATCAATCTGACCAAATACCGAACGCTATCGTTCGGGCTGGCTGCGTTCTTTGCCGGCATCGCCGGCGCGCTCTATGCGCATTACCAGCTCGTGGTCTCGAACGAAGGTTTCGGGATCGAACGTTCGATCCTGTTTCTGGCGATGATTATCATCGGCGGTACCGGGTCAATCATGGGCACATTAATGGGCACCGCGTTCGTGGTGCTGCTGCCGGAGTCGATGGAATGGATAAGCGCGGGCCTTAAAGGCAGTTACATCGACAAGGCGCTTTCGCTCAACACCAACATCACCTTCCTGCGCGAGATCGCCATCGGATTGATCATCATCGCGTTTTTGATGTTCGAGCCGGATGGGCTCGCGCACCGCTGGCGACAAATCAAGACGTACTGGAAACTCTACCCGTTTTCGCATTGAGGTTGGAACGGGACGGGCTACAATCCAAACCAATAAACAACGGAGGAAAAAATGAAAATGAAATCCCTTTTGAGCACCGTCTCGCTCGCGCTGCTGCTTGGCGGCGCGATCAGCGGCGCGCAAGCCCAGATCGCCATCGGACATCTCGCCGACTATTCCGGCGGCACCTCGGACGTCGGCACCCCCTATGGACAGGCGGTGGCGGACACATTCGCCTGGGTGAACAAGAATGGCGGCGTCGGCGGCAAGCAACTCAATGTAGATACCAACGACTATGGCTATCAGGTGCCGCGAGCGATTGCGCTCTACAAGAAGTGGTCGGGCGCCGACAAGGTGGCTGCGATCATGGGTTGGGGCACCGCGGATACCGAAGCGCTGACCGGATTCCTCGCCCAGGACAAGATTCCTGACATCTCGGGTTCCTATGCCGCGGCACTCACCGATCCTGAAGGCACCAGCGGAAAAGCGAAGCCTGCGCCTTACAATTTCTTTTACGGCCCGAGCTATTCCGACGCGATGCGGGCCATGCTGACTTGGGCGGCCGATGATTGGAAGGCAAAGGGCAAGGCAGGGAAACCGAAATTCGTCCACATGGGCGCCAATCACCCCTACCCCAACGCACCCAAGGCGGCCGGCGAAGCGCTCGCCACCGAACTCGGCTTTGAAGTGTTGCCGCCTTTGGTGTTCGCCCTGACGCCTGGCGACTACAGCGCTCAATGCCTGAGTCTGAAGAGCTCCGGCGCGAACTACGCTTACCTCGGCAACACCGCGGCCTCCAACGTCTCGGTATTGAAGGCATGCAAGACCGCCGGTCTCGATGTGCAGTTCATGGGCAACGTCTGGGGCATGGATGAGAATTCGGCCAAGACGGCGGGGGATGCCGCCAATGGCGTGATCTTCCCGTTGCGGACTGCAGTGGCTTGGGGCGGCAACGCGCCGGGCATGAAAACGGTGATGGAAATTTCAAAAATGTCGGACCCCACCGGCAAGGTCTATCGTCCGGTGCATTACATCGCAGCCGTTTGCAGCGCGATGTATTTGAAAGAGGCGCTGGACTGGGCCGTCAAGAATGGTGGCCCAACCGGGGAGAACGTTGCAAAGGGATTCTACCAGAAGAAGGATTGGGTGCCCGCCGGAATGGAAGGCGTCTGCAATCCCTCGACCTGGACCGAGAAGGATCATCGTGGGACGCTCAAGGTCGATCTCTATCGATCGAACATAGCCGGCGCGACCGACGGCGATCTCAACGATCTCATGGCCAAGGGCACCATCAAGCTTGAGAAGGTCAAGACCGTCGAACTGCCGAGAAAGCCGGAATGGTTCGGGTGGTAATGTAGCAACAACCCGGCTGTCGTCATTGCGCGATAGCGGCTGGCTTGGAATGCAACCATGACTGAAGCTGCCGAGATCGATCACGTACCAGGAGCAGCGGCCGGCGCGCCGCTGCTCAGCGTCCGCAATATCGAGGTGGTCTATGACGACGTCATCCTGGTGCTTCGTGGCTTGAGCCTCGAAGTGCCGAAAGCGGCGATCGTCGCCTTGCTTGGCGCCAACGGCGCCGGCAAGTCGACCACGCTGAAGGCGATTTCGGGCCTGCTCAAGACCGAGGACGGCGAGGTCACCCGTGGCGAGATCACTTTTGACGGGGAGCGCATCAACGGCATCGATCCAGACAAGATCGTCCGGCGCGGGATCTTTCAGGTGATGGAAGGCCGACGCATCATCGCCGACATGACGTCGATGGAAAATCTTCGCCTCGGCGCATTCACGCGCAACGACAACGACGTCGATGCCGATATCGACATGGTCTTCAACTATTTCCCTCGACTGAAGGAGCGCACGGGCCTTGCCGGCTATCTTTCCGGAGGCGAGCAGCAGATGCTGGCGATCGGCCGGGCCTTGATGGCGCGTCCGAAGATGATCCTGATGGACGAGCCTTCGATGGGCCTTTCGCCTCTGCTGGTGAAGGAGGTGTTTGCGATCATCAAGAAAATCAACCGCGACCTAGGGGTCACTATCCTGCTCGTGGAGCAGAATGCGCGCGCCGCGCTTTCGGTCGCAAGCCATGGCTACATCATGGAGCAGGGCAAGGTTGTACTCGACGGCAACGCGGACGAACTGCGTGACAACGAGGACGTCAAGGAATTTTACCTCGGTGGCGCCGGCGACCAACGCAAGAGCTTCAAGAACTTGAAGAGCTTCAAGCGGCGGAAGCGCTGGCTTTGATCCACCGCTCTCGCCCTTGCATCGTAAGCCAGTTCAGGAAACCAGCGCCTCCAAACTTTAAGATGCCCGTCGAACATCCTACGAACGAACGACGTTGGCGCGCTGGCGCAGCGGAGGTGACGAAGCCATGACCGAGTACTACGACGCTCTCGAAACGCGCGCACCGGCCGAGCGAGAGGAGGAGCTCTTTTCCCGGCTACCGGGCGTGCTGCGGAAGGCGGTCCAGGCACCGGCGTATGCCGAGCGCCTGAAGGGCATTGATCTCGGCGATATCACCAGCCGGGAGGCGCTTGCCCAGCTACCGGTGCTGCGCAAGGCGGAGCTCCCCCGCCTCCACAAAGCCGCCCCGCCCTTCGGGGGCTTGGTTGTAGGCCGTCCTGGCTCGTTTGGGCGGCTCTTTACGTCCCCTGGTCCGATTTTCGAACCCGAGCCAACGCATACCGATCCGTGGCGCGGGGCGCGGGCGCTGTTTGCGGCGGGGTTTCGGGCAGGCGATGTGGTCCTGAACACCTTCAGCTACCACTTGACCCCTGGCGGCTTCATCTTCGATGCCTCGGCCCGCGCGCTGGGCTGCGCCGTCATCCCGGCAGGTCCGGGCAATACCGACGCACAGTTCGAACTGATCGAGGCGTATCGTCCGATCGGCTACAGCGGCACACCTGATTTTCTCAAAATCCTGCTCGATGCGGGTGCGAGTACCGGTCGGGACAGCAGTTCGATCAAACGTGCATCGGTTTCCGGTGCTGCATTTCCGAAATCGCTACAGCAAGAGATCAGGTCCCGTGGCGTCGATGCGTACCAATCTTTCGGCACCGCCGATCTCGGCTTGATCGCCTATGAAACCGATGCCCGCGAAGGCATGATCGTCAACGAGGACCTGATCCTCGAAATCGTGCGGCCGGGGACCGGTGAGCCAGTAGCGGAGGGTGATGTTGGAGAGATCGTCGTCACCTCGCTTGATCCCGATCACCCCTGGATTCGGCTTGCGATCGGCGATCTTACCGCGGCGCTGCCCGGGCCCAGCCCTTGTGGCCGCACCAATATGCGCATCAAAGGTTGGATGGGCCGCGCCGACCAGACCACCAAAGTGAAAGGCATGTTTGTACGGCCGGAGCAGATCGCGGAGATCGCTGGGCGTCATCCCGAACTTGGACGGCTACGACTGGTGGTCTCGCGGCAACAGGAAACCGATACGATGACGTTGAAGGCGGAAACCTATGTCATGGCCGAGACTCTACGCCAAGCGGTGATGGTTTCGTTACGCGCGGTAACCAACCTGAGCGGCGAGGTCGAACTGGCCGCGCCGGGATCACTCCCGAATGATGGCAAGGTGATCGCAGACGAGCGCAGCCTCTAGGTTACTGCTGTGCGGCATGCCATTGTGCCCCTCAATGTCGGGTTCACGCTCCGACCCCCTCGGGTTTGAAGCCCGAACCGCAATGCAAACAAAGCTCGACGTAGCCAGGGTTTATGTATTGGGGGCGTACTGGATGTTCCCCTGCCCCACAGTGAATTGAGTCCGCGCGGAACTTTTTCAGTTTCGGTAGGGCGCCGACATTCTCATAGACTTCGCCGTAATTGCGGACATGGCGAGGATCGGCTTTGGAAGACACGTCGTTAGATTTCCGGCTTCTGCCGGATGATGACCTTGGTGCCGACAGGCACGCGCTCGTAGAGGTCCGCGACGTCGCCGTTGACGAGCCGGAAGCAGCCGGACGAAACCGCGGTGCCGATGGTGTCGGGCCGGTTGGTGCCGTGAATGCGATAGATCGTGGTGCCGAGGTACATCGCGCGCGCCCCGAGCGGGTTGCCGGGACCGCCGGCCATGAACCGCGGCAGATAGGGCTGGCGCGCGATCATCTCAGGCGGCGGCGTCCAGTCCGGCCACTCGGCCTTGCGCGTGATGTTCACCAGCCCCTGCCACTGAAACCCTTCACGGCCAACGCCGATGCCGTAGCGCAGCGCGCGGCCGTTGCCCTGGATCAGATAGAGGTGGCGCTCGGAGGTCTGGATGATGATGGTGCCAGGCGCTTCATTGGTGCGGTAGAGTACCGCCGTCTTCCTGAACTCCGGATCGAGGTCCACGGAGTCGTCGGCGAGCAATCCTGGCTGGTCACCGACGTCAGGCTGTCGCAACTGCGCGTGGCTTGGCGAGGCCGACAGAACCAGGATACTGGCGGCGATCAACTTCCAGATCAGGCGCGGAAATTTCGCCATCCAATTTTCTCCTTTTGGGCGTCACGGCATAGAAGGCTGACCTGGGAAATCATCCCTCCAGCCGCAACCGTACAGTTTATAGTTACAAAAGGAAGCTCATAGTGCCTACTTTGATCTGGATCAATAGCAGCGTGAGTGCTCGGACTGATGGGGTAGACTACCTCCCGTCACTGATGGTTCTCGTGCTTCCTGGTCCCCCTTGAAGTCCGGCCTAAGTTCTGCAAGAGGTAGCGCCAATTTCTCAGTGACGCTATCGAGCGACTAGCTTCCGAGTTTTTCCGATAGCTCGCGCGGCCAAGGGAGCCTGTTGCAAATCTCGCGGTTAGGACCGCGCCTATTGCTACTTCTTATCTTTGCCAAACACATCTTTAACTGCCGTCATCACTGGTACTTTGAAATTCTTTCCGTCCTCACATAATGCTGCAGCTTGCTCATGTTGTCCTGCAGGGCCTGACTATCGACGAGTTGGATATTCTGCTTCGCGTGGTAATAGCCACTGAGCCAGGCAGCGATTAAGGTTGGGCTAGAAACTTTCGAATGCACAAATTGGTCACAGGTGATTTTGGACACGTCGATTGTTACCTGCGCTTGCACAGATGAAGCCGACGCCCCGACAAGAAAGAGCCCTGCAACGATAAACTTGAGCTGCATCGATCTATTCCTTTGATACATTTTCGAGAATGAACTCGTAACACATCCAGGTCCCCCGGCCGACGTCTGTCAAGCGTCCAATTTTTCTGTCGCGTTGGAGTTAGTGTACTATCAACCCTCAATTGTTTCCGTAACCAGTTGGAATGTTTGCCTCGTGCTTGACCAACGTTTCTAATGCTCT
>JBJMTO010000028.1:0-17424 GCA_045811665.1 Bradyrhizobium sp.
AATACGTCGAAGGCGCGGGATACAACCTGGATGACATCAGCGTCGCCTGAGGCGTCGCTGGCGAGCATGCCTTGTTTGCTAAGCCGCTCCGAGCGTCGTCCCATGCGTTCCACCATTCCGCTTTGCGGAATAAAATTCCGCTTGCAGAACAAACTAGCTCAGGCAATCTGCCGCCACAACAAAAAGCCGAGGGCGTCGCCCTTCGCGATGCGCACAATGCAACGCTAGTGCGCGCGGCGGCTGTCCCGGAGAACACCATGCCAGAAATCAAGATCGTAACCGAGGTGGCCGGACGCGTCTGTGCCCTGCCGATCGAGGTCGGCGGCAGCATTGGCGACGGCGAGGACATCGTGTTCGTCGAAGCGATGAAAATGGAGATACCGGTCGCGGCGCCGGCAGCGGGTAGGCTCAAATCCATTCTTGTCAGCATCGACGACGTTGTAGCCGAAGGACAGGTTCTCGCAATTATGGAAACGTAGGGCGCTGCGCTTGCGGTGCACTGTTCCCGTTCTGCGACAATGTGTCCGGCCCGGCGAAGCGGTGTGTCGGTTAGGCGGGTGGTCGCGCTTGCGCGGCAGGTGCGAGACGTTGCCATCACCATCCGGCGATGACATGATCAAGCCAATCAAGAACAAGTTCGAAACACCCCGGAGAGGAACATGATGCATCTGCTGCGGGCGCTTGCGCCCGTCGTCGTCACAAGCGTATCGCTGCTGGTAACGGCCGCGGTTCACGCTCAGGATATCAAGCTGCCGCCGACCATGACCTTCACCGCGTACGATACCGGAACAGCGGGATTCAATATCGCGGTCGCGGTCGGCAAGATGATGAAGGACAAACACGGTACCGACGTGCGAGTACTGCCGGCCGGCAATGACGTCGCGCGCCTTGCACCGTTGAGGGCCGGCCGCGCGAGTTCATCCGCGATGGGCTCTGGCTCCTACTTTGCGCAAGAGGGCGTGTTCGAATTCGGCGCCAAGGAATGGGGTCCTCAACCGCTGCAGGTCTTGCTTTCGTCCGTCGACTGCAACGCAGCGTCGCTCGGCGTGGCACGCGACACCGGCGTCACCGAGATCAAGCAGTTGAAGGACAAGCGTGTCGGGTTCGTGGTCGGCTCACCGGCCTTGAACCAAAACTCGCTTGCCATTCTGGCGTTCGGCGATCTCAAGCAAAGCGATGTCAAGGTGGTGGAGTTCTCAAGCTACGGCGCCATGTGGAAGGGCTTGATCAACAACGACATCGATGCGGCCTTTGCCACCACGATCACCGGTCCGGCAAAGGAGGCCGAGACTTCCCCGCGCGGCATCATCTGGCCGCCGCTTCCGCATAACGACAATGCCGGTTGGGAGCGGGTGCAAAAGGTTGGCTCGTTCTTCTTCCGGCATGTTGCCACCTGCGGCGCTGGCATCTCCAAGGAAAAGCCCATCGAACTCGGCAATTACCCTTACCCGATTTTCGTGGCCTACGGAACGCAATCCGCCGATCAGATCTATGCCATCACTAAGGCGATGATCAAAGACTACGACGTTTACAAGGATGCGGCCGCTGGCGCGGCAGGCCTTGCAGCCGACCGGCAGACCAAGAAGTGGGTGGTGCCGGTCCACCCCGGCGCGGTGAAGGCGCTCAAGGAAGCTGGGCAGTGGAGCGAGGACCAGGAAACACACAACAATGGTTTGCTGAAGCGGCAAACAGTCCTGATGGCCGCCTGGGCCGACTACGGCAAGTCCAATCCCCCCTCGGATGAGAAGGATTTCCTCGCTGGCTGGATGAGCGCACGTGCGGCTGCGCTAAAGAAGGCCAATATGCCGAATGGATTCGATCAGTAGCGCTGTCCGAGGCGGCGGACGCTCCGGGATTATTCAACGGGAAAACTCATGTCGTCTGCTCCAACGTCCGCCGATCCGGGGGTGCCGCTCACGAAACGTGTCATGTTCGACGATCCGCACGCGGGCGTCGGCGGGTTGCAAGAGGCCGAAGTTACGAGGTTGCGAACCCTGCGCGGGGCGTGGAGGTGGGCGCTCATTGTAGCCACTGCACTAACAATCCTGCTGTGCATCAATCAGCAATTCTCGCTGCAGTTTTTTATCGGCTACACCCAGCTCAACACTGAATATTTCTACCTGCTGATCGCGTTGATGCTGCCTTTCACGTTCCTTATTTTTCCCAATTCGGAACGCTCGCCGCTCGACCTCATCCCCTGGTATGACATCGTATTGTTCGTCCTGACCTTTGCGGCGGCCATTATCCTCATGCGCACCGTGCGCAAGGCCGCTGAAGCGGGCTGGGAATTCGGTGGCGCGCCGAACACCGTGATCGCCGCGGGTCTGGTGATGTGGGTGGTGCTGATGGAAGCGCTACGCCGCACCGGAGGCTGGAGCCTCCTCCTGAGCGTCTTTCCGTTCACCGTGTATCCGCTGTTTGCCGATGCAAACTGGCTCGGGCCATTTCGCGGCACGCAATCCACGCTTGAACAGGCCACGTCGTACCATGTGCTGTCAGGCGAGAGCCTGCTCGGCATCCCGATCCAGGCGTTCGCCGACACGGTAATCGGCTTCCTTGTATTCGGCACGGCGCTGATGATGACGGGCGCGGGCAAGTTTTTCATCAATCTCGCATTTGCCCTGTGCGGAACATTCCGGGGCGGCGCGGCCAAGGTTTGTATCTTCGCCAGCGGCCTGCTCGGGATGATGTCAGGCTCCATCATCTCCAACGTGCTGACCGCCGGCACCATGACAATTCCGGTCATGAAGAAGAGCGGCTTCCGAGCCTCCTACGCGGGCGCCATCGAGGCCTGCGCTTCAACCGGCGCGGTTCTGGCTCCCCCAGTGATGGGGGCAACCGCATTCGTGATCGCGCAGTTCCTGAACGTCAGCTACGCAGATGTGGCGATCGCGGCGACCATTCCGGCCGTCCTTTACTACGTTGGGCTGTTCATGCAGGTGGACTCCTATGCCGCCCGCCATGGCCTGGCTGGAATCCCCCGATCCGAATTGCCTAAAATCATGGATACCATCCGCGAGGGTTGGTACTACATCTTCGTCATCGCCTTGCTCATCGTCATGCTGTTGCATTTCAAGCGCGAGAGCCATGCTCCGTTCTACGCGACGGCGCTGCTGTTGGTGCTTAACCAGCTGTTCTCGAAGGAAACACGCTGGACGCCGACGACGATCAACCGTTTCCTGGAAGTGAATGGCCGCACGTTCGTCGAACTGATCGGCATTCTCGCGGGCTGCGGTCTCTTGATCGGTGCGTTCTCGATGACCGGCGTGGTCTCCAGCCTGGCCAACGATCTCCTGCGCATTGCGGGTGACAATGCGTTTCTGCTGCTCGGGATGTGCGCCTTCACAAGCCTGGTGCTGGGGCTGGGGCTGACCACGACCGCTTGTTACATCTTCCTCGCCATCCTGGTGGCGCCGGCGCTCGAAAAGCTCGGCCTCAACCGAATGGCCGTACACATGTTCATCTTTTACTGGGGAATGCTGTCCTCGATCACGCCGCCCGTGGCCATCGCCTCGTTCGCCGCGGCGGGAATTGCGGGTTCGCCGGCGATGAAGACGGGCTGGGAATCGATGTGGGTCGGCAGCATCATCTATTTCATTCCGTTCTTCTTCGTCCTGAACCCGGCGCTGGTGCTGCAGGGCGACAGTCCGTATTTCGCGGGGATCGGCCTGATGATGCTGGCGGCGTTTGGAACGCTCTTCATCTGCGGCGGCATCCAAGGCTATCAGGCGTTCGTCGGCGATCTCCGTCGTGCCGGCTCGCTGGAATGGCCAATTCGTGTATTGCTTGTGATTGGCGGTTTCGTGATTGCAACGCCAGGAGGCGGAATCATGCCGATTTCGCAATTGCAAGTCACCAGTCTTGGTCTGGCCATCCTGGTGCCCACCGTTCTGATCGCGCTGTTCTTGGTCCGGCGGCAGGCGCTCGTGCCGAACCAGTTGCGCGTGCCCTGAACGCGAAGCAGAACGGCTGCGCTAGACCGCTTCGCTCTCGGTCTGCATATCGATTGCGAATGTTTCCAAAAACTTTGAAGTCATGATGTAGAAGCCGACAGAGAGTTGCAGTTCAACCAGGGCCGCCGAGGACAGCTTGGCCGCAATGGCATTGAAAGTGGCGTCGGTAGGCCGGGGGAGCTGGACGATCTCGTCGGTGAAGGCGAGCGCCGCGCGCTGCAAATCATTGAAGCATGTTGCGGTCTTCCAGTCTTCGAGCGCAGCGTTCTGCTCATCGGTAACCCCCACACCCTTGCCGATGCGTTTATGCGCAACCACCTCGTAGGGAGCCTTGCACAACATTCCGGTGCGCGTGATCGCAAGTTCGCGCACCACGGGATCGAGTTCGCCTCTATGACGGATCGCGCCGCCCAGCCGGCAGTACTGTTCGAAATACTTCGGCGAGTGCGCCATCATCCGGAAGATATTCGCGTTGTGGTTCTTGCCAAGGATCTCGCGCGTACGTTCGTCAGATTTCGAAGTATCGCAGTATTCGATGCGGGCCATGTCTCACCTTCGTTCTTCGACGTTCGTCGCCTTGTTAACGGGTTCTGTTTGAACCTATCTGCCTCGCCTCACCTGATCAACAAGGTGTACTGCCGGCGATATCCCGTAAGGCCATGGGTGCCAATGCTTTTGCCAATGTGGTCACGAGCGAGTCAAATTGCCGCCGCATTAGTATTCGACTTTGGTACGTCGATATTCGCTGAGTGGGGACTCGTTAGGCGAATACTCGTCGCGGGGTGTTCCGAGTAAAAATGATTGTCGCAGGCGCTCTGGCGCACGATGAGTCATGCCCCCATTCCAGGGAGAGACGCATGAAGGTAGCCACCAAGCGGGCGGCCTCGGAAGCACTTGCGCGAATGCTCGCGCTGACGGCAATGCTGGTGATCGCAAGCTTCATCTTTTACTCGCGATAACGCCCGTAAATTCCTGCTTAAACGCGAGTATCCCACGGCGCTGCGAGCGCATATGGCAAACAACAGGGATAGCTGCCGGCTTAGATTGATTTACCGAAATACGGAACGAGGCGTCCCGCGAACTGCGTGAACCGCGCCATGACCTTGTCGCCGATCCGCAGATCGTTGTCGCCGTGCGCCATCATGCGGAAGCCCTCGGCGGTATCGACGAGAACGATGTTGTAGGGCACTTGGGCGCGTGTTTCGGGAGTCGCCGCGCGGCAGACCAACGATGTGGCGTAAACCGTTCCGGCGCCGCTCGCTCGCTTCTCGACCGGGTCCGGCATGCCACAGCCAGCACAGAAGGTTCGACGGAAATACTGCAAGCTCCCGCAGCCCGTGCAGGACTGATAGACAATGGCATGCACGCCCGTGGTCCAGTCCGCCGCTGGCTGCTTGCCGCTCATCGGACTCGCTCCAGAAACATGCTGACGTGGGACGACAATACACCGCCGTCGCCATGCAGCAGCGCGATCGAAGCATCGCGCACCTGGCGATCGCCGGCGCGTCCGCTCATCTGCAAATGGGTTTCGACCAGATGCGCCATGGCGCCGCCGACACCGCAATGCCCGTAGCTCAGCAAGCCGCCATGGGTGTTGAGCGGCATTGCACCATCGCGGCCGAAATATCCGGAGCGCACGCGGGATGCCGCTTCGCCACGGCGGGCAAGACCAAGATCCTCCAGCAGCATCGCAAGGGTGATCGTGAAACTGTCGTACACGGCCGCGTACCGAACGTCCGACATCGCGACGCCGGCGTTTTGCTTCGCCCGCGCAATCGCAATCTCGGCGCCGAGTTGGTTCAAGGCCGGCGCCGCCGTGACATGCTGATGGGTATGCGCCTGCGCGCATCCACGCACGCTGATGCCGAGCTCGCCGGTCCGCTCGCGGCTGATGACAAACGCCGCACCGCCGTCCGACACCGGGCAGCAATCGAGCAGCTTGAGCGGCAGCGCGACCGGCTTCGATGCGATCACGTCGGCAATCGAAATCGGCTCGTGAAATTGCGCACCCGGATGCATCAGCGCGTGGGAACGCATCAGCACCGCGAATGCAGCGAGATCTTCCTCGCTCACGCCGTATTCGTGCATGTAGCGGGACGCGACCAGGCCATAATAGGCCGGGATCGTCGGCCCGAGCGGTACCTCGTATTCGGGGTGCCCGACCTGCGCCAGCGCCACTATGGACGCATCGCGGCTCTGCCCGGTGAGGCGGTTCTCGCCCGCGACCACCAGCACATGCCGGACCACCTCGGACTCGACCAGATGGTGGGCCAGCATGGTCATCGCCAGGCCGGTAGCACCGCCGACCTGCACTGCGTGGGAATAAGCCGGGCGAATGCCGAAATGCTCCGCAAATACCGTAGCCAACATGATGTGGGGCGCGACAGTGGAGTATCCGCACAGGACACCGTCGATGTCACGACGCGTGAGGCCGGCGTCGGCAATCGCAAGCTCCGCCGCCTTGCTCATGAGATCTAGTGACGAGGATCCCTCGTGTTTCCCGTATGCCGTCAGGCCCACGCCTGTGATGAAACTCATGATAGCGGAACTTCGTGTTCTGTACTCGTCGTTTCCCGATGCGCCGCTTTGCGCCACCCTGGGCTCGCCTTCGGCGTTTGCCGCTCCGCAGCGCCGTGGAACGATAACTTGAGATCTTCACGGCTCATCTTCTCAACCACCAAAACCTAATACGACTTCGGAAGGCCCAGCACCTTTTCCGCGATAAAGCTGAGTATGAGTTGCGGACTGATCGGGGCGATGCGGGGGATCAATGATTCCCGCAAATAGCGCTCGACGTGAAACTCCTTGGCATAGCCGAAGCCGCCGTGCGTCATTACCGCCTGCTCGCACGCGTGGAAGCCGGCTTCCCCCGCGAGATATTTTGCGGCGTTCGCGGCCGGGCCGCACGGCATTCCCTGATCGTACTCCCAACCGGCCGAGAGCGTCATCAACCACGCCGCCTCCAACTCCATCCAGTTCTTCGCCAGGGGATGTTGTATCGCCTGGTTTTTGCCGATCGGCCGATTGAAGACGTTTCTCTCTTTGGCGTACGCCGCCGCACGCGACAGCGCCACCTTGCCGAGCCCCACCGCTTCCGCAGCGATCAGGATCCGCTCGGGGTTCATGCCGTGCAGGATGTATTCGAAACCGCGACCTTCCTCACCAAGCCGGTCGCCGACCGGAATCTCGAAGTCTTCGATAAAGAGTTCGTTCGAGTCCACCGGCTTGCGGCCCATTTTTTCGATTTCGTGCACGGCAATCCGGCTACGATCGAAGTCGGTGTAGAATAGGCTTAGGCCGTGGGTCGGGCTCTTCACTTCCTCAAGCGGCGTCGTTCGCGCCAACAGCAGAATCTTCTCAGCCACCTGCGCGCTCGAAATCCAGACCTTCTGGCCGTTGACGACATATTTATTGCCTGACCGCACCGCTCGGGTCTTCAATTGCGTGGTGTTGAGGCCGGTATTCGGCTCGGTGACGGCAAAGCACGCCTTCTCGGTGCCGTTCACGATGGGCGGCAACATCCGTTGGCACTGCTCCTGCGTTCCAAATACGACGACCGGATTGAGGCCAAACACATTCATGTGGATCGCGGAGGCGCCCGACATCCCCGCGCCCGATTCCGCAATCGTCCGCATCATGATCGCGGCGTCGACGATGCCCAAACCGGAGCCGCCATAGGCTTCGGGAATGCAGATGCCGAGCCAACCGGCATCCGCCAGCGCCTTGTGGAAATCGGCCGGGAAACCGCCCTCCTTGTCCTTCTTCAGCCAGTAGCCGTCGTCGAAACGCGCGCAGACCTTTTTAACCGCATCGCGGATCGATTGCTGATTGGCCGAGAGAGCGAAGTCCATGGTGTCAATCCCCCCGCGCACCAGGCATGGCCGTGGTAACGCCATCGCGCACGAGCGCGGCAATCTGGTCCGCGGAAAAGCCGGCCTCCCGGAGAACTTCCATGCCGTGCTCATTGAGGCGCGGCGCGAGACGCGTCGGCTGTGCTGTGGTTTCGGACCACGTGGCCGACACCTTCATGTCGCGGATTTTACCCTCGGTCGGATGTTCGACCACGGGAAAGAAGTCGGTCGCGACAAGATGGGGGTCCTGCAGAATGCTTTCCAGATCATGCATCGGCATGACCGGCACATCGGCCTTCTCAAGCACTTCGGTCCACTCTGCGGTGGTGCGGGTCTCAAAGATGCGGGCCAATTCAGCATAGACGACGTCGATGTTGGCGGCGCGCCCAGCGAAGGTGGCGAACATCGGATCGCTACGAAGATCGTCGCGCCCGGTGGCTTCAAAGAAATTGCTCCACTGCTTGTCGTTGTACACGATGACGCAGATATAGCCGTCTGATGTCTTGTAGGGCCGGCGGTCGCGCGACAGATGCCGGGCATAACCGCCCTTGTCCAGGGGCGGCTCATAGGTCAGGCCGCCCAAGTGATCGCCCATGACAAAACCGGCCATTGTCTCGAACATCGGAATGTCGAGCCGCTGACCGCGACCGGTCCGGTTGCGATCCACGAGGCTGGCGCAGATCGCGCCTACCGCAGTGAGGCCGACAATACGATCGACCAGCGCGTTCGGGACGTAACGCGGAACGCCGTCGCCCGTCTGCGCCATCAAGGCCGGAAGTGCGGTCGCGCCCTGGATCAGATCGTCATAGGCCGGCTTGGCGGCATACGGCCCATCCTGCCCGAATCCGAACACGCCGGCATAGATCAGGCGCGGATTGACTTCAGCGACAACATCGTAGCCGAGCTGCAGCCGCGCCATCGCTTGCGGACGCACATTGTAGACCAGCACGTCAGCCGAGGCGATCAACCGCAACACGACATCGCGTCCTGCAGGTTTCTTCAGATCGAGGGCGATGCTGCGCTTGCTTCGATTGGTATTCAGGAACACCGGACCCATGCCTGGGTGGCGGGTCGGCCCGATGAGGCGCGTGACGTCGCCCTCAAGCGACTCTATCTTGATGACGTCCGCGCCGTAATCGCCGAGCATCTGGGTAGCATAGGGCCCCATCAGCACGGTCGTCATGTCGATGACCCTGATCCCCCTCAGCGGTCCCATGGCGCGGTTCGCTCCCGATAAGTGCGCGCGGCACGTTGCAGGCGCCATCTTCTCGAGCCTAGTAACGGCAGGGCACGGGCAAGATCAAGGGCAGCCGGGCGTCATGCTAGCCGGATCGCCCGCTCCCTGGCTTACTTGGCAGGCTCCAGCACCGAGACGTAATTGGCGACGGCCGCGCCGCCCATGTTGAAGATGCCACCAAGCTTCGGGTCTTTGATCTGCATGCCCTCAGGCGCCTGCCCCAGCAATTGCATGGCGGTCATGACGTGCATGGACACACCGGTAGCGCCGATGGGATGACCCTTGGCTTTCAACCCGCCGGAAGGGTTGACGGGCAGCTTGCCGTCCTTCTGGGTCCAGCCTTCCTTGATGGCCCGCGCTCCCTGCCCTCTCGGCGTCAGGCCCATCGCTTCATACTCGATCAACTCGGCGACCGTGAAGCAGTCGTGGGTCTCGACGAATGACAGATCCGAAAGCTCCACACCGGCCGACTGCAACGCGCGTTGCCACGCGACCGTGCAGCCTTCGAACAGCAAGATGTCTCGCTTGGACATCGGCAGGAAATCCTGGGCATGCGCGGTTGAGCGAATGCTGACGGCCTTACCCATCGATTTGGCGGTCTCCGCGTCCGTCAGTACCAACGCCGCCGCGCCGTCCGACACCAGCGAGCAATCGGTGCGCTTCAGCGGTCCGGCCACAAAGGGGTTCTTCTCGCTTTCGGAGCGGCAGAACTCGTAACCGAAATCCTTGCGCATCTGCGCGTAGGGATTGGCCACCCCATTCTTGTGGTTCTTGGCCGCAATCATTGCCAGCGCGTCCGACTGGTCTCCGTGTTTCTGAAAATAGGCCTGCGCGATCTTGCCGAACACACCGGCAAAGCCGCCGGGGGTGTCGCCATCCTCGGGCAGATAGGATGCTCTCAGCAAGTTCCGGCCGATCTCCGGCGCTGGAGTGCGTGTCATCTGCTCGACGCCAACCACCAGCACGATTTTGGCCGCGCCCGCCGCGATCGCTCTGACGCCCTGATGCACCGCCGCCGATCCGGTCGCGCAGGCGTTCTCGACTCTCGTTGTGGGCTTGAACCGCAATTGCGGGTCGGCTTGCAGCACCAGCGAAGCCGTAAAATCCTGCGGCGAGAACCCGGCATTGAAATGCCCCAGGACTATCTCATCGACATCGCCCGCCGTGATGCCGGCGTCAGCCATCGCCTCCGTCGCGACCCGGACCACCAAGCTTTCCACGGTTTCGGTATCGAACTTGCCGAACGGCGTGTGCGCCCATCCGACGATGTTGGCTGTCATGGCTATTCTCCCCGTGAGTTCCGCATCCAGATCAGGCGGCGAACTTACCACCAAGTTCGTCCTCGATGTGAATCCGGATTATGTCGTCAAAGTTCCGTTCAGCCGTCGTGAAACCTAGCTCGAGCGCCCGCTTCGGCTCGAAATTGCGCGGCCAGCCTGCGACGATGCCGGCGATGAAGGGGTCTGGATCGCGCTTGATCCGGGCGACCACCTTGTCGCCCGCCACACGCCTGAGCGCGGCGATCTGGTCGCCAACAGTCGCGGAAAGGCCCGGCATGGTAAGGGTGCGGCGCGGCCCGACTGCGGCAGAATCGATGGTGGCGGCGTGGAGCAGGAAGCCCACGGCGGATCGCGGCGTGGCATGCCAGTGACGAACGTCTTCCGAGACGGGCAGCACCGCCTCCTTGCCGGCGAGCGGCTCGCGCAAGATGTTTGAAAAGAAACCTGAAGCCGCCTTGTTGGGGAGCCCCGGCCGGATGCAGATCGTCGGCAAACGGATGCCGATACCGTCCATGAAACCGCGGCGCGAATAATCCGCTAGCAGAAGTTCATCGATCGCCTTTTGCGTGCCGTAGCTGGATAGCGGCGTTTGGAAGAATTCATCGCCGATCGCCTCCGGGAAAGGCGCGCCGAATACCGCGATGGACGACGTGAATACAATGCGGGGCTTGTAACCGTCCCCAATCTGCCGGACCGCATCGAGCAGCATCCGGGTGCCGTCGAGATTGATGCGATAACCCTTCTCGAAATCCAGTTCGGCCTCGCCTGAAACGATCGCCGCCAGATGGAAGATGACGTCGGGACGATGCGCGATCAGTTTCTCGGCGGCTCCCGCGACCGCGAAGTCGCAGGTGATCGTATCGACCGGAAACCCCGATTTGGCCGGTTGGGCGGGAGCGACGACATCCTGCAGTGTCAACGCCGTGATATCGGCGCTGCCTAGACGCCCATCGCGCAGCAGCCGCTCGGAAAGTTTCCGTCCGACCATGCCGGCCGCGCCGAGTACGAGAATGTGCAAGACCTGCTCCTTGTTGTTATTGGTCAGCTACCAGGCCGCACTCACTCTTTGACCGCTCCGGTCATGGCCGATACGTAGTGCTCGACAAAGAAAGCATAGAGGATCACCAGCGGCAGCGAGCCGGCCAACGCGCCAGCCATCAACGATCCCCAGCGATAGATGTCACCGTCGACGAACTCGTTGACGATGGCGACGGGCACCGTCTTGTTGGCCGTGGATTGCAGGAAGGTCAGCGCGTAGATGAACTCGTTCCAGCACAGCGTGAAACAGAAGATGAATGCGGAAATCAATCCGGGGATCGCCAGCGGCAGCACGATCTTGGTCAGTATCTGCCAACGGCTGGCCCCATCGATCAGTGCGCACTCCTCCAGCTCGAAGGGGATAGTCTTGAAATAACCCATCAAGAGCCAGGTCGAGAACGGAATCAGAATGGTCGGATAGGTCAGGATCAACGCCATTGGTGAATCGAACAGGCCGTACTGAAACACGACGGTGGCGAGCGGAATGAACAGGATCGAAGGCGGGACCAGATACGAGAGGAAGATCAGGCCACCGACCCACTGCGCGCCACGATAGCGCAGCCGCACGATTGCATAGGCCGCCAGCACACTGGCGATGATCGACAGTATCGTGGCGGCGACTGCCACATACATCGTGTTCCACAGCCACCATGGATAGTAGCTCTCGAACAACAGCTTGTGGATGTGCTTGAACGTCGGATTCCAGGTCCAGAACGGATTGAACTTATCCAGATCGAGCAACTGCTCGTCCGGTTTGATCGCGGTCAGACCCATCCAGTAGAACGGGAACAGCAACACGAACACGATGATGAACAGCGGCAGATAGAGCGTGACCAGGCGGCGCGGCACGGATTCCAGATAGCTCATGCCTTCGCTATGATCGTCCTTTGCGGCAGTCGGGGACGAGCCGGACAGCACAGCCTTCAGATCGATGCGCGAGGTCGGAAGGTCAGTCATTGTTTTCACCCTGCTGCCACTTGCGCCGTTGCAGGCCGAACCAGGAAACCATGATGGCGGCGAGCAGGAACGGGATCATGGCGCTTGAAATGGCTGCGCCTTCGCCGAGCTGTCCAGCGATGATGGCGCGTTGATACGACAACGTCGCCATCAAGTGGGTGGCATTCACAGGCCCGCCGCGCGTCATCGCCCAGATAAGCTGGAAATCGGTGAAGGTGAACAGCACCGAAAACGTCATCACCACCGCAATGATCGGGGTCAGCAGCGGATAGGTGATGAAGCGGAACATCTCCCATTTCGACGCCCCATCCAGCGTGGCGGCCTCATAGAGCGAGGGCTGAACGGTCTGCAAGCCTGCCAAAAGGGTGATCGCGACAAAGGGAACGCCGCGCCAGATGTTGGCGAAGATCACGCAAATACGCGCCCATGTGACATCGCCAAGAAAATTGATGTTCTGTGTGATCAGACCCATTTGCTTCAGCGACCAGGAGATGATCGAAAATTGGGAGTCGAAGATCCACCAGAAGGCCAGGGCAGACAGCACGGTCGGCACAATGAACGGTATCAGCACCAGCGCGCGCAGCATCGCCTTGAAAGGCATGTTCTCATTCAGCAGCAGCGCCAGATATAGTCCGATGCCAAACTTTATCGCGCTGGCGACAAAGGTGTAGAGCATCGTGTTGAATACCGAGAGCCAGAAGATCGTGTCGCCCCACAGCCACTCGTAGTTCTCGACGCCGATAAACGCGCCGGGCCGCCCGATTTTGGCGTCAGTGAACGAAATCCAGATACCAAGGCCGAGTGGATAGGCCAGGAAGAATATCAGAAAGGCCATCGCCGGCAGCATGAACCAGAAGCCGAGAAAGTTTCGGTTGGTTCGGATCTGGTCCCACCTGGTTGCTTCGCGTATCGGCTGCCGGGCAGTCCGGGGTTGAAGTGCGATGTCAGCCATTGGCAAAATCCCGCAATATCATGATCGGCGCCCGCTCACTGGTAATTAGAAGACGAGCCGCAATATCATGCGGCTCGTCTTCGCTTGTTGTCAGCGATAGATGCGCTTCAACTGCCGTTCCGTCACCGCGATTGCTCCCTTGGCGTCGTCACGTCCGCTGCAATAGTTCGCGAACATGTCGACCACCAGGAAGTCAGCGATTGCCGTCGCCGCCTTCTCGCCGGGCGTACCGATACCGGAAGCAGGAAGCGCGCGCTTGCTGGCCTGGCTGAATACCTGGTTCTTCGGGTCTGCGGTCCAGACTGGCGAGGAATCATAGGCGTTAAGCGTGTGGGTCAGATAACCACGCGCGCCCGAAAGCCACTTATCGAAGTTTTCCTTTTCCAGCATGAAGGCGACGAACGCCTTCGCAGCGTTCGGGTACTTGGTGAAGTTGAACGCCAGGATCGGCACGGCGAGCTGGAGTTCGGTTGGCTTGCCAACCGGCCCGACCGGCCACAGCGCATGGTAGGTGTCTTCGGCAAGTTCCTTTTTGCTCGCGTCATCCTTTGCGGCGACGTAGATGGAGATGCCGTTCGCGGTGCAATGAAGTTCACCTGCCAGGAACGCCTTGTTGTTCGATGAGTCGTTCCAGGATGCGACGCCGGGAATGAATGTGTCCGAGAGCGCCTTCGCGTATTCCAGCGCCTTTACGGTCTCCGGTGAATTGATGATGACCTTGTCGTCCTTGTCGACGGTGAAGGCGCCGTGACCCCAGAGTATCCAGTGCAACCACGCATTGGCGTCGCCTGTGGCATGGCCGAGCGGGTAGCCGGCAGGCGTGTTGTTCTTTTTCAGCGCTTTGCACAGCTCAAGGAACCCAGGGAAGTCCTTTGGGAATTCACTGAAGCCCGCCTTGTCGACGGACGATTTGCGATAGGTCATGTAACCGCCGACCGTCGCGACGGGGATGCCGAGCCAATCATTGCCCTGTTTGCAAGTCTTTTCGGCCGCGTCGGTCCATCCGCCGTATTTCTTGCCGAGGTAATCGGCGACGTCGTTCATCTTCAGCACTTTGGTCGGGAATAGTTGCGGCAGCGTGTGCAGACCCCAGGCCAGATCAAGTCCCGAGCCGGTGTTCGCCGCAACCGAAGCCTTCGGCTGCACGTCCTCGAAGGACTCGCTGAATACGTTCATTTCGGTGCCGGTTGCCGCCTTGAACGCTGCGACCATTGCATTGAACGCATCATCTTCCGCGGGAACGAAACGCTTCCAGCGCATCACGGTAAGCTTGGCGCCCGCTTCCGGCTTCCACGGCGCGGCCTGCGCCCAGGCCTTGGCGAAATCCAACAAAGCCGGCCCGGTGAGCGCGCCAGCCGCTGCCAGCGCGGTACCGCCCTGAAGAAGCGAGCGGCGAGTGAAGTCATGCATAGTCCATCTCCCTTTGGTCGTTTTGATTTGCTTAAGCGTTTAGTCGCTTGCCCGTGGTTTCGTCGAACAGGTGCACGAGGGCGGGGTCTGGCTTCAGCCGGACCTTATCGCCCGGATTGAATTGGTGACGCTCGCGGAACACAGCGACGACCTGCTCTCCGCCAAGCTTGGCGAAGACCTGGGTTTCCGAGCCGGTCGGCTCCACCACGATGATCTCGGCTTCGGCGCCGTCGTCAGCGATGGTGAAGTGCTCGGGTCGGATACCATAGATGGCGGGCCGACCTTCCGAATTGGCGGGCGCGGACCCCAACGGCAGCCTGACGCCATTCGGGCCTTCGAAACCGGCGCTGCCGTTCGACTTGACCTTGCCCTTGAGGAAATTCATGGCCGGCGAACCGATGAAGCCGGCTACGAACTGGTTGTCCGGCCGGTCATAAAGTTCGAGTGGCGTGCCCATCTGTTCGACCACGCCGTCATGCATCACTACGATCTTGTCCGCCATGGTCATGGCTTCGATCTGGTCGTGGGTGACGTAAACGGTCGTGGTCTTCAAACGCTGATGAAGCTCCTTGATTTCGGTGCGCATCGCGACGCGCAGCTTGGCGTCCAAGTTCGAGAGCGGCTCGTCGAACAGGAACACCTGCGGGTCCCGCACGATGGCGCGTCCCATCGCCACACGCTGCCTCTGTCCGCCGGACAATTGCCGGGGATAGCGGTCGAGCAGCGGGGTCAACGCCAGGATTTCGGCGGCGCGCTTTACGCCCTTGCTGATCTCGTCGGCACTGGCCCCCCGCAGCTTCAAGGAGAATCCCATATTGTCGGCGACCGTCATATGCGGATAGAGCGCATAATTCTGGAACACCATTGCGATGTCGCGCTCTTTCGGCTGGACGTTATTGACGACGCGGTCACCGATGGAGATCGTCCCTGAGGTGATATTTTCCAGACCGGCGAGCATCCGCAGCAAGGTCGACTTGCCGCAACCCGAGGGTCCGACCAGCACGACAAACGCTCCATCCTCGATGGGAATCGAGACGCCGTGCAGCACTTCAAAGCCGCCAAAGGACTTGCGCACGTCGCGAATCTGCACCGACGACATTCTTACCTCCCGAAATACCGCCCTCGCCGTCTTGTTGAAGGCGGTCTTACCAGACTTTTTTGTCGATGTCGTTGGATCAAAGTCGTAGGCTCCTAAGGTTTCCGCGAACATTGCGGAGCCGACATTGACGTGCAAAAGTGCAAAGCCACTACAAAAAACCACGCACAAAAATAAGGCGTGTGCGCTGCGGGAGCAACAATGAACAAACCGCTTGCCGGGGTCAGCCGGCGCAAACTCCGTTCCAGTGATTGGTTCAACAATCCCCATAACCCCGGGATGACGGCACTCTACCTCGAGCGCTACCTGAACTACGGTCTGACCAGGCATGAACTGCAGTCCGGCAAGCCAATCATCGGGATCGCCCAAACCGGCAACGATCTTTCTCCGTGCAACCGGCATCATCTCGAGTTGGCGCATCGGGTGCGCGAAGGAATCCGCGCAGCAGGCGGGATCGCGATGGAATTTCCGATGCATCCGATTCAGGAGACCGGCAAGCGCCCCACGGCCGCGCTCGACCGCAACCTCGCCTATCTCGGGCTGGTCGAAATCCTGTTCGGTTATCCGCTCGACGGTGTGGTTCTGACCACTGGCTGCGACAAGACGACACCTGCGTGTCTGATGGCAGCGGCGACCGTAAACCTGCCGGCTATCGTGCTGTCCGGCGGGCCGATGCTGAACGGCTGGCACAATGGCGAACGAAGTGGTTCCGGAACCGTCGTCTGGAAGGCGCGCGAGCGGCTGGCGGGGGGTGAGATCGACTACGAGGAATTCATGAACATCGTGGCTTCGTCGGCACCGTCCGTCGGCCACTGCAATACCATGGGCACTGCCTCTACGATGAATTCGCTGGCCGAAGCGCTAGGCATGTCGTTGCCCGGGTGCGCGGCGGTCCCCGCGCCGTATCGCGAGCGTGGTCAGATCGCTTACGAAACAGGCACGCGGATCGTTGGTATGGTGTGGGAGGATCTCAAACCATCCGACATCCTGACGCGAAAGGCCTTCGAAAATTGCATCGTCGTCAACTCGGCAATCGGCGGATCGACCAACGCACCAATCCACATCAACGCGCTCGCCCGCCACATCGGCGTGGAACTCTCGATCGACGATTGGCAGAAATTCGGCCACGAGATCCCGCTGCTGGTGAACATGCAGCCGGCCGGGTTTTATCTGGGTGAGGAATACCACCGCTCCGGAGGCGTGCCTGCGGTCGTGGGTGAATTGATGCGGCACAAACGCATCCATGAAGCCGCCATGACCGTCAATGGCCACACGATCGGCGACAACTGCCGCGCTGCACCGAAGCCCGATGGCGAGGTGATCTGGAGCTTCGACAAGCCCCTGGTCAAGGACGCTGGTTTCCTGGTCCTGCGCGGCAACCTGTTCGACTCCGCGATCATGAAGACCAGCGTGATCACGCCCGAGTTCCATGCGCGCTACCTGCAGAACCCGGACGACCCGATGGCCTTCGAAGGCACGGCGGCGGTGTTCGACGGACCCGAGGACTACCACCACCGCATCGACGACCCGGCGCTGAAACTGAACGAGCACAGCGTGCTGTTCATGCGCGGCGTGGGCCCGGTCGGTTATCCGGGCGCGGCCGAGGTCGTCAACATGCGCGCACCCGACTACCTGTTGAAGAAGGGCATC
>JBJMTO010000029.1:0-37069 GCA_045811665.1 Bradyrhizobium sp.
CCACTCGCCGCCGCGGCGCGCCTCGTCGCTTTCGAGATCGTAGAGGCCAGCGCCGGCATGGGTGTCGATGACGCGGAACGCACCCGGCTTGTCCTGGAGATAGGTGATGATGCGCGCCAGCACGATGTGCTTGATGACATCGGCGAAGTTGCCGGCATGGAAGGCGTGGCGGTAATTCATGCAAGAGCACTACGCCACGTGGCGGCTTGAGCAAAGAGGCACGAAGCCTGGGCTACCCCCCCCGGATCGGCGGCATCGTCACCTGGTCGCGGCGGCAGGCGCGGCGGTCGATCTCCTCGCAGGCGCGGAATTGAAGGTCCTTGCTGAGGCAGATGCGGACTTCCGATAGCCGCGTCCGGTTGCAGGTGATCGAGACGGCGGCATTGCTGAGGCCCGGATTGGCCTTGACGAAGGCCTCTTCCACCTCCGCCGGCGCCACGGTCTTGGCCTGCGATAGATCGAGATATTCAGCCGGAATCTTGATCGCGGCGCGCGCCTTCCGGATCGTCTCGAAATAGCTGCGGTCGGCGAGCCCCGAGCAGGTGCCGTGCTTGTCCCATTCGTTGAAGATCAGCCCCGGCGCCGGCATCAGGTCCAGCATCGACGACATGATGCCGCGATCGAGCCGCGGCGCCGGTCGTTGGCAATAATCCGGGAATCCGTGCTCGTATTGCGGCCACAGACCGTGCACCACGAATGAAAACGGCCGGCCGCCGCATTGGGCCTGCGCTCGTCCCTCGGTCCCACGTTCGGCCGCCTCTTCGCAGAACGAGGGCGACCACGACAGCGACAGCACGTAGAAATCGAACTCACCGGGGGCGTTCTGACGATGATCTTGCGCCGATGCGTTGTTCGGGAGGAGGACCAGCAGCCCCAACACGAACAATCGCGAAATCCAGACCAGTTGACCGTACAACATAACCGCGCCCCCCATTCCCAACTGCGGGGGAGCCTAGGCAAGGTTGTGGAACATTACAAGAACAAAGAAGGAAACCGATGATGCGGCTTCGGGCTCGCGAGCGCCGCCCTCAGGGCTTCGCCGCCCTGCAGCCCGGGTTGTAAGCCCAGTTGCGGTCGAGCCCGGTCACGCACCATTGGACGCCCTGGCCGAATCCGGCGAAGCCGCCGTCCTCCAGGATCGAATAATGCACCATGCGCATCTTGCCGTCGCTCAGCATCACGTCGGCGCTGCAGAAACGGCGCGGAATATTGTCGGACTGCCAGGGCCGGAAGGCCGTTTCATGCACCCGGCCGTAGCCCATGATCTTCAGCTCGGAATTCCAGAAGGTGCTTTCCTTCTCCCCGAACTGGCTGGTGATGGTCCCCAGCGCCCGTTCGCATTCGGCGACCCGGCCGTCGTAGCGGGGACCGGAAAGCCAGAAGTTCAATTCGAGCGGGTTGGCCGCCTGGGCCGCCGGGACAGAGGCAAGCAGGCCCAGGAGAATGCCAAGCGCGGCGCTCAGGCCGGACTTTTTCGGTGAGGCAAGCAGGTCGTGCATGGGGCAATCCGCCGGTGAAGAGCAAGGCTCTGACGGTGCCGCGAAGCCTGAGGCCGGTCAAGTGCAACGGGGCAACACCTTCAGATAACTCAACCTCTAGAGCCCGCTCGTTCTTTTCATGGCCAAAGATGCGCTTTAAGGTGCCGACAGCCTTTATGGAGTTTGCGATGCGAATGATTCGAGCCGCGGGCTTGGTTGCCGTGTTCGGCATGTTGGCGTGCGCGCCGGCGCGCTCCGACTATGTTCCGTCGTTCAAGGGCAACGACACCGGCGGCATCGTCGCTTACCCATTGGCCCGGCAGGTCGATGCCCGCCAGCTCGCCGTGGATCACTGCGCCACTTACGGCAAGGTGGTGAAGTTCCTCAGCGTGGACCCGCAATATGGGGGCTACCTTTCCTTTGCCTGCCGGTGGGTGCCTTATGGCGCGAGCGAACGGCCGCTGGTCACGCGTTACTAGCGGCGGCTCGATCGCGTAAAGGCTACACCGGTATCCGCACGGTGGCGCGAAGGCCGCCCATCGGACTGTCACCCAGCGTGATGTCTCCGCCGTGCGAGCGCGCGATGTCGCGGGCGATCGCCAGGCCCAATCCGGTGCCGCCCTCGTCCTGGTTGCGGGCGTCGTCCAGCCGCAGAAATGGCTTGAACACTTCCTCGCGCATGTCGGCGGGGATGCCGGGGCCGTCATCGTCGATCGTAACGGACAGATAGCGGTGATCGCGATGGCCGGTGATCGAAAGCGCATTCGCATGCCGCGCGGCGTTGGAGACGAGATTGCCCAAGCAGCGCTTGAACGAGGCCGGCTTCACCGTCACCACCGGCAACCCGTGAAACGCCACGGTGGCGACGTGGCCGTTGCGCTCGGCGTCGCTGCGTAATTCCTCAAGGGCCAGCGTCATGTCGGTCGGTTGCGCGTGCTCGCCGCTGTCGCCGCGGGCGAATGCCAGATACGCCTCCAGCATCCCCGACATCTCGTCGACATCCTTGCGCATGCCGTCGACTTCGGGGCTGTCGCCGATCAGCGCCAGCTCGAGCTTGAAGCGGGTCAGGATGGTGCGCAGATCGTGCGAGACGCCGGCGAGCATCGCGGTGCGCTGTTCGATCGAGCGCTCGATGCGCGCTTTCATCTCGAGAAAGGCGTGCGCGGCGCGGCGTACCTCGCGGGCGCCGCGCGGACGAAAATTCAGCGCCTCGCGCCCCTTGCCGAAGCTTTCGGCGGCGTCGGCCAGCCGCAGGATCGGCCGGATCTGGTTGCGCAGGAACAATACCGCCACAATCAGCAGGATCGATGAGGTGCCGAGCATCCAGAAGATGAATATCTCGGAGTTTGAGGCGTAGGCGGCGCTGCGCTGCGCGAAGATACGCATCACGCCGTCGTCGAGCTGGATGCGGATTTCCACCAGATTGGAGCGGCCGACGGTGTCGATCCAGAACGGCCTGCCGATTTGCCGGCCGAGTTGCACCGAGAGCGTCTGGTCCAGCAGCGAGAAAAATGGCTTCGGCCCCGGCGGAGGCATGTCGCCCACCGGCAGAAAATCTACGACGAGCTGCAACCGCTGACCGATGCGCCGAAGCTGCGCGCGGTCCTTGTCCTGCGGATAGCCCTTGTACACGTCGATGAGGCTGGCGATGTCCTGCACTACGGCGGCCGAAAGCCGCCGCGTCACCGTGTTCCAGTGCCGCTCCATGAACACGAACGCGACCACGGTCTGCAGCACCACCATCGGCACGATCATGATCAGGAGCGCGCGGGCGTAGAGCCCCGTCGGCATCCAGCTCCTGAAGGCGTTGCTGACACGGCCGTTGACGGCGGAAACGCGCCGCGAAGCGGTGCGGATCAGCGTCAGGCCGCTGTCGAGCGTGCTCATCGGCAGGAGCTCACGGCGAGGCGACCAGCCGATAGCCGATGCCACGCACCGCCTGCAGCAACAGCGGGTTGGCCGGGTCGCGTTCGATCTTGCGCCGCAGCCGGTTGATCTGCACGTCGACCGCGCGCTCATTGACGGTGCCGTTGCCCGTAAGCGCGCTACGCGACACCGTTTCGCCGGGCGTCACCGCCAGAATGCGCAGCATCTCGCGCTCGCGGTCGGTGAGATGGATCGGCTCATCGCCCTGGCGCAGTTCGCCACGGTCGAGATGATAGACGTACGGCCCGAACGCGACCTGCTCCAGCGCCTGCGTCGGTGGCGGCGCGGAGCGCTTGAGAATATTCGCGATCCGCAGAACCAGCTCGCGCGGTTCGAAGGGCTTGGCCACATAATCGTCGGCGCCGATCTGCAGCCCCTCGATCCGGGCGTCGGCCTCGTGGCGCGCGGTCAGCATGACGATCGGCACGGTCGAGGAGGTGCGGATGAAGCGGGCGAGATCGAATCCGGTCTCGCCGGGCATCATCACGTCCAGGATCAGGAGATCGAAGTGCAGGCCGAGCAGCTTGGCGCGGGCGTCGCTGGCGCTCTTGGCGGTGGTGACGCGGTAACCTTCGCCCTGCAGAAAGCGCGACAACAAATCGCGGATCCGGCGATCGTCATCCACCAGCAGCAGATGCGGCGCATCGTCGGCCGGCTGGCGCGGAGTTCGCGCAATGGTCGGCTGGCTCACGCGTGTTCCTTTCCGCTGGCGCCGCCGGCCCGAAGTATCGTTTCCAGCACCTTGTCGGGATCGTGGTGATCGATCATGGCGCGCAGGAATTGCCGAACCGTGTCGGCCGCCTCGGGTCCGATGTCGCGCAACGCGCGGGTAATGCGGTCGGTCTGCAACCCGGCGAGCTTGCCGACCAGCGCCTCGCCCTTGGTGGTGGCAAACAGCAGGCGCTGTCGGCGGTCGTTGTTGCCGGTCTTCTGCACGATATAGCCTTCCTCGAGCAATTGCTTGAGAACCCGTCCCAGCGACTGCTTGGTGATGCGCAGCACGTCGAGCAGATCGGCGACCTTCAGGCCGGGATAGCGATGCACGAAATGCAGCACGCGGTGATGCGCCCTCCCGAAACCAAACGCCTCCAGTTCATGATCGGCGTCGCCGACGAAATCCCTGTAGGCGAAAAACAACAGCTCGATAATGTCCCATCTGAGATCGCCGGTACGGGACCGCGCTTCAGGCGTCCCCGGCGCGGTGGAGGGGTTGTGAAAATTTATGTCAGCCATATTGACGTATCTTGGGTTCAATGTTACAAAATGATCAGCCGCGACGAAACATTAGGTCGCCTCGCTTGCGGTAGCTCTTTATCTTAACGCGTCCGAGAACGCCGGGGAGTCCGGCTGAGCCCGCGAATTATTCACTGTGCGATTGTCGAGCGGCCTTTCGGCAAACATACTGGACTTCCGCCTTCCGCAAAAGCATGTCCTGAAGACCATGCAGGAAGGAAGCCGGCCACCGGGCCGAAAGGCGGAGGACCACGCGTACTAACTTAGCGGACGTAAGCGATACGACGCCAGCCATGGACCTGCCTGATGAACGCTCACCAGAAGATGATCTTTTCCTGCAATCCGACGCGCAAACCGGTCGGCGCTGATGCCCGGGCGGCGCTGTTGAAGGATCCAGGTTTCGGCCGCGTCTTCACCGATCACATGGTGACGATCCGCTGGACTCAGGATCGCGGCTGGCACGATGCCCAAGTGCGCGCCCGCGAGCCGATCTCGCTCGATCCCGCCGCCGCCGTACTGCACTACGGGCAGGAAATCTTCGAGGGCCTCAAGGCCTATACCCGCGGCGACGGCAGCATCGCCCTGTTCAGGCCCGAGCAGAATGCGCGGCGCTTTCAGGCCTCCGCCGCGCGCCTCGCGATGCCGGAGTTGCCGGAAGCCGTGTTCCTGCAAGCGGTCGACGAGCTCGTGAAGATCGATGCTGGCTGGATTCCCGCCGACGAAGGCAGCCTCTATTTGCGCCCCTTCATGTTTGCGACCGAGGCATTTCTCGGCGTCCGCCCGTCCTACGAATATCTGTTCCTCGTGATCGCGAGCTCTGTCGGCTCCTATTTCAAAGGAGGCGCCAAGGCCGTCACCGTCTGGCTCAGCGATCGATACACCCGCGCGGCCGAGGGCGGCACCGGCGCGGCCAAATGCGGCGGCAATTACGCCGCCAGCCTGCTCGCGCAGGCCGAGGCGATCGAGCACGGCTGCGATCAGGTCGTATTCCTCGATTCAGCCCAGCATCGCTGGGTTGAAGAACTCGGCGGCATGAACGTGTTCTTTGTGCTCGACGACGGCTCGATGATCACGCCACCGCTGAGCGGTACGATCCTGCCTGGCATCACCCGGGATTCGATCATTACGCTTGCCCGCAGCGAAGGCCGAACCGTCCGCGAGGAGCGATACAGCCTCGAGCAATGGCGCGCCGATGCGGAAAGCGGCAAGCTGCGCGAGGCATTCGCCTGCGGTACCGCCGCGGTGGTCGCGGCGATTGGCAAGATCAAGAGCGCCAGCGGCGATATCGTGATCGGCGACGGCGCTGGCGGCCCGATAACCGCAGCGCTGAAAGCCAGACTACTGGGAATACAGCGCGGTGACGTCGCCGACAGCTTGGGATGGGTGCGCAAGATCGGCTGACCGGGTCAGGCCGGCCAACGAACTTTGGCGTTGATCGCCGGACAAGGTTGCCGCCTCGCGCATGCGCTGGTACCAACGCGGCCCATGGCTGAAAAACCCAGGAAACCGCAGAAACTGCGAGCGCGGCTGCCGCGCGGGCTTGCCGATCGTGGCCCCGCCGAAATCGCGGCCACGCGCGCGATGGTCGGGAAAATCCGCGACGTTTATGAGCGCTACGGGTTCGAGCCGGTTGAAACCCCGGCGATGGAATACACCGACGCGCTCGGAAAATTTCTGCCCGACCAGGATCGGCCCAACGAGGGCGTGTTCTCGTTCCAGGACGACGACGAGCAGTGGATCAGCCTTCGTTATGACTTGACCGCGCCGCTCGCGCGTTATGTCGCCGAACGATACGGAACCGACAGTCTGGTTCTGCCTTACCGCAGCTACCGCGAGGGCTGGGTATTTCGAAATGAAAAGCCGGGTCCCGGCCGGTTTCGTCAGTTCATGCAGTTCGACGCCGACACCGTGGGTTCGGGCTCGCCCGCCGCTGACGCCGAGATGTGCATGATGGCCGCGGACACAATGGAAGCTTTGGGCATTCCGCGCGGCAGCTACGTGGTGAAAGTGAATAATCGGAAGGTGCTTGAGGGGGTGAGACACGCGATCGGCGTGACCGATGACGGCCAATGGCTGACCATCATGCGGGCGATCGACAAACTGGATCGCCTCGGGGTTTCCGGGGTTCAGCAACTGCTTGGTGAAGGCCGTAAAGATGAATCGGGTGATTTCACCAAAGGTGCCGGGTTAAAAGCCGCCGACGTCGCGTTGGTGAGCAGTGCCATTGCATCGGGTGAAAAATCCGACATCGATGCGCGGCTTGGCGAGAGCGCGATCGGGCGGCAAGGGCAAGACGAGTTGGAAGAAATCAGCAGGCTCGTTGCAGCATCCGGATATGGCCCCGATCGTATCCGAGTTGATTGCTCGGTAGTGCGCGGCCTCGAATACTACACCGGCGCGGTCTATGAAGTAGAGCTGATGCTCGAAACCAAGGACGAAAAGGGACGTCCGGTGCGCTTCGGCTCGGTCGGTGGCGGCGGGCGCTATGATGGACTGGTGTCGCGGTTTCGCGGCGAGCCGGTGCCGGCCACAGGCTTCTCCATCGGCGTGTCACGGCTGCAGGCCGCGCTTACGATGCTGGGCAAGCTCGACATCAGGCCGGAGTTCGGGCCCGTTGTCGTGACCGTGTTCGACCGCGAGCGCATTGCCGATTATCAGCACATGGTCACAACGTTGCGCAACGCGAACATTCGCGCGGAGTTGTATCTCGGCAATCCAAAGAACATGGGCAACCAGCTCAAATATGCGGACCGGCGAAATTCCCCGTGCGTGATCATTCAGGGATCGGACGAGAAGGCGCGCGGCGAAATTCAGATCAAGGACCTGATCGAGGGCGCCAAGGCTGCCGCTGCGATCGCCTCGAACCAAGAGTGGCGCGAGGCCCGGCCGGCTCAGTTTTCGTGCCGCGAAGATGAGCTGGTAAGCAAGGTGCGCGAAGTGCTGACGCGCCATGAAGTGACATGGGGCAGCTAGGTGCAGGCGGGTCCCCAAGCGGGGCAGCCAGTTAGTTGGGCGTCGTGCCCGGGCTTGTCCCAGGCATTCACGTCTTGTTTGATGCCTGACGTGTTATGGCCCTGACAGGCCCTGCGACGAAAAGAAACCAGAAAAGGGAGCGAAAAAAATGCCTGAGATCACCGTGAGCATGGCCGCCGGCCGCACCGACGAACAGAAGGCCGGCATGATGCGCGACATCACGCAGGCGCTGGTCAGCAATCTCGGGGTCGACGCCGACGCCGTCGTCATCCAGATCAACGAGGCGCCACTGGCGCACAAGATGAAGGGTGGCAAGACCTTCGTGGAGCGCGCCGCGGCCAAAAAGTAGTCGCGGCAATCAAGGCCGGCTGATGCACGACATCACCCAGCCGTAGCCACAATCACCGTTGTCGTCCCCGCGCAGGCGGGGACCGATACCGTGGATGCCGGTTGGTTTCACGACCTCCGCACGGCGCATCGATGAACATCGGTGGTTATGGGGCCGGGACGACGGCTGCGGTTATTTGGGCGCAAGTTGGTCATCGACGGCGCAACATCATCAACGTCAGCGCAAGGCGCATCAGGCAGGCGTAGCGACAATCACCATTGTCGTCCCCGCGCAGGCGGGGACCCATAACCACGGATGCCAGTTGGTTTCACGACTTGCGCATGGCGCGCATCGATGAACATCGGTGGTTATGGGTCCCGGCTCAAGGCCGGGACAACGGTGTTTTTATTTGCGCGCAAGTTAGTCATCGGCGGCGCAACATCATCAACGTCAGCGCCAGGCGCATCACGCAGGCGTAGCGACAATCACCGCTGTGGTCCCCCGCGCAGGCGGGGACCCATAACCACGGATGCCAGTTGGTTTCACGACCTCCGCGCGACGGCGCATCGATGAACATCGGTGGTTATGGGTCCCGGCTCAAGGCCGGGACGACGGCGTAGTTATTGCGCGCACACATCGTATTGACGAAACCTATAAATCGGAGTCGCTCGGGCAGCGAAGTCGTCCGCTGGCGGAACTTGACGATCTCGGCTACCTTGCTGAATGAGCGACAGACCCAAAGCGCTAACGAAAGAAATGCACCGGTGATCCAAGCAAGCTGAGAAGCGTAGTACCTGGCGACTCGGACTCTCGTGAACTGATTGCAGTCTGCGAACATCATGCTGCGTCAATAGCTCCCTTCCAGCTCCCATCGGACTTCTTCATCATGAAAGACCTGACCCAGGGCTCAGTTTTGAGCCATGTCCTGTTTATGGCCGTCCCGATTTTTGCGGGACTTATCGTCGTCTTGCTCTGCGGATTGGTTGATCTTTTCTTTGTGGCTGAGCTAGGCGAAGCCGCTATCGCCGGAGTAGGCGCCGCGGGCAATGCCGGATTTCTCGTCAGCGCTTTGACGCAAGTTGTAGGCGTGGGCACCTTGTCGGCGGTCTCACAAGCTGTCGGGCGTGGAGATCGGAAGGATGCTAATTTCATATTCAATCAGTCGCTTGGGCTTTCCGTCGTTTGCGGCGGTTGTACCTTAGTTTTAGGGCTCGTCGCTGCACGTCCTTACGTGAACTCAGTGGCCACCGACGCCGCTACCGTTGAGGCTGGGGCGACATACCTCGTCTGGTTTATGCCAGCTCTGGCTTTGCAGTTTGTAATCATGCCGATGTCGTCAGCGCTACGTGCCGTCGGCATCGTAAAGCCGACGATGTATGTCCAGGTTCTTACCGTTCTAACAAATATCATTCTTGCCCCTGTCCTCATTCTGGGCTGGGGGACGGGTTACGCGCTGGGAGTGAAAGGAGCCGGGCTAGCGAGCTCTCTGGCAGTCGCCATAGGGGTCGTCGCCCTTGCTGCGTATTTCCGCAAATCCGACGACTATATAACCTTCGAGCCGCAGCGTTGGCGTCCGCAAATTGGACAATGGATGCGGATCTTGAATGTGGGCCTTCCGGCTGGCGGCGAGTTCGCAATCATGTTCGTATACATGGCAGCGATATACTTTGCCCTACGAGAATTTGGCGCCGCCGCGCAAGCCAGCTTCAGTATCGGTTCTCGCGTGCTTGGACTTCTTCAAGTACCCGCACTGGCGATTGCGCTGACGGCAGCTCCGATTGTCGGACAGAATTTCGGAGCGGAAAGTATTGAAAGGGTACAGGAGGCGGTCAGACAAATCTTGATTGCCGCGACCATGGTTATGGTCGTGGCTACAGTCCTTACGCAGTGGCAATCCGAATCGTTGTTGCTGGGCTTCACGCATGACCAAGCTACGATTTCGGAAGGCGCGTTGTTCCTGAAAATGGTCTCGTTGAACCTCGTCGCGCAGGGCATCATTTTCGTTTGTTCAAGTACATTTCAGGGGTTGGGCAATACAAGGCCTCAGCTCATCAGCTCGACAGTACGTCTGATAACCTACGTGATCCCGACCTTGTGGTTATCGGCGCAGTCCGGTTTCCGAGTCGAATACATCTGGTATCTCTCAATTGGCACCACCGCGCTGCAAGCGATGCTGAGTCTTTGGTTGATGCGTCGAGAACTCCGAAGACGGCTGGTTTTCTCTCACGGAGGCTAGCGATTGCTATTTAGCCAGCTCTCTCGACCGCCTGGTGGCGGCGGCGACAGCGCGCGTCATCAGGGGCTGCAAGCCATCCGGTCCCATCAGCACCTCGAGCGCCGCGGCGGTGGTTCCGCCGGGGGAGGTGACGTTCTGGCGTAGCGTGGCCGAGGGCAGCTCGGAGCGGTGCAGCAGTTCGCCGGAACCGGCCACGGTTTCGCGCGCGAGTTTGGTCGCGAGCTCCGGCGGCAGACCAGCTTCAATCCCGGCACGCGCCAACTCTTCCGCCAAAAGGAAGATATAGGCGGGGCCCGAGCCGGAGACGGCGGTCACCGCATCCATCAAGCTCTCATCCTCGATCCATTCGACCGTACCCGTGGCGCGCAGCAGGGCATCGGCAACCGCGCGCTGCGCCTCGGTGATGGTCTTGGCCGGGACCGCAACCGTGACTCCACGACCGATCGCGGCCGGCGTGTTAGGCATCGCTCGAACGACGCTGCCGCCGCAGACCTCAGCGATCGAGGCGATGGTTGTGCCCGCCATGATCGACACCACCAGCGTCGTCGGACCGACAAATGGTTTCAGCGTCCCCCCGGCGTCCCCGAACATCTGGGGCTTCAACGCAACCACGAGAGTGCCGATGCTGCCGACATCCTTGGACGCCGGATTAAGGCGAACGCCTTTTGCCGTGAGTGCGGCAATCGGCGCGGAAGGATCCGGCTCGATCACCACGACCTTTTTTGGATCCAATCCGCCAGCCAGCCAACCGGTCAGCAGGGCGCCGCCCATTTTACCCGCGCCCGCGAGAACGATGGTCCGGTCCATACTTCTCAAAGCGTTGTTGGAGTTCGTTGCTGTCACGACGCGTTACTTTCGTGGTCCCCGCGAACGCGCAGCGGACCCATAACCAACCCGTTCCATGAAACCGTTCTATTGAAGCAGAGGACAGGCGACAAGCGCCTTGCGCGGCGACCCTGGGGGTAGGGGCCTGCGTTTGCAGGGAAGACGGTGCAGCAGCCTCGCGGTGACTACGCCTCACCTTCGGTGTCGAACATCGCCGCGCTCATCGCCTCGGCCGCGCTCTTGCCAGCCCAGACCACAAACTGCAAAGCCGGATAGTAGCGTTCACAGGCGTGAATGGCGCCAACCAGCATGCTCTCGCATTGCGCGCTCGAGGCGCTGATCCCGCCCGGCAAGACCAGAGCCTGCCGGTACATGATCATGCCCGTGTGAATCCAGATATCGAAATGTCCGACCCACAATTGCTCATTGATCGATGCGATCAGCCGCTGCGCCTCGGGGCGCCGCCGCATTGGAATTTTCATGTCGAACGCACAGGCCAGGTGCAGGGCCTCAATCTCTTGCATCCAGGTAAAAGACAGTTGGTAGTCGGTCCAGTCTCCCTTGGAAACGATCGTCACCTCATCTTCGCCGGAACGTTCGAACGACCAATTATTATCCGCGGCGATATCCTCGACAACGGCCAGTGGATTGTTTCGGGAATCAATGATGCCTTCGAGGAGGGACATTCCGTCTCGACCTTGCCTTTGCACGTTCAAATACGATGATTGTTACGCACGCCACGAGCTAATATGCGCTGGCATGACGCATGTTGCGAATTGCAATCCAGGTTGGGTTGCCCCGAGCCCGCGGAGATCAACTGATGTGATTTGCGGAATCCGCGCAACGGCACCCGGAGTCCATCCACAGACAAAGCACCACTCTCCACAGCTCTTCCTAGGCGTTAACGATTGCGGTGAGAACAAAACGGAATCGGATTTACCACTCTCGCGAGTCCGGCCGACCGATTTCGCTCGCAGCGCGCGTACTCCGCTCGCCTCGTCCCCAAAATTTTTCTTAAAACGGAGGGCCACCGGTCATAGTGCGGGAGGATTTCCTGGACCGCCGAACAACGGCGGCAGCGCCTGCGGTGGAACGCTGGCTCGTCATAGGCGCATGCGGGTAAGCCATGGCCTTGCCGCTTGCTCGGGCCGCGACCCTTGGGCATAATTGGTCTCAGGCCGCTCATACCGGGTGGCCGATGTTCTCAGGGCGGGGTGAAAGTCCCCACCGGCGGTAAGGGTGAATAAGCCCAAGCCCGCGAGCGCCTTCCTCGCGAGAGGAAGGGTCAGCAGATTCGGTGTGATTCCGAAGCCGACGGTCATAGTCCGGATGAAAGAGAACGGTCGCGACAGTCGCACTCCGTGCGGCGCGTCGTTCCGTATGCCCTGATTCTGGTCCTGAAAGAGGAAAGCCATGAATCAGATCGTGCAAGATGCTCCACAAACCAACTCTCCTGAAACCAGGAACTCACCGGAAGCCGCCGGCCGCCCGCCTGCGGCCGCTCATCCGCGTTTTTCCAAACCCCAGCGGGTCGCATTCGTGCAGTCCTCCTGGCACCGCGCGGTGGTGGAGGAGTGCCGTATCGCCTTCATCGAGGAAATCGAGGCGCGCAACATTGCGCGCGCGCAAGTCGATTTCTTCGAGGTGCCGGGCTCGTTCGAGATCCCGCTCCATGCGCAACTGCTGGCCAAAACGCGGCGCTACACCGCGATTGTAGCCGCCGGGCTCGTGGTGGATGGCGGCATCTATCGTCACGAATTCGTCGCCGACACCGTGATCAAGGCGCTGATGGACGTCCAGCTACGCACCGAGGTGCCGGTCTTCTCCGCCGTGCTGACCCCACAGCAGTTCCATGAGAGCGCGGCGCATGTTGAATTCTTCCGCAAACACTTCGCTCTCAAGGGCGCCGAAGTCGCGGAGGCCTGCGCCAACACCTTGCTCAGTCTTGAGCGGCTGCGAGGCCAGGTCGCGGCCGGAATCGCTTAAGCGCACTCTGCTCGTGCGGGCGCGCTGACGGCGTAGCCCGCATGAGCACAGCGATATGCGGGATTGAGGGGATCGCCGGTCTTGCCGGAGTGGCTGCCCATGCATCGTTGCGGGCCATTGCCTCGCTACGATGCCGCGCCAAGCGGCGTTTTCGCGAAGCAGTGATTTGCTGTCCAGCCCCGTTTCGAAAAATATTTCGGTTTCCTCCCGACGCAAATCACCACAGTAGTCCGCACCGTCTCGTCCCACCAAAGGGGCGCTCGCGATCGTCACGGACGCGGGGCGGGATGCGATGGACGCCGATGGTGCTGCTGACGAACAGCGCCGAAGGCGGACGGCGAAGTCGTGTGGTCCTGACGCCTCGACGCTGGCGTCAAGTCAGCGGGATTCGTTCTGCTGGCGACGGTGACAACAAAGCCCGATCACCGGGGAGATCACGGGGTAAACCGTTAAAACCATCGTGCGGGGAATGCCGGGCGTATCCGGCGTGACCGTGGTGACTATGCTCGTATGCTTTTTTATTTTGCATGCGAGGCTGCGGGCGCATCGAGCGCCCGGCATTCCCTGCGCCCTCTTTGTTTCAGGGCGGGCAATTCATGCACCACTCGGGCGCATTCGCACCGCGGGAATGCAGAGGTGTGAGTGAAGCTACAACCACACTCATCGGCTGCGAAGCGCTACCGCTTGCGCACATCGAGCGAGGGGACGGCTGTATGGGAATGGGAAGACGACGAGGCGCCGGGCGGCATGCGCTAGTCGAACAAGCTCGAGACCGACTCTTCCGAAGCGGTGCGGCCGATCGCTTCTGCGATCAGCGGAGCGATCGGCAAGGTGCGGATGTTCTTGGCGGCGCGTACCGCTTCCGTCGGCAGGATCGAGTCGGTGATCACAAGCTCCTTGAGCCTGGAGTTGGTGATGCGGGCCGCGGCGCCGCCGGACAGCACGCCATGGGTGATGTAGGCGTAGACTTCCTTGGCGCCGTTGGCGAGCAGCGCATCGGCGGCATTGACCAGCGTGCCGCCGGAATCCACGATGTCATCGACCAGAATGCAGGTATATCCGGCGACGTCACCGATCACATTCATGACTTCGGATTCACCGGCGCGTTCGCGGCGCTTGTCGATAATGGCGAGCGGTGTGTTGATGCGCTTGGCCAGCCCGCGGGCGCGTACCACGCCGCCGACGTCGGGCGACACGACCATGACGTTGGCAAGGTCGAAGCGCTCGCGGATGTCGCGCACCATCACCGGCGAGGCGAAAAGGTTATCGGTCGGAATGTCGAAAAAACCCTGGATTTGCGTGGCATGAAGATCGAGGGTCATGACGCGGTCGGCGCCGGCATTGGTGATCAGATTGGCTACGAGCTTGGCCGAAATGGGCGTGCGCGACCCGGATTTGCGATCTTGCCGCGCATAGCCGAAATAGGGGACCACCGCGGTAATGCGGCGGGCCGAAGCCCGGCGCAGCGCATCCGAGATGATCAGCAACTCCATCAGATGATCGTTGGCCGGATAGGACGTCGACTGCAGGATGAAAACATCCGAGCCCCGGACATTCTCCTGGATTTCGACGAAGATCTCCATGTCGGCGAAACGCCGAACAACGGCCTTTGTGAGCGGCAGGCCCAATTCTCCGGCGATGGCTTGGGCCAACGCGGGATTGGAGTTGCCGGCAACGAGCTTGATCGAGCCGTTCTTGGCCGACATCGATGCTTCTCCCCGGGCCTTGCTGGAGACAATGTTCAGCATAACGGGATACCCACGAGACCGGCAGTGTTAGACGGCGAGGTGATATCAAGGAGATAGCTCGGCTGGCAACCCATTGCCCCGGTTTTCCCGGCAAAAAGCCACGACTCGGCTGTTTTTGCCTAATCCCGGGTGTAGCCGAGCGCGCTGACGCTGAATTCGCCGGAGGCCGGCTCGCGCTGCTCCATCCTTGCGATGGCAGGGCCGGCCTTATCCGGGGCAGCAGCGGGCGGCGCATCCGATGGCGCGCCTCCGTTGACCATGGCGCTCAGCCCGCTCAACCCGGATTGCGCGATTTTTCGCAGCATGAGGTCGTCGGCCGCAGCCCAGGCGTCTCGTCCGACCTTGCCCCCGGGTTCCTCGCCCCTGAGGCGCAGCGCACGCTGCTGGTCGCGATCGTAGACGTCCCACACCCAGGCGATCACGGTGCGGCCGCGGGTGACCTGGGCGGAGAGATAACTTCGGACGCGGTAAGTGGCCGTGCCTTGCCGAGATACAATCGAGAGGTTGCGAAGCTTGGATTCACTTTCGAGCACGTTCACCATCCGGTCGAACACCTGCGGCGGCGGGCCGTCGATCGATTCGAATGCGACGGTCGCACCTCCGCCGCCGTCGGCCATGGCGAAGGAGCCGCTGGCAGCTCCGCCACCGGCGCAGCCGCCCAGTGCGCAGGCGATCGTCAGCACGACGAGCGTCGAAAATGGAGTGATGGAGTCTCTCATCATGCCCCGAGCGATATCGTTAAAATCCATTAAGGTCTAGAGCGTGCGCTCGCCGGGAACAGAGGTTGAACTCGCCTCGAAACGAAAAGAATTATTCGCGCTCCAGGGCGATCGCGTGAACATGCCGGCCGTAATCGGGCTCATTGCGGTGCACCGACCGGCGATAGCTGTAGAGGCGCTCGTCAGAGTAAGTGTCGAGGCCGATATCGTCGATCATCAGCACACCGGCGTTCTCAAGACGCGTGCGAATGAATCCGGCAAGATCGAACATCGCATGGCCGTCGCGGGGAGAGGGCAGGAAAAACATCGCGTTCTCCGCGTCGGACTCGATGAACCGGCCGACGAATTCGGCGCCCACCTCGTAGGAGTGCTGACGGATCAACGGGCCGATCGCGGCGACGATGCCGCCGGGTTCGGCGCCGAGCTTGACCATCGCCTCCACGGTGGATTCCACAATCCCGGTCAGCGCGCCTTTCCAGCCGGCATGGGCCGCCCCAATGACGCGCGCGTTCGGATCGACAAACAGGATCGGACCGCAATCGGCCGCCGTGACGCCGATTGCCAGCCCTTCGACGCGTGTGACCAGCGCGTCGGCGCGGGGCCGCGAGGTTTCGGTCCAGGGGCCCGACACCTCGACGGCGTCCGGCGAATGGATTTGCCAGGGGCTGAGAAAATGCGACGGCTCCACGCCCATCTGCTCCGCCATTCGCCGCCGATTTTCGGCGACATTGGCTTGATCGTCGTTGGAACCAAGTCCGCCGTTCAGGCTGTCATACAGGCCAACCGAGACGCCGCCATGACGTGTGAAGAAGGCGTGGCGCAGGCCTGGAACGGACGACAACAGCGGCGAGCCAAGCATCATGAGAGGTTGCCCCTGCTGTCCGCCTTCTCCTCAGTAAATCCGGCCAGAGACGACAGGTTTGGTTCGGAGACCGCAAGCACCTTAAACATCGCTCCCATGCCGCCGCGGCCGCCTCCGACCAGCCGTTTCAGCGCGCCCGCAATGTCCTCGGAGGCCTCCTCGCCGGCCTTTGCCATCAGCGTTGCCGCGCGGGTCTCGATGCCGAGCCGCCTGAGGAATTCGCCCTGCGGCACGGGCCCGTGCACGCGCGCACCCATTCCCACCGCCGCGCGCGCCAGCGCCTGGAAATCGACGTGCGCAGTGACATCGGCGTTTCCGGGGCTTTTCAGCGGATCGGTGAAGCTATGACGGGCGATTGCCTGAAACGTGTCACCTGCGTCGCTGCGGATGTGGCCATAGTCGATGATCAGCGCAGCACCGTCCTGGTCGCGAACGCGGGTTGCGAGCTTCATCATCTCCGCATCCGGCCTCCACTCCAATACCGCCCCGATGGGAGCGGCGCGCACCAGGGGCGGCAGCAGCACTTCGAACCGCGGTGTCGGCTCGCCGGCCCAGCCAAACACCAACGCGCCGTTGCCGTCGATGTCGACCGTACGTTCGTGCCAGCCGGTCTCGTGCTTCACCATCTGATGGATCGGCAGCACATCGAAATATTCATTGGCGAAAATAATCGCCGGGCCCTCGGGGACGTCGTCGATGTTCTCATGCCAAGTGACGCTGCGCGCGCCGGAAAGCGCGGCTGCCTGCTTGTCGCGCAACGAAGGATTGATCTCGACGAGATGGATGCTCAGCGATTGATAAAGCGGCGGCAGCACGCGCAAGGCGCGCAGCGCATCGGCCATCATGGTGCCCCGGCCGGGCCCAAGTTCTATCAGGCGCAACAATGGCGGCGAACCGATCGCCTTCCACACCGAGGCGGCCCACAGGCCCAGCAACTCGCCGAACATCTGGCTCACTTCCGGCGCGGTGGTGAAGTCGCCCTCGCGCCCGAGCGGATCACGCGAGATGTAGTAGCCAAATCTGGGATGGGTCAGGCACAGTTCCATGTAGCGCCAGACCGGCATCGGCCCGGACGACTTGATCAGATTTTTGATCTCATAGTGCAGCGGCGAGTATTCGGTCACGGCCTGCCTTCGGCGGGATGCGCATGATGCTTCGGAGTTTTGCGACGCCATGCCACCGCGACAATGATTGCTCCCGCGACGATCATCGGCACCGACAGCAGCATACCCATGGTCAGGCCGCCCCACAAAAATCCGAGCTGCGGGTCGGGTTCGCGAAAGAACTCGCTGACGATACGCGCCAGCCCGTACAGTGCAATGAAGCTGCCGAGGATCGTTCCCGGCCGCTTCAGGGCGCCAAAGCCAATCATCACCGCCAGGATCGTAAACAGGACAATCCCTTCAAGCCCCGCCTCGTAAAGCTGGCTCGGATGGCGCGGCAGCGGGCCACCGTTGGGAAACACGACCGCCCACGGCAAGCTCGGATCGGCCTGCCTGCCCCAAAGCTCGCTGTTGATGAAGTTGGCGAGCCGCCCGAGAAAAAGCCCGATAGGACCGACCGCGGTGGTGATGTCGCCCAACGAGAGGATTGGGATGTGATGCTTGCGGCAAAACAAGATCACGGCCGCCACGCAGCCGAGAAAGCCGCCGTGGAAAGACATGCCGCCTTTCCAAAGTTCGAAGATCTCGGCCGGATGCGCGAGGAAGAAGGGCAAGTTGTAGAACAGAACGTAGCCGGCACGACCACCGAGGATGATGCCGAGCGTAACCCAGAGGATAAAATCGTCGATTTGCGGCAGTGTGACAGGAGCGTGACCACCCCACAGCCGATCATTCTTGATCAGCGCGCGTGCGTAAATCCAACCCAGCACAATGCCGCCGATATAGGCCAGCGCGTACCAACGGATCGCGATCGGTCCGATCGCGATTGCAACGGGATCGAATATCGGAAAGGCGACGGTCAGGAACGGCATCAGCGACATTCAGCCAGCTATTCTCGTGGTCCGCGAGGGTATCGGCCAGTCCGAAGCTTTCGTCCATTGCAATTCTTCAGGAATCCACGCGATTCCATTGTACCTGCGGTCAACAAGCGGAATCCAATCGGGATATCCGTGCGGCAACTGCAGACATTCTACCTGGATCGCCGACGAAGCGATCTCGATCACGACATAGTTTCCCGCGTTGAAATTCCGGCAGTCCTCCAGGTTCCACTTTCGCCTGCCGCGCGGACGGGCGGAAATCGGACGGTCCAGCGCCGCCACATCGACATAACGGGTCATCATGAACGTGCGATCCGAGAAGCTGTGCAAATGGCCGTAAAGATGCAGAAGCGCGTTGGGAAGATGGGCGTTCAATCTGGCGACACGTTCATGCGTGACGACAATGCACCGGCGGGGATCGACAGCCGCCATTTCGACAGCTCGGGCCACGCTCGCTCGGTTGAGCTTAAGTATCTCACCACGAGCCAGGTGGAGTTCGGACGCGTATTTCTGATACGCCCTGGTAAGCCGTATTTTCCGGGCTGCGCCGGGCCCATCGTTGAGCGCATCAATCACTCGTTTGTTTTCGGATTCGATCCGGCGGTAGACGCTGAGCGCGAGTGGATTTTTGCCCCAGTCCGTCGGGCAGCCGCTGAAGCCAGTGAAACTGACCTCGCCAATCGTAATCACGTTCGAATGGATCAACGCGCAGCTGGGTCCAAAGCAGGATTCATAATCCAGCTTGTTGTCCCAGTTGCCATAAACATACATGACGGGACACTCGAAGCTTGCCAGAATCCGGAAGAATTCGGCGGCGCTTTCGTTGCCGATGTCTCCGGCGACAAGGATCGTGTCGAAACGATTTTTCTCGCAGGCCCGCAGCTTCCTGACAGCCACGAGATTGTGGTGGATGTCGGAAAACGCAAGCAACCTCATTTGCGAGGGCGATTATGAAGAAAGCGTGCGGCGATAAAGCGCAAGCAACCGCTCCCAATGCCGCTCGGCGGCGTCGCGATCGTAGACCGGCCGCTTCGGGAACGCGAAGCCGTGGTGGGTGCCGGGGTAAATCTCGACCTCGGCATCGGCCCGATGCTCCTGCATTCCCTGCTTTAACTTCTGGATGATTTCCGCAGGTGCGTAGATGTCGGTTTCCGCGCAGCCGAAGTAAAGTTCGGCGTTCGCTTTTTTCCCGGCCAGATGCGGACTGTCCGGCTGGTCGGTGGCCAGGTGCGTGCCGTAGATTGAGGCGGCCGCCCTGACGCAATCGGGAAAATGCGTGGCAGCGTTGATCGCATATCGCCCGCTCATGCAGTAGCCGACCGTGCCGACGATATCGGTGCGGGCGGCGGGCTGGCGCGCGGCATAGGCGAGCAAAGACCGGGTATCCTCCATCACAAGCGGGATATTGATAGACGCCATCAGCTCGAACATGCGCTTGCGCTCGGGCGATTCCGGGTCGGCCGGTAACGGGCCCAGCTCCATCACTCCGGAGCGGTAGTACAAATTCGGCAACATCACGTAGTAGCCCGACGTGCCCAGCCTCCGCGCCATGTCGCGCAGCTCTTCCCGGATCGCGGGCGCATCCATGTAGAAGATGATCACCGGATGCGGACCGCCACGCTCGGGATGGGTGATAAAGGTGGTGGTCTGGCCGTCCTTCGTGGGGATTTCGATCTGCTGGTCGATCATGGGCGCTTTCTCGCTTCTCGACTATCGCTTGAACCTTGCAAGGAAACCAGAAGATGACAAGCCGACGTGCGTATCCTCGGTGGGCACTTGAACTCCGAGGGCGCGACCGCCATTCTCTACGGCAGTGGTCCTGTGCAACCGACCGGAGATTCCAAAGCGATGACCCAGACCAGCAATCGGTTTTTTGACGAGATCGGGCGTTTGATGAACGACGCCGCCGGTGCCGCCCAGGGCGTCAAGCGCGAGGTCGATGCGGTAGTCCGCAACCAGGCGGAGAGGATTCTACGAGACCTCGATGTTGTGAAACGGGAGGAGTTTGAGGCGGTCAAGGACATGTCGCGGCTGGCGCGGGAGGAGAACGAGATGCTTAAGGCGCGGATCGCGGTCCTTGAAGCCAAGCTCGGCATCGGCGTCTCGCCAGCTGTGCCCGATGCCGGCAGCCTGAATCCTGACGGTTAAACCCGATGTTGGGCCAGCGCTGCGGCGAGGCCCACGGCAGAAAAATCACGGCGTTTCCTTGTTATTTCCGGCCTTTGGGGCTAGAACGCCGGCACGTCCGCAGCCCCCGCACCCCTGGAGGCTTGCTGTGGAGCGCAACCAGGCCGCCATGCGGCCTTTAACTTTTTACAGAACAAGGACTTAAGCAGATGGCGAGCGTCAAGGAATTGAAGGCGACCGCACGTCCGGCAGGCGGCAAGGGGGCCGCACGGGCAGAGCGTCGCGCCGGCAGAGTGCCCGGAGTGATCTATGGCAACAACCAGCCCCCGGTGACCATTTCGGTGGAGGACGCCGATTTGCGCCAGCGCATCCTGGCCGGTCGTTTCCTCACCACGATCTACGACATCGATCTCGAGGGCAACAAGCACCGCGTTATTCCACGCGACTTCCATCTCGATCCAGTGCGCGATTTCCCGATCCATGTTGATTTCATGCGATTGGGAGAAGGCGCGACCATCCGTGTCAGCGTTCCCCTGCACATCCAGAATGCGGAAACCGCCCCCGGCGTGAAGCGAGGCGGCACCGTAAACATCGTCACCCACACCATCGAACTGGAATGTTCGGTCGACAATATTCCTCAATACGTCGAGGCCGACGTTAGTGGGCTGGAAATCAGCCACTCGCTGCATCTTTCCGACATCAAGCTACCGACCGGGGTGAAGTCGCTGTCGCGTGAAGACGTAACGCTGGTGACGATCGTGCCGCCGTCCGGTTACGCCGAAGAACAGAAAGCGGCTGCTGCTGCGGCTGCCTCTGGTGCTCCGGTCGCCGGCGCTGCTGCTGCTCCGGCTGCTGGCGCTGCGGCCGGTGCGCCTGCGGCAGCCGCTGCTGCGGCACCCGGTGCGAAGGCGCCCGCGGCCGGCGCCGCCAAGGCGCCTGCCGGCGGTGGCGACAAGAAGAAGTAGTCGGACGCGGGATGCCGCGTCATGCGACTCTTTGTTGGCCTAGGCAATCCCGGCGCAAAATACGCGCACAACCGACACAACATCGGCTTCATGGCCGTAGGTGAGATTGCGCGGCATCATGGTTTCGCACCCTGGCGCCGCCGCTTCCAAGGTGAAACGGCCGAAGGCACGCTCGATCAGGTGCGGGTGATCCTGCTTCGACCCACCACCTTCATGAACGACTCCGGACGCTCGGTTCAGGAGGCCGCCAATTTCTTCAAGCTCGCCGCGAGCGACATCACCGTATTTCAAGATGAGCTTGAACTGCCGCCGGCCAAGCTTCGGGTCAAGGTGGGCGGCGGCATCGCGGGTCACAATGGCCTCCGGTCGATCTCGTCGCATATCGGAAACGAGTACCGACGTGTGCGGCTTGGTATCGGTCATCCCGGCATCAAGGAACTGGTGCATGGCTACGTGCTGTCGGATTTCGCCAAGAGTGACCACGGTTGGGTCAAGGCGCTCTGCGAGGCGATCGCCGATAATGCGGCGCTGCTGGCGGCGGATAGGGACTCGACGTTCCAGAACAAGGTGCATCTGGCGATGCAGGCTAAAGGTTTTTTCGATCAGGACGACAGCGGCGCCTAGCGCAATCGATTGTCTCGTCGGTGGAAGTTTCAGGACAGGTCATGGGATTCAAATGCGGTATCGTCGGATTGCCGAATGTGGGCAAGTCGACGCTGTTCAACGCGCTCACTGAGACGGCGGCGGCGCAAGCCGCAAATTATCCGTTCTGCACTATCGAGCCGAATGTCGGCGAGGTCGCGGTGCCGGATCCGAGGCTCGACAAGCTGGCTGAGATCGCAAAATCGGCCCAGATCATTCCGACACGCCTGACCTTCGTCGATATCGCGGGCCTGGTGCGCGGCGCCTCCAAGGGCGAGGGTCTCGGCAACCAGTTTCTGGCTACCATCCGCGAGGTCGATGCGGTTGCACACGTCGTGCGTTGCTTTGAAGACTCCGACATCACTCATGTGGAGGGCAAGATCGCTCCGTTGGCCGACATCGAGACGATCGAGACGGAGCTGATGCTTGCCGATCTCGACAGCCTCGAGAAGCGAGTCGACAACCTCGGCAAAAAGGCAAAGGGCAATGACAAGGAAGCAAAGGAACAACTTGATCTCGTCAACCGCGCGCTGGTGCTGCTGCGCGAGGGCAAGCCGGCACGATTTCTGGACCGCAAGCCCGAAGAAGAGCGGGCCTTCGGCATGCTCGGCCTGTTGACGTCGAAGCCCGTGCTTTATGTCTGCAACGTCGAGGAAGCTGCGGCCGCTAAAGGCAACAGGTTTTCGGCAGCAGTGGCGGAGCACGCGATCAAGGAAGGCGCCGTCGCCGTGACCATCTCGGCCAAGATCGAGTCGGAGATTGCGACGCTATCGCGGGAGGAACGCGTCGATTTCCTCGATACGCTCGGACTGGAGGAGGCAGGTTTGGACCGCCTGATCCGCGCGGGCTATCAATTGCTCGATCTCATCACCTATTTCACGGTCGGGCCGAAGGAGGCGCGGGCCTGGACGATTCACCGGGGCACCAAGGCGCCGGCGGCGGCGGGTGTGATCCATACCGACTTCGAAAAAGGTTTTATCCGGGCCGAGACCATTGCATATGCCGACTACGTGGCGCTGGGCGGCGAGGCGGGTGCGCGCGATGCCGGGAAGCTTCGGCTGGAGGGTAAGGAGTATGTCGTCGCTGACGGCGACGTCATGCACTTCAGGTTCAATACGTGATCGATTGCGCGTTGAGGCGCCTGTTGCGCAGCTAATGCATGTGGCCCTGATCGCGGATGGCGCCAAGATGTTCGTTGATCCGGAATACGATCAGGATGAATTCCGCTACGATTCGTGAAAACACCACCCCCACGACCACGCTGGCGATCGACGACAACAGCACGATGAAACCGCTGAACGGGCTTATTGCCATCGTGGCCAGACCGGAAAAGATGCCGGAGATCCCGAACAGAGTAATCAACGCGATCACCAACCAGTAGAATGTCTTGATGATCGTGGGCGTTATGAACCTGTCCCACTGGAATAGATCCCGAAATTCAAACATCTACCTGTCTCCCCCGCGCCTCAACGCACCAACACGCCGCCCCCGGCATGGCCTCCTCCGAATCGGCCCAGGCAAAAGCTCCGGGCGAGCGGAAACCGACGCACACCGGTGAACACGAGGCATGCTAGGAGGCATGTTGAGATTGCTTCAAATAACGGCCACAATCGGGCTTTCCTCACAGCTATCCCCAACATGACACTCACCTTTGAAGATTTCCCGCCAGGCCATTTCGGCACATTCGGACCGCGCCGAGTCACGCGTGAGGAGATGATCGCCTTTGCCGCCGAATTCGATCCGCAGCCGATGCATCTGGACGAAGAAGCCGCATCCCGATCGATGCTGAAGGGGCTTTCGGCATCGGGCTGGCATCTGTGCGCGATCATGATGCGCATGATGTTCGACGGATATATCGGGCGCACCGCGTCACTGGGCTCTCCAGGGGTTAACGAATTGCGCTGGCTCGTGGCGCTACGGCCGGGAGATGAGATCACGCTGGATGTCGAGGTGGCGGAGGCGAGGATTTCCAGGACCCGTCCGGAAACCGGCATCGTGACCTTCAAGGCGGTCGCCCGCAACGCAGGCGGGCAGGCGCTGTGCGAGTGGATTTCGCCGATCATCGTTCGCCGACGGGATGCGATGCAACCGCAGCAGGCCGAGTGATGGGTTTCTTCGAGGACATGCAGATCGGGCAACGCCGTGAGTTGGGATCGTTTACCTTCACGGCTGAGCTGATCAAGGAATTCGCCCGTCAGTTCGACCCGCAGCGCTTCCACCTTGACGAAGAGGAGGGGCGCAAATCGCTGTTTGGCGGTCTGGCCGCCTCGGGCTGGCATGTGGCGTCGGTCTGCATGAAGCTGCTGGTCGCCGATGGTCAGCGCGAGGCCAGGGAGGCTGCCGCGCGCGGCGAGGAGGTCGCGGTCTGGGGACCATCGCCGGGATTTCGCGAGCTTCGCTGGATCAAGCCGGTGCTGGCCGGCGATACGATCAGCTTTAGCAGCGAGGTCGAATCGCTGCGGCCCTCGGCCAAGCGTCCGGAATGGGGCATCATGCAGGCCCGCAATATCGGCACCAACCAACGCGGCGAACTGGTGTACTCCTTTCTCGCGACCGGCTTCGTGCCGCGCCGAAATCCCGTGCCATGAGCGCTTCCACACATCCTGTGTGGAACTATTTCGGCGCTAACGCATTCTGAACCTAGTACCTGTAACACTTACACGCGCATGGTCCGCCAGGTGCCACGGGGGTGGCGGCAAGGTCATGCGCTTTATTCATGATAGAGCGCGGCGGAGGCCAATTCGGCGTCCATTTTTTTGATCGCGCTCTGGGACTATTGAGGGACGAGCATGGCAGACCAGAGTGGCCTGAAATTTGTCGGGTTTATTTTCGCCAGCATCACGCTGGTAGTGATGCTCACGACCGGCATGGTCGTGAAGGGTTACGCCGACGGCGCTTATAGCCTCGAACCGACATACGCCAGCCGATAGTCAGCATTCGCTAACCATGGCGCGGGCAGCGGGCGCGCTAGCTGGAATATCAACTGCTCCAGATCAGCGTCATCACAAGCACGGCCAGCACCAGCAAGGCCACGAACCGGACGATGAGCGTGCCCACGCCGACCGGCACTCTCCGCAACGGCATCGGTTCGGTGGTATCAGGCCGAATGCTGTCCATGAAGATGGCTCCTCCGTCCGCCGCTGTGTGTACCCGCGTCGACCCGTTTGTGGTGACTGCCGTGTCGCAGGTTCGATGGGCGCGCCACCGGCCTGACGCGTTCTCAATCCAGCCGCCGCGCTTCCTTCCGGGAAGGCGGCGGTGAATTGAACCGGTCTGATGGCAGATGTGGCGAATCAGCTGTTGCGAAGACCGTCCGCGGCGCGTTTCCACTGCGCGACGTTATCAGCGATCATGCGGGTCGATTTCATCGCGGCTTGGCTAAGCTGCGCGTAGCCCGAAATCTCGCGCTGAACGCGCTGACCTTCGGCGTGCAGGATCTCGCGGAGCGATTCGAGTTCGGAAACCAGGTTTTCGATCTCGCCCAGCGAGGTGCCGGCCACCCGCTGAATCAGCGAGTTGACGTTGTTGACCGTGGCCTCGGTGTTCGGCTCGAGGCCCGTTTCGCCCCCGTTGAGCATGCTCGGCGCGGGGCGACGCAGATACGCCACGTCATTGCGGACAAAATCGCGGATGCCGGCTTCGACTTCCGAAACCGCGGCCAGATCGCTATCCACTTCCACTGACTCAACGGAATCGATTTTTTCAGAACGTATGGCAGTCATCAGCTTTTTCCCCTGTTTCGCTTGAGCGAGCGGATGTCCCCCGCCGTTAAGCTGTCCCATCAGGGCTGCCGATTCGGTCCGGATCGGGGCCATTATGCGGCAATGCTCGCTCTTTTCCGGGAAGGATCGAGTCCGAGCAATGGCTGCGGATATCGCTGCCGCGCCTCAAGGCGCGGGTCACGCGGTTCCCGCAAGCAGCCCCTATGATCTGCCGTTCGCTATCGATTACTTCTTGCTGTTCGGGCTTTGGCCGGCTGGCGTCTTGCCCGACGAGAACGGCGACGGGGTCGCTCCGCCTTTCTTTATGTTCTTGTCAGCCTTCGGTTTCTTCTTTTCCTTGTTGCTGCGCATCTGACCCTTGGCCATGACGATCTCCCTTGCGCTCGGTTGAAATGGTGTGGCGCGGCCCGATAATAGCAAATCCGCACCCGGTTGTATGCAGCCGGCGATGATCGCGAGTTCGTTTCCAACACCCGTTGCGCCTCGCCGACGCTTCACAGCGGTAGCGTGCCGCCTTATCGTCAGGGCAAGGGAGGCGGTTGAGCAATGTCCTCCCGTGAGCAGCTGTGCTCGACCTGGGGAGTAAGAACATGAAACGCCTTGCCTCTTTGTTTGCCGCTTTTGCAGTCCTCGCGTCGCCCGCAGCGGCGCATTCGCCGCAGCAACCGCCTCATCAGCTCTACAACGAGGGCGATCTCAAGCTGGAGAGCGGCGAGGCGATCAAGGATTTCTCGATCTCCTATGTCACTCACGGCACCCTGAATGCCAGGAAATCCAACGCCATCCTGATGGTGACGGCGGTCGGCGGCAATCACCATCGCCTCGACTTCGTGATCGGTCCCGGGAAGGCGCTGGACCCCGACAAGTATTTCATCGTCTGCACCGACGCGATCTCCAACGGGTTTACGACCTCGCCGAGCAATTCGAAATCGCAGCCGCGCATGCAATTTCCGAAATTCGCCATCCGCGACATGGTGGAATCGCAGTATCGCCTGATGAAGGAGAAGCTGGGCATCGACCATGTCGTCGCCGTGGTCGGCCCATCGATGGGCGGCATGCAGGTGCTGCAATGGGGCGTCAGCCATCCCGAATACATGGACGCGCTGGTGGCGATGGTGCCGCTGGCAAAGACGCCGGCCTGGACCGTCGCGGTGCTCGAAGCATCGCGCAAGGCGATCATGACCGACCCGGCCTGGAAGGACGGCAACTACGACGCGCCGCCGGAGAAGGGCGTGCGCCTGTGGCGCGACATTCTGAGCCTGCTGTCGGCGCGTACGCCGGAAATGTACTCGGCGCAGTTCAAGAACGGCATCGATGCGCTGGCCTGGATGGAGCAGCAGGAAACCGCCGCGCTGAAGGCTTTCGACGCCAACGACTGGATTTACCAGACCTGGGCCTATGAGCGCCACGATGTCGGCGCCACGCCTGGCTTTAACGGCGACACCGCAAAGGCGCTGGCCTCGATCAAGGCCCGGACGTTGATCCTGACCGGCACCAAGGACCTGCTGAATCCCGAGTTCGAGCCGCAGCAGGCCGCCAGGAACATCGTCGACGTCAAGATGATGACGATCAGCCCGGGCACCGTGACCGGCCATGCCGCCGCCGGCGGCGCCTTCCCCGCCGATGTCGAGTTTCTCAACCGTGAGGCCGGCGCGTTTCTGGACGCGGTGACCGAAGGCGGCAAGAAGCTGAACTAGCGAGCGGGGAATCGCGCCCGCGAGGAGATCGCAGATCGATCCACCAGCGTCGTTCCCGCGCGCGCGTTTGGGGCACGCGGGGACCCATAACCACCGATCGCTGTCGTTCGCGAAGCTGTGGCCCACGGCGATGCAGAAACATCGATATCGGTGGCGGCTTCGCTCACTTGATTCACTTTTCAAACAGCCACACGCGATCAGTTTTGCTCGTCATTGCGAGCGCAGCGAAGCAATCCATCGCGCCGCAACTCACGAAGGGTGGATTGCTTCGCTACGCTCGCAATGACGATGGACAAGGTGGATCAGTGCAGCGCGCCGATCGCGGTCACGGCCGCTCCATCGAGACACGGCTCGCTCACCTCGACTTCACTTTTCAAACAGCCACGCCAAGTCGATTTGCTCCGTCATTGCGTGCGCCGCGAAGCAATCCATCGTCCCACAACTCACGAAGCTGGATTGCTTAGCTGCGCTCGCAATGACGATGGACAAGGTGGATCAGTGCGGCGCGCTCATTGCGGTCACGCCTGCTCCATCGAGACGCGGCTTGCTCACCTCGACTTCACTTTTCAAACAGCCACCGCGAACATTCTGGCTCCGTCATTGCGAGCGCAGCGAAGCAATCCATCGTGCCACAACTCACGAAGCTGGATTGCTTCGCTGCGCTCGCAATGACGGCGGGACAGAGCGGCGTCGACCCATTGGCTCGCAATGGCCGCGCAGCATAGAAGTACACACCTCCGCGATCTCGCGGCGCGAATGCGTCCGAGCTTTGCCAACAATCACCGCCCAATAGAGGGTGCAGGGAATGCCGGGTGCGCGCTGCACCCGCAGTCTCACGTGCAAAAAGTAAAAAGCACACGAGGTCGTCACCACAGGTTCACCGGAGCAATCCGGCATTCCCCGCGCAATGGTTTTAACGGACTACTTCGCGATCTCCCCGGTGATCGGGCTTTGTTGTCACCGTCATCTAGCGAATATGGCTGGTGCGCGTCCGGTCGGGCCGACTCGCCTCCGCGAAACTTGACGCCAGCGTCGAGGCGTCAGGACCACACGACTTCACCGTCCGCAACAACATCGTTCGTCTGCGCGCCCGTGATCGCTCATGGGTTGGACCCCGCCCTGCGATCACGTTTGCGCGCCGACGCTGCCGCGTCCACCGCATCCCTGCCCAACGTCCGTGACGGTCGCGAAACGCCCCTCTCTTGGGCCGGGACGGCGCAGACATCGCCGGTGATTTGCCCCGAAAGAGAAGGGAAATATTTTTTGAATCGGGGGTGGACATGGCGACAGGTGATTTGCCCGTCAGGCAGAATAGGAGAGCGAAACACGCATTAAGTGCTGCAGAGCACTAAGGCCGGCCGCCAGACTTGGCAACCGCCAGCACTGTTGTCGTCGTCATTCCGGGGCGCGCCAAGCGCGAGCCCGGAATCCATAACCACCAATCGGGAGTATGGATTCCGGACAGCAGCTACGCGACTTCCGAAATGACGAGTTTGGTGCCGAGCCGGACTACCACCACTTCCTCAACCGACCTGATCACGTCCGCCGGTACGTCCGCTTCGTAAGGGAAGGCACCGCCGCTCATCTCGCGTCGCGCAGTGGAGATGGCCTCCCGCTACCTCTTCTTCCACCCACCCCTGTGCCCCGGTGCGCCGCCGGTGGAGCGGGGGGCGGGGCCGAATTCGGGGCCGGACTGGCGCGAGTCGGTGGGCTGGAAGATTTTGCTTCCGGTGCGTGGGGCGGAGTCGGGTTGTGATGGCTTGCGCGGCTCGCGGCCCGGACGGTAGGGCAGGGATTCCGGGCCGTGCATCTCGTCGAGATGGGGTTTGTGGACTTTCGAGCCCGTGCGACTCGCGGACCCCGCTCCCTTCGGGCCGCTGTGGCTTTGCCTGCTCGAAGCATTCGACGAGGACAACGCCGAGCCGCCGCGCTTTTTCAGCGAGCCCGTCGGCAGGTTCGCGGCGTCGCCATATTTCTTCGCGCCTGCATAGGCGCCGGCCTTGCCCTGTACAATTCGCTGTTTGGCCGTGGGGTCGTCGACCACCGCCAGCTCGGTGGCGCGCAGGCGCTTGACCTCGTCACGCAGCCTTGCGGCTTCCTCGAAATTCAGGTCGGCGGCGGCCTCACGCATCCGGGTTTCCAGATCGTTCAGGACAGCCTCGAAATTGTGCCCGATCGAGATGACGTCGTCGGCCATGCCGCCATCGCCTATTTCCACCAGCACATGATCGCGTTCGTAAACGCTGTTGAGGATGTCGCCGATCGATTTCTTGATGCTCTCCGGCGTGATGCCGTTCGCCTTGTTGTATTCGACCTGCTTCTCGCGGCGGCGGTCGGTCTCCGCGATGGCGCGCTCCATCGACCCGGTGACCTGGTCGGCATAGAGGATCACCTTGCCGTCGACGTTGCGCGCGGCGCGGCCAATGGTCTGGATCAGCGAGGTCTCGCTGCGCAGGAATCCTTCCTTGTCGGCGTCTAGAATCGCCACCAGCGCGCATTCGGGGATGTCGAGGCCCTCGCGCAGCAGGTTGATGCCGACCAGCGCGTCGAAGGCGCCGAGCCGTAAATCCCGGATGATCTCGATGCGCTCGATGGTGTCGATGTCCGAATGCATGTAGCGCACCCGAATGCCCTGCTCATGCAGATACTCGGTGAGGTCTTCCGCCATCCGTTTGGTCAACACGGTGATGAGCGAGCGATAGCCGGCTTGCGCCGTGGCGCGCACCTCGCCGACGAGATCGTCGACCTGGGTACGGGCAGGGCGGATATTGACCGGGGGATCGATCAGCCCGGTGGGCCGGATGACCTGCTCGACGAATACGCCGCCGCTCTCGTTCAGCTCCCACGCGCTTGGGGTCGCCGACACCGCAACCGATTGCGGGCGCATCATGTCCCATTCCTCGAACCGCAGTGGCCGGTTATCCATGCAGGAGGGCAGGCGAAAACCGTATTCGGCCAAGGTCGCCTTGCGGCGGAAGTCGCCGCGGAACATGCCGCCGATCTGCGGGACGGTGACGTGGCTTTCGTCCGCGAACACCAGGGCATTGTCGGGGACGTATTCGAACAGCGTCGGCGGCGGCTCGCCGGGGCGACGCCCGGTGAGATAGCGCGAATAGTTTTCGATGCCCGCGCATGAGCCCGTGGCTTCCATCATCTCGAGGTCGAACGTGGTTCGCTGCTCCAGCCGCTGCGCTTCCAGCAATCGGCCCTGATTGTTGAGCTGATCCAGCCGCTGCTTCAATTCGCTCTTTATCGACTTGATCGCCTGCACCAGCGTCGGGCGTGGCGTCACATAGTGCGAATTGGCGTAGATCTTGATGAACTCCAACTCGTCCTGCTTGTGGCCTGTGAGCGGGTCGAACTCCTCGATGTTCTCCACGACATCGCCGAACAGGTTCACGCGCCAGGCGCGGTCTTCATAATGCGCCGGGAAAATGTCGATGACGTCGCCGCGAACGCGGAAGGTGCCGCGGGTGAAATCGGCCTGGGTGCGCTTGTATTGCAGTGCCACCAGGTCCGCGATCAGTTGCCGCTGATCGATGCGCTCGCCCTTCTTCAGTGCGAAGGTCATCGCGGTGTAGGTCTCGACCGAACCGATACCGTAGATGCACGAGACCGATGCGACGATAATGACGTCGTCGCGTTCCAGCAGCGCCCGGGTCGCGGAGTGGCGCATGCGGTCGATCTGCTCGTTGATCGAGGAGTCCTTCTCGATATAGGTGTCGGTCCGCGGCACATAGGCCTCGGGCTGGTAGTAATCGTAGTACGAAACGAAGTACTCGACCGCGTTGTCGGGAAAGAAGCTCTTGAACTCGCCATAGAGCTGCGCCGCCAGCGTCTTGTTGGGCGCAAGGATAATCGCGGGCCGTTGCGTCGCTTCGATCACCTTGGCCATGGTGTAGGTCTTGCCGGAGCCGGTAACGCCGAGCAGCACCTGTGTGCGGTCGTTGCGCTTGATGCCCTCGACCAGTTCCGCAATCGCGGTCGGCTGATCGCCCTTGGGCTCATATTCGGACTTGATCACGAACGGTACGCCGCCTTCGGATTTCTCGGGGCGAGGCGGCCGGTGCGGCGCCCATACCCTGACCTGGCCGTCTTCACCTCGAAACTCGGGACGGCCTTCCCGAATGAGATTTTCCAGCGCGTCGGCAGTGGCCGCCACGCCCAGCGCCTCCATCTTGTTGCGTGGCGGGCGGGCCAGCGCGGCTTCGTCTTCTTCCTCGGTGGTGAAGCCGAGTTGTTTGGCGAGTTCGGGATCGAGGGTAGGAATGGTGGCCGATGTGCCGTAGTTGGCGGGGGCGAATTCACGTTGAGGTGCTTCAGCGAAACCGGGTTGCGCTTGATCCCGCCCTTGATCCGCCGTGGGATCGGAGAGCGCGGATTTCCGCGCGCCAACCGGCTGCGGATTGGGGCGAAGCGGGGTCGAGCGCGCGCCGATGTCTCCATCCCCGAACGTTTTCGGCGTCGATGCGCGCGCACGATGCGCGGCCGCCTCGCCTCCGGAGCGACGGTCCCTCGAATTGTCGGGCGGCGGCTGCAATCCAGTAGACGAGCCCAGGCCGCTTTCGCCGCGATTGATCGCGGGATTGAGCAACTCGGCCAATGCCGGCCCGATCGGCTGCACGTCAGGCCTCGACGCCTTGGAAGCGGGCGTTTTCGATTTCGAGGGTTTGCCGGGCTTTTTCGGATCTTCTGGATGCTTCGCCATGTGGCGAATATGGGATGAGTCCGGCGCGCAGAAAAGGGTAAAGCGGAGAGGGCAGCGCCAATGTTAAACCACTGCCGGAACCCGAAAAATGCAATTACGATGTGTGGTGGACCATCACGGCTGAATTGATCGAGGAGGCATCGTGGCAGAAGTAAATCCGCTTGCCGGCAAGATCGCCGCGCCTTCGATGCTGGCGAACGTGCCGCGGCTGGTGACCGCTTATTTCGCGGGCAAGCCGGACCCGGCCATCCCTTCGCAGCGGGTGGCGTTCGGCACCTCGGGACATCGGGGGTCCGCCCTCAACAAGGCCTTCAACGAGGCGCACATCCTCGCAATCAGCCAGGCGGTTTGCGATCATCGGCACGCGAGCGGCATCGATGGGCCGCTCTTCATCGGCATCGATACGCATGCATTGGCCGAACCGGCGCTGGCGAGCGCGCTGGAGGTGTTCGCGGCCAACGGCGTCGAGGCGATGATCGACGCACAGGATGGCTACACCCCAACGCCGGTGATCTCGCACGCCATCCTCACCACCAACAAAGGCCGACACAAGGGGCTGGCCGACGGCGTCGTGATCACGCCCTCGCACAATCCTCCGGAGGACGGCGGGTTCAAATACAACCCGCCCAATGGCGGGCCGGCCGATACCGACATCACCTCGGCGATCGAGCGCGCGGCGAACCGGTTGCTTGAAGACGGCCTGCGGGGCGTCAAGCGAATGCCTTACGAGCGGGCGCGCAAATCGGCGTCGGTTCATCGCTACGATTATATCGGGCCGTATGTGGCCGATCTCGCCGAAGTCATCGACATGGATGCGATCCGCTCCAGCGGCGTTCGCATCGGCATCGATCCGCTCGGCGGCGCGGCGGTGCACTATTGGCAGCCGATCATCGAGCGGTATGGCATCGCGGCGACCATCGTCAGCGATGTCGTCGATCCGACTTTCCGCTTCATGTCGGTGGACTGGGACGGCAAGATCCGGATGGACTGCTCGTCGCCGTACGCGATGGCGCGGCTGATCGGCCTGCGCGACAAGATCGAAGTCGGTTTCGCAAACGACACCGACGCCGACCGCCATGGAATCGTCACCGGCTCGAACGGACTGATGAACCCCAACCATTATCTTGCGGCGTGCATCGCCTATCTGTTCGGGCATCGTCCGCAATGGCGCCGCGACAGTGGGGTTGGAAAAACCATCGTGAGCAGCGCCATCATCGACCGCGTCGCCGGCAAGCTCGGGCGCAGGCTGGTGGAAACGCCCGTGGGATTCAAATGGTTCGTCGACGGCCTTTGCGACGGCTCGTTCGGCTTTGCCGGCGAGGAAAGCGCCGGCGCTTCCTTTCTCAGGCGAGATGGATCGGTATGGACCACCGACAAGGACGGAATCATCCTGGGGCTGCTGGCAGCCGAGATGACCGCGCGCACCAAATCCGATCCGAGCCAGTTGTTCGACGAGCTCACGAGCGAGCTTGGCGTGCCGTTCTATGAGCGCATCGACGCGCCGGCCACCTCAGCCCAGAAGACCCTGTTGAAGGCGCTCTCGCCGGAAAAACTCGGGATCCGGGAATTGGCCGGCGAACCGGTCCTGCAAACGCTGACGGCAGCCCCCGGCAACGGCCAGTCGTTTGGCGGCATCAAGGTCATCACTCAGGACGGATGGTTCGCCGCACGACCCTCCGGCACCGAGGACGTCTACAAGATCTATGCGGAGAGCTTTCGCGATCAGGCTCATCTGAGGCGGATTCAGCAGGATGCCCAATCGGCCATCGACAATGCGTTCAAGAGCTGATCGGGGGTTGAGACGGACAGGCAGAATTCGTCATTGCGAGCGTAGCGAAGCAATCCATTTAGCGACGAGCTTGAAGCGTGGATTGCTTCGCTGCGCTCGCAATGACGGCTACGCCATTGTTCGCTCTCCGGGCGCAATCTCGGCCGCATATGGCGCGAGCTTGAGCCCTTTGCGTCCCGAGCCTATCGACAACCGATGCCGGACCGAGATAACTCAGTTGCCGCGCCGCCACGAGCAGGCCGACATTGCCGCGGGGATTCGAATGACGGCGCTGATGACAGCCGCGCTTGGTTTGCTGATGGTGACGACGGCATTCCTGTCGGGCCTGTTCGGCATGGCGGGCGGGCTGATCCTGATCGGCGTGCTGCTGGCGCTGATGCCGCTGCCCTCCGCAATGGTGCTGCACGCCATCACGCAAATGGCTTCCAACGGCTGGCGCGCCTTTCTGTGGCGCCGTCACATCCGGTGGCGGCCAGTCGCGATCTATCTGATCGGCTGCGGGATCGCGCTCGGCGCATGGACGCTCACCCGCTATGTGCCCGACAAGCCGGTGGCGCTGCTTTTGCTGGGGGTCACCCCGTTCATGGCCCGGCTGATGCCCGCGGGGTTGAGGCCGGATCCCGATAGCATCTGGCAGGGCACGTTGTACGGCTTCATGTGCATGGGGCTGATGCTGATGACCGGCGTCTCGGGGCCCTTGATGGATACTTTCTTTCTCGGCGGCAAATTCGACCGCCGCGGCATCGTCGCGACAAAAGCCGCGTGCCAGGTGGCCGGTCACTTCATCAAGCTGATCTACTTCGGCGGCATCATCGATCAGGCGGCCGCGCTCGACCCGGTTCTGGCCGGCGTCGCGGTCGCGGCCTCGATGATCGGCACCACGCTGGCGCGGCGCTTCCTGGAGGCCATGACGGATTTGCAATTCCGCACCTGGGCCGGACGCTTGATCACCACGGTGGCGAGCTACTATATCCTCTACGGCGGCTGGTTGCTGCTGACGCGCAACTCAGCGGCATCCTTTTGACGCGAGAAGGCCCATGGCGGACGTGGCGGACTCCCTCGTGCTCGATCTCGTCGAATGGATCGCGCGGCAGCCACGGGCCTATTCGGAGGTGATCGCGACCTGGCGAACCTCGTGTCCACGATTGACGATATGGGAAGACGCCGTCGACCTCGGCTACGTCGCGCGCGAAAATGTTGCCGGGGCCGGGTTGATGGTGACGGTTACGCAAGCCGGCGAGAACTTCCTTCGGGCGCATGGCCGTGTAAGCTGATCGGAGGACGCGAGTTGGTGCTGTCTTAACCAATTCGTTGCGAACGCATCCATTGACTCCGCGCGCCCGATGCGGTGAGCTTCATGCAATCGCATTGAATTGGCTCAGCCAGCAGCAGAACAGGAACGCCCATGATCGATCTCTATTACTGGACGACGCCGAATGGCCACAAGATCACGATGTTTCTTGAGGAAGTCGGAATGCCCTACAAGATCATTCCGATCAACATCGGCAAGGGCGACCAGTTCAAGCCGGAGTTTCTGGCGATCGCGCCCAACAATCGGATTCCGGCGATGGTCGACCACGAACCCAAAGGCGGCGGCAAACCTATTTCGATCTTCGAGTCCGGTGCGATGCTCGTCTATCTCGCGGAGAAAACCGGCAAGTTTCTGCCCGACGACATCTACGGTCGCTACGACGCCATGCAGTGGACGTTCTGGCAGATGGGAGGGCTCGGCCCGATGGCGGGGCAGAACCACCACTTTTCGAACTACGCCCAGGAAAAACTGAAATATGCGATCGATCGCTACGTGAACGAGACCAACCGGCTCTATGGTGTCCTCAACAAGCGCCTGTCCAACCGTGAGTTCATCGCCGGCGATTACTCGATCGCCGACATGGCGAGCTATCCCTGGATCGTGCCGTACAAGAACCAAAGCCAGAACATCGACGACTTCCCGCATCTGAAGCGCTGGCTCGAGACCATCCGCGAGCGGCCCGCCACCGTGCGTGCCTACGCCAAGGCCAAGGAGGTCAATCCGAATTACGGCCAGCCTGCGATCCGAACCGAGGAAGAACGCAAGCTGCTGTTCGGCCAAACCGCTGCCGTCGTGAAGTAGCGCGGCACTATCTCGAGGGGGGTTCTCGCCCATGAGAGATCGCGGGGAGACGATTACTCGCAAGCCCGTCATCAACGGCGCCGAGCCGCAACTGTTCGTGGCGGACATCAGGAAGGCCTGCGAGTTCTTTACTCGTAAGCTCGGCTTTGAGGTCGTGTTCATGCATGGCGAGCCGCCGTTTTATGGCCAGGTCAAGCGCGACGGCGCGCGGCTCAACCTGCGATGCGTGGAGCAGCCTGTAATCGCTGCCGACTTGCGCGTTCGCGAGCAATTGCTTTCCGCTTCGCTGACGGTAGCCAGCGCAAAGGAGATCGAGGCGCTGTTTTCGGAGTTTGACGCGGCCGGCGTCGCGTTCTTTCAAAGGCTGGAGCGAAAATCCTGGGGCGCGCGTGACTTCATCGTGAGCGACCCTGACGGCAATCTGCTGTTGTTCACGGGACCGGAGAAGTAGCGCATCCGCCGCTATTCCGGCTTGGGCTCGGCGGTTGCGGCCTTGCGCAGACAATCCCGGCACAGGCAGTCCTCGCCATCGAGCGGCATCGGCAGCCGCCGGTTTTCCTCCGCGCACCAGCACGGCCCGGCCAGGCTGCAGGTGAATTCCGTTGCACATCTGGGGCACGCCAGGCGGCGGGAAGCGGAGATTGCTGACGGAGTTGTCATCGATCGAATTGCGGTTTCGGGTGAAGCCGTCGGCAGCCTATCTCGTTATGGTGTCGATCTCGGCAAGCTCGTCCGCGCTCAGCGACCAGCCGATCGCTTTCACGTTCTGCTCGACCTGCTCCACGCGGGTAGCGCCGGCGTTCACGCTCGAAACTTGCGGACGTGACGCCAGCCACGAGAATGCGAGCTCGAGCATGGTATGGCCGCGCGCTTGCGCAAAGGCCTGCAATTTTTCCACGATCGCCTCGTTGCGCGGCGTGACATAGCGGTCGCGCAGCGCGGGGGCTGTTGCGAAACGGGTGTCGGCAGGTGCGGCGGCGCCGCGCTGGTATTTGCCGGTCAGAAGGCCAC
>JBJMTO010000030.1:0-17805 GCA_045811665.1 Bradyrhizobium sp.
CCTATGTCGGTGAGAACAAGCTGTTCGCGCAGCAATATCTGGCCGGCGAACTCGAGCTAGAATTCAATCCACAGGGCACGCTGGCCGAACGCATCCGCGCCGGCGGCGCCGGCATTCCGGCGTTCTATACCAAAACCGGCGTCGGCACCCTGATCGCCGAAGGCAAGGACGTGAAGGAATTCGACGGCGAGAAATACATCATGGAGCGCGGGCTGTTCGGCGACCTCGCCATCGTCCACGCCTGGAAGGGCGATACCGCGGGCAATCTGGTCTACCGCAAGACCGCGCGGAATTTCAATCCGATGATGGCGACGGCTGCAAAGATCACGGTGGCCGAGGTCGAGCATCTGGTGCCCGCCGGCGAAATCGATCCCGACCACATCCACACCCCCGGCGTCTTCGTCAAGCGCATCATCGAAGTTGGAACCGCGAACAAACGGATCGAGCAACGCACCACGCGCAAGCGCGCTGACGCTTCCGCCGCCGCAACCGGAGTTGAAGTCTGATGGCATGGACCCGCGAACAGATGGCTGCCCGCGCCGCCAAGGAATTGCGCGACGGATTCTACGTCAACCTCGGCATCGGCATTCCGACGCTGGTGTCGAACTACATCCCCGACGGCGTCGACGTGGTGCTGCAGAGCGAGAACGGCATGCTCGGGATGGGGCCGTTTCCGTATGAGGGTGAGGAAGACCCCGACTTGATCAACGCCGGCAAGCAGACCGTCACCGAACTGCCGTCGACCAGCTATTTCTCGTCGGCGGATTCGTTCGGCATGGTGCGCGGCGGGCACATCGACCTGTCGATCCTGGGCGCGATGCAGGTGGCCCAGAACGGCGATCTCGCCAACTGGATGATCCCCGGCAAGATGGTGAAGGGGATGGGCGGCGCGATGGACCTCGTCGCCGGCGTCAAGCGCGTCGTGGTGGTGATGGAGCATTCCGCCAAGGACGGCCCGAAGCTGCTGAAGAAATGCAACCTGCCGCTGACCGGCGAGCGCGTGGTCGACATGGTGGTGACGGATTTGGCGGTGTTCACGATCGACAAGCACGGCAAGGATGGCATGGCGCTGGTCGAGCTCGCCGACGGGGTCACGCTCGACGAGGTCAAGGCGAAGACCGAGGCCGAGTTTCGGGTGGCGCTGAAGAACGTCTGAGCCCGGAAACCGCGCAATTGCCGCGGCTTCATGCTGATAATTTGAGCACGCCGGCTGTGATTATCCATTCGACCCCGGCACTCCCGCTGCCTAATCTGGCGCGAGGGGTGTTGGCGAATGCACGGGGTTCTCGATTACTGCAGTGGCGGAATTCGGCGTGAGATATCCGCAGGGACGCTTGTCATCCGCGAGGGCGGCACCACCGGACATCTCTATGTGCTGATCGCGGGGCAGCTTGAGGTGCTCAAGGGCGACACCGTGGTGGCGAATATCAGCGAGCCCGGGGCTATCGTCGGAGAGATGTCGGTGCTGCTCGAGAAGCCCCACACCGCCACCGTTCGGGCCGCATCGGACTCGACGGTCTACGAATTCGATGACGCCGCGTCGTTTCTGGGCGACCAGCCCGCGGTGGCACTGCTGATCGCGCGTCTGCTCGCGCAACGGCTCAATGCCGCCAATACCTATCTCGCCGATCTCATGCATCAGTACGCCGGCCGCGGCGATCACCTGTCGATGGTCGGTGAAGTTCTCCAGAGCATGATCAACTTGCCGCCGGCGCAGGTCTCGCCAGGCTCGGATCGGCAATCCGACCCAAGGATGTAAGCCACGTCGGCGGATCGACCACGACCGTCGCCGGCCGCTGCAATGGCGCGTTGAGGTCGATGCATTGCGCCTCACCGGCGGCCAACCAGAAAGCCGTATTGGGATCGAAGTCGAGAACGATATAGACCGGCGGGCGGCCGGGCTGCAGGCCCGCGTTGAAGCACCAGCTGTCGCCGAGCCGATCGAACCATGAGCCGTCGGGAATGAACGGCGACTGGTGGACGTGACCCGAGATCACCATGGAGGGCTGATAACTCCGGATCCATTGCGCAAGCTCGACATCCCCGAAAAAGCGTTTGCCACCCCAGCTCGTCGGCGATTTATCAGGCGGCGCGTGATGCACCCAAATCCACCGCTTCGGCCGCGTCGCCGCGGCTTCGCGAAGCTGGTCGTCGATCCGCTGTCTGACCAGCGGTCCGTCCCACCACGGACACACGGTAAATAGCGTGTCGCCGATGCTCAGGCTGCCGCCGTCGCAGGCGATGCCGAGTTCGCCGATGTCGCCGATCCACCGGGCGACCTTCTCGCCTTCCGAATTGCGCTCGTCGAGGTCGTGATTGCCCGAGCAGACGATCACTCTCGTAAGGCCCGTGAGAAGAGCAAGATACTTTTTCACCACCACGATCTGGGCGCGGAAATCGACCCCCGAGCCGACATCCAGCGCATCGCCCGCAAATATCACGACATCGAAGTGCGGCGCCGCGCTCAGCAACCAATCGAACTGCGGCAGCGAATAATGCAAATCGGCCACGACAAGGCAGCGCATCACAACGATCCAGGTGCTCAACGATCAGGCAAGACGGAAATCGGCCGTAATCACCAAAGCTGAGCAAGGATCGTGCCGTGCCGAACCGAACGGGCGCAGCGGGTGCCGGTAGACGACAAATGCCAATCGAGGCGTCAGGTTCGCGCCATCTCCTGAGGAAACAGGACTTCGACCAGCGTGCCGGAATGCGCGCCGGTCTTGATCTGGAATTGCGCGCGGTTTGCCTCGACCAGCGCTTTGGTCAGCGACAGGTTGACGCCTGAACTTTCGGCAGCCTGATCCGAGGGGGCTTGGGTCCGGAACGGCTCCATGGCGGCCGCGACCTCATTGTCGCTGAGCCCGTGCCCGGTGTCGCGAACACGAAACACGATCTCGCCGAAGTCCGAGAGCGCGGTGGACACGATGACCTGGCCACCCGGATTGGCAAGATGGATTGAGTTGCCGATCAGGTTCAGCGCGATCTGACGCAGCGCGGTCGCATCGGCAACCACCGGGGGCAGCGCTTGCCCGAGCGAGCTGCGGATGATGATGCGCTGCCGATTGGCCTCCGGCTGCATCATCGCCACGCACTGCTCGACGATATCGTTCAGGTTCTGGCTGGCAAAGGTCAGGTCGAGCTTGCCGGTCTCGATTCGTGAAAGGTCGAGCAGATCGTTGATGATGGCCACGACGTGTTCGCCGGAGGCGCGGATGTCCTTCATGTATTCGATGTAGCGGGCGTTGCCGAGCGGGCCGAAGCGCTCGGCCATCATGACTTCCGCAAAACCGATGATCGCGTTGAGCGGCGTACGCACCTCGTGGCTGATCCGCGCCAGCAGGTCGGCCTTGGTGTTTGCCGCGCGATCGGCCAGCCGCCGCGCCTGTTGCAGCTCGCTCTCGCTTTTTCTGGTCTGCGACAGATCGCGGAAAACCGCAAAGAAGTTCGGTCCATCGGCGCGGGTCCGCCCCATCGTCATGGACAGCGGGATGATTCCGCCGCGGCTCGCCCGGCCGAGCACGTCGCGGCCGTGGTCAAGCAGGCTGGCGAGGCCGGCGGCCTTGATGGTTTCCAGATAGTCGCTGACGACGCGCCGGCTTTCGGGCGCGAACAGGTCAGTGAGGTTGCGGTTGACGAGTTCGTCGCCGTCGTAACCAAACAACGCTTCGGCGCTGCGGTTGCAGGAGTTGAGATTGCCCCGTTCATCGAACATCACGATGCCATCCGTGGTGGTGTCCAGGATGGCGCCGAGTTCTTCGGCATTGGCGTGGCCGACAGCCGAAGGCGCAGGCGGAGCCACAGCAGGCTGGGCCACAGCGGGCGGAGCTTCGCTCGGTGCCGCGGCGACAGGTGCGATGCTTTCAACCGCCGCGGCCGCGGCGCCCGAGAAAATCAGCGCCAGCGCGGATTCATCGTCCCAAGTGATCGTGTAGAGTCGCGCATCGATCGCCGACGGTGGCTCGGAGCCCGCTTGCGGGCCGGAAATGGTGACCGGGGTTCCGGTCCCCGAAGTGCTGCTGCCCGAGCCCCCAGCCTCGACATAGAGAGCATCGAGGCCGCCGACTTCTTCCAGGGCGTGAAGGTTCCAAAATCCCATTCGGTCGAGAAACGCGGCGTTGGCATACAGCAAGCGGTCGAGCCGGTAGATCAGGACGCCCACCGGCAGCAGATCGAGCAGCATCCGGTCGCGTTTGCCTTCGCCGCGCGGAGCTGGCTCGGGATGCGCGAGCCATTGCGGTTGCTCGCTGATCTCCGGCGTTTGCGAGCGCTCGGGCTTATCGATAACGCCATCTGATATTTCCGGTGCCTCGACACTACCGCTTTCGCCCTGGAGCTGCGCGGACAATTGCCGGGCCAACTCGTCAAAGGCGCTGGTTTCCCCCGCGGTCAGGGTCGGCGATTTCTGTTCGCCGATCGGGCGAAACGGCAACACGTTCTTGGGCGTTTCCACGGGGGTTTCCAAATCGGTTTTTGCTGAGATGCTGGAGGCAGGCGATGTTGTCTGGCTGGTACCGGAGGATGTGTCAGTGGGCAGATCGGGCGGTGCGGCAACCGGCGGCTCCTCTGCGATCTCGGTCCCGGTAGGATCGGGCGAAAGCGCTTCCGGCGTCGGCGCGATCAACTCATAACGGCGTAACGAGGCAAGCCGCCTCAGGCGAGCGACATCACGGCAAACGCCGAAGCCTCGATAGCCCAGGAAATTCCGCAGGCGGTCATAGACCGGCAAACCCGACAGCTCCACGGGCAATCGGTCGCCGCCATCCACCGGCCAGTTCAGGATGACACCGCTCCAGGTGGCGCGGGTAGCCACGGCGGTGCGGACCAGGTTTTCGGGATCGAGCGCGAATGCTTGCTCGATTTCGCTCCACAACCGGCCGAACCCGGCGGCCGTGCGCATGCCGATCAAGCGGGTGAATTCGTCCGAACCTATCGAGAACCGACCTTCGGCATCCATCTGCCACATGAAGCGCAGCGGGTAACGGCGAGCATCCGGCCCGGTCTCGTCAGACGGCTGCGCTAGAGGTGGCGATGACTCCTCCGTAACGGCTTCGACAAACGGAGGCGGCTCGTGCGCGTCCTCGCCAATGTGAGCTGTCGCCGACGGACCTGTCATCTCCACGGATGATTCAGTGTTCTCCGGCAGCAACAGGACGGGCAGTTCGGGCTCGCGCGGCGCGCTGCTGGACGCGCATTCGGCTGTGCGCTCCGGGAAAGATTCGGCGAACTCGTCCACCAACTCAAACTCGGCGAGCGCTTGGCTCGGCGCGCGTTCGGGATTCGGCATCGGCTCGATCGTAGTGGCCGCAACCGGCACGCCTGCGGGTTCGAAACCAGTCGCTTGCGGCGAAGCCGGCTTAGGTTGATTGGAATGCGAAGCCGCGCCCTGGAAGGGCGCGATCAGCGCGATGAAACCGAGATCGGCGCCTGCGCCGACGCGCTGCAGCAGCACCTGCCCGAAACCGTCGGAGATCTCGGCGGAGCCTTGGATCAGGGCGAGCTTGCCCGCTTGCTCCAGGCCCGCCTCGGAGAGATTGGCAAATCCGAGCAGCGGACGCGCGGCCTCGTTGCCGGCGGCGAACATGCCGTCCCGGCCGAAAGCAACGATCGGCGACTCGCTCTGTTCGACGATCCATTGCATGCGCTCGCCGAGAGACAGCCTGGCGCCGACGGATTCGGCGGCTGCGATCAGGATACCCTCACTGGCTTCGTCAAGCTTGAGGCGGGCGCATCCGCAGGTGACGAGCGCCCCAAGTGGAGCGCCGAAGCCACGCAGCCGCTCGAGTCGTAGCGCGCCGCCCGGCGGCAGGCTTCGCGCGAGCATCGCGACCTGACGGCGGTGCGCCTCGGCTGGACCGAAGGCCTTTTCGCAAAGTCCGGCGGCATTGGTGGCGCCGAACAGCTTGGCGCCAACCGCATTGCCCCAGATGATGCGCGTGCCGTCGAGCGACCATAGCCAGGCGGGCAGGGCGCTGCTCGCATGCAGCGCCAGGCGTGGATCGCCCAGCCATCGCAAGTGGAATTCCGCAGTAGTCATTGAGGCTGACATGATCCGATGGTGGGGCGCTTGCTTGACCCTTGGCCGAGATATCGGCGGCCACGGAAAACAGCGTTAACGAACCGTTAGTATCGCCCGCGAGCTACCGCAGGTCCACGGCCCCGAAAGCCCGGCGCGCCTTCAAGCCGCAATAACCTTAATTTGGCTGAACCCTCAGGCTGTATTCGGCGTTGCCCTTGAGCCCGCGATCAGGGCCGACACGGACCCGCGGCCGGCGTGTTTCTGGCGTAACGTCCGGTCGATCTTTCGCGGGCGCGAGAGGCTTGGATTGTCGCCGTCCGGGGCTCGTCGCGAGGATACAATCCAGGGCCGTAAAAGCCCCTTCAGTGCCCAGCAGGAGTACATCATGGACGAGGAAGGACGTGACCGTTTCGAGATTCCGAAGGAAATGCGATCGATGGCGGAGTCGAGCTTCGAGCAGGCCCGCAAGGCGTTCGAGAAGTTCGTGAGCACGGCTCAGCAGACCGCCGGAACGATGGAGGAGCGCGGCGAGACCGTTCGTGCGGGCGCCAAGGACTTCAACGCGAGAGCGATTTCCTACGCCGAAAAGAACGTTCAGGCCTCACTGGACTATGCGGAGTCGCTGCTGAAAGCCAAGGACATGGCGGACATCATGCGTCTGCACACCGAATATGTGCAGGCTCAGATGCGAACCCTTGCCGAGCAGGCCACCGAGATGGGCCAGATCGTCAGTCGCGCCGCGATCGATGCGGCCAAGCCGAAAACCTGAATAGGCCCCGCTCACGTGGGTTGGGAAGGCGAAGCGGCGGCAGGCCGCTCGTCGGCCTGCCCCGTTGAAATTGCGTCGTTTTTCTATTGCATTGCACAAAAATGCCATGATGTGCGGCTAGAAGATGGTCGCCCGACGAGGGGCAAATCCCAACACGTGATCCAGGTACGGCTTCCGGCATTTTGGCCCGGGGTGCGCAGGGGTCACATCCAAAACCCACTTAGTGAAGGACCAGCCATGGCCAATCCCTCAGATCCCTTCTCCGCTTCCATAATTCCTTTCGAGGTTCCTGAACAAATGCGAGCGTTCGCCGAGAAAGGCGTTTCGCAGGCGCGTGACAGCTACGCCCGGTTCAAGGACGTTGCCGAGACTCACAACGGCACCGTGGAGGCTGTGTTCACCTGTGCCAGCAAGGGCGCGAGCGAATACTCCGCCAAGCTGATGGAAATGATGAAAGCCAACACCACAGCGAACCTCGACTTCGCACAGGAGCTGCTGGCCACAAGGTCGCCGTCGGACGCGATGGAAGTCTGGACCTCGCACGCCCGGAAGCAGTTCGAGGCGTTTACGGTACAGGCCAAGGAGCTCGCCGAATTGAGCCAGAAGGTTGCGTCGGAGACGGTGGAGCCCATCAAGGCCAACGCGTCGAAACTGTTCAAGCCCGCCGCCTGAGCATTCGACCCAAAAAAGCCCTGGCAGGAGCCAGGGCTTTTTGCATTTGTGCTACATCATCCCCCTGTTTGGCATGTGCCCCGGCCTTGCCAAATACGGGCGTTGCACCTAGTTTCCGCCCGTTCGGCGACCCGCTTTCCCAGGGGCCGGCAAGGATGCAGTTGTAGCTCAGTTGGTTAGAGCGCCTGTCTGTGGAACAGGAGGTCGGTGGTTCGAGCCCACCCAACTGTACCACACGGTTGAATTGCCCCCATTCGCAGCACCTTCCTGATAGACGAGACGTACTGCCAGACGTATCTGCGTCGCCTAAAATACAGAAGGCGCTTCAAATTGTGTCGGGGATGGGTGCCCTAATCGAGCAAAGCGATGGCAGGTGGTTGGCTCGCAAGGGCGGTGCCGGAAGACGTGCGCGATGAGCACGCGCGGCATTCGTTTCAGATTAGATTTATCCTGACGCGGAGTTAAGCGCGTTCCATGGCCGCATTTCTTCTTGCTGATTGGCAAGAGCTAATCGCAATGGATTAATAAACAATTTAGGGTTGTGTGTGGTCCGCAACCAATCAGGAATTGCGCCATAGAGCTCGCCGAGCTCGGCTCTGCTGAACCGGTGTCCGTCATAAATTGGCCGGGTGACCCGTGGATGCAATGCGAAATACTAGAACACCCACTTTAATGGTCGGCGACATGGGCGTCACGAACGCCACGGCCACGTTGGTACGTCTGCTGTGTGGGATGAGCGGAAGTGATCGGCCCATCGTCAGAACAAGGGATTGACTGACCACACCGGAACTTGGAAATGATATGCGTTCGACGATGATCAAGGAGACGTAAGTGAGCTACGAAGCGATCAACTTGAGCAAGAAGTTCACATTATTCGACGAGCAATGGCAGCCGAAGGTCATCGCCGAAATGAACGACTACCAATTCAAAGTGGTAAAACTGCAGGGCGACTTCATCTGGCACGACCACAAGGATACGGACGAGACGTTCATTGTCCTGGAGGGCGTTCTCAGGATCGATTTTCGGGATGGCGCGGTTCGCGTCTCGGCGGGGGAAATGTTCGTCGTTCCGAAAGGCATCGAACACAAACCTTATGCCGAACACGAGGTCAAGCTGATGCTGATCGAGCCGCGCGGGGTCGCTAACACAGGCCATGAGGGCGGTGGTCTCACAGCCGAGAATGATGTTTGGATTTGAGAAGGCGAAGGTTCGTCATGGGCCTTCTCGGCCCGCGCGCGATGATCCGCGATGCACTCGAATTTAGTAAGCACCAGGGGCGATCATGTCAGACGCGGTGTGGCAGCGTGAGCCCAAGATCGGAGCCGTTTGAGGCTCGGGTCGCGCGGTAATCGAGAGACTGGTTTTCACGACCACGTCCCGGCTCGCTGCACTTGTTCGGCCGTCCGCAGACACCGCCTCCGCAGTACTTAGGCCATTCAACATACAATTAGATGGACAACGGCCGCTTCCCGGCCTCACATGGTCGTCTGGCGCTCGAGGGCGCACCAGCTTCCGATAAGAACTGCGCCGTCGGCCAGGATATTGTCTCGCGCTGAGCCACGCTTTTCCGACTCCACTCATTGACACTCAAATAGTATGGCAGGAGCAAGCCATGAAGAAAGCTCAAATGAGGGCGATCGCGTTCGCTGCAGTTGGTCTTGGCATCTTCGGCGGAATAGCCATTGCGCAGCAGGATAAGTACGCGTTGAAAGTGCCGGGCGGGCTCGCGTTCTCCGAGTTCAGGGGATACGAAGGCTGGCAGGTCGTTGCCACCAGTCAGAACGCGAAGCTGGTCGCTGTCATCCTCGCCAATCCCGAGATGATCGAGGCCTACATGGCGGGGATTCCCGCCAACGGCAAGCCATTCCCGGACGGCGTCAAGATGGCGAAGATCCATTGGACCCCGAAAAAGAACCAGTACTTCCCGGACGCGACGGTGCCGGACGCGCTGCATGACGTGGACTTCATGGTCAAGGACAGCAAGAGGTTTGCCGACAGCGGCGGATGGGGATGGGCCGTGTTCAAGCATGACGCCGCGTCCGGTACGTTCACGCCCGGCACCGAGGCCGACAAGCCGCCGCAGGCGAACGACGCCAAATGCGGATTCGCGTGCCACACGGTCGTGCAATCGAAAGATTACGTCTTCACCGAGTACGGAAAAAGGTGACGGGAGTACGAGGCTTGTCGATCAGCGCGGGTCGCCTGTAACCAAGGCAGATCTGCTAGCTGCCATTAGCTCCCGTGCTCTGGGGTGGATGCAAACCTCGGACTAACCCGAGCGCCTGAATTTACGCTGGCGGATCAGCCTCGCGGCAGGGTAGGTTTCCTCAACGCAAAGCGAACACAAGGGCCGCCCACGCGGCCAACTTCGGCTTTTCCTGATGCCTGACGGTTCCGCGACTGCACATCTATATCGGCCGAAGCTCGCGACCGTGCTGGCTGATGGATACGGCATCGGCTCCTTTCGCAAGGACGCGATGGCCGGGGTTACCGTTGCCATTGTCGCACTTCCGCTTTCCATGGCCATCGCTGTGGCTTCGGGTGTTTCCCCGGAAAAGGGACTCTATACCGCGGTGATCGGCGGGTTTCTTGTATCCGCACTCGGGGGCAGTCGATTTCAGATCGGCGGCCCGGCCGGGGCCTTCATCGTCCTGGTGGCGGCGACAGTCGTCAGGTTCGGCGTCGAAGGCCTTTTGCTGACCGTTCTACTCTCGGGACTGATGCTGACGCTGATCGGCCTGTTGAGATTAGGCTCGCTTATTCGCTACATACCGCACGCTGTCACCGTCGGCTTCACATGCGGTATCGCCATCACCATACTGGCAAGCCAGTTAAAGGATCTTGGCGGGTTAACGCTCCCGGGCGTCGAGCCCGGGCCGCTGTTTCCAAAACTTGCGATGCTCGGTCAGGCGCTGCCGACCCTTAACGCGGCTGCGTTCGGCATCGGTGCGGGTTCGGCGATAGTGATCCTGGTTCTGCAACACTGGCGGCCAACGTGGCCCGCAATGCTGATCGCGGTCGGAGGCGCTTCGATCGCCGCGCTGCTGTTCCATCTGCCGGTCGAAACCATCGGCAGCCATTTTGGCGGCATCCCGCAAGGTTTGCCGGCCCCCAGATGGCCCCCTGTTACCTTATCGGGCGTGCTGGACATCTTGCCCACGGCATTGTCGTTCACGTTGCTGGGTGGAGTCGAAAGCCTGCTTTCAGCCAAGGTTGCCGATGGCATGACCGGCCGGAAGCATCGCTACAACATGGAGCTTGTGGCGCAAGGGATCGCGAACATGGCGTCGGCGCTTTTTGGCGGGATCAGCGTCACCGGGACGATTGCGCGCACGGCCACCAACATTCGCGCCGGGGCTCGCAGCCCCGTAGCGGGGATGTTGCATTCGGTTTTTCTCTTGGTCTTTATGCTCGTGGCCGCGCCTCTGGCCAGCTTCATCCCGCTCTCAGCTCTCGCCGGCCTGCTGGTGGTGGTGTCATGGAACATGGCAGAGAAGAAGGATTTTGTGGTTCTGCTTCGCAGAGGGCGGACCGCTGCCGTGCTGATCGCGACGTTCGGCCTGACCCTTGTGGCGGACTTAACGGTCGGCATCCTGGCTGGATGTCTGCTCGCAGCCGCTTTTGCGATCTTTGACCGCGCCAATGGCGCCCTGGATCGTCGCAAAAGCCGCCGCCGGGAAATGGAACCGCGCGGCGAGCTTTAAAACCGCCACGGCAGTGAACAATTCGACGCCTTGGTCCGTTGGTTGGCATGGACCGCAAGCAACTCGTCGACCGCGCGCTGGCAAAAGCGAAAAAGTATCAGGGCTTCACTCGCTGGATCACCGACCGCGAAACAGCACAGCGCATATCGGCGCTCTCTGAAAAGCTGCAACGGCGCGCCAGTGCGTTGGCCAAGCCAACGGAAAATCGGGTCCGAAGGCGTGCGCGGGAGCTGTGGGTAGAGAACGGCCGGCCCTCCGGAAGGGACAAGGAGTTTTGGTTCCAGGCCGAACGGGAGTGCCGGGAAGCCGAAGAGCTTGCGGATCGAGCCGCTCCCGAGAGCTAGAAAGCAGGGATGAGGAGCGCGGGAGTACGGCGACACTTGTCCTGCATTGAAACAGCTTTAGCAGCCAGCGCGTGGACGTCGCCCGGCTATCTCTCGTTTGCACCGGGGATGCTGCGATGGCTCGTTTTTGCCTCGGCCTCCGCAACGGCCATCGCATCGCTCGAGAACGTTATCAGCATCGGTTTGCCTGTCTTGAAGAAGCAACGGCCGTCGCATTGACGTCTGCCGGAATCTTTTGGCCGAGAACATCGCACCGGCTTCCACTACCCGATGGATGGCCGGATCATCACGGCCGAAAGCGGACAGGAATTTGCAACAATCTCCGCGCAAGAGCTTGTGCGTCGGCGATGGAGAAGTGGCGCGTCGGCGGGCCCACATCTCGGTGATCAAATGCGGCGAAGAAGAGTCGAAGTGTACCAGTTATGCCACTGATCGAATCAAACGCGCGGTCGCCAAAGCTCAACGCTGTGCTTTCCCACGATTGTTTGGCATCAGCCACTCTATACTTCTTGCGATTCGTTTGAGCTTCACACAGAGTTTGCGAAAGCACTTTGGAGGATTCGCGATGACGGTTCGCTTCAGGAAGCTCCAGCCAGGCTTGTTACTTGCAACGGCGCTTTCGGTCTCGATGTGGTCAGCCTCTGGCCATGCCTATACTCCCGAACAGCAGCAAGCGTGCAGCGGCGACGCATTTCGTCTTTGCGGCTACGAAATTCCCGACATCGAGCGCGTTACGGTCTGCATGATCAGGAACAAGTCGCAGCTCAGTCCGGGATGCCGGGCGCACTTCAGGCCCGACCAGGACGCCGCCGTCACGGAAAGTTCGCGGCGGCAGGCCAGCGACAGGCCGAGAAGGTACAGAAGGGACGACGACTGATTGCGCGAAGGCTGAATCCGCGTCCTCTTGGTTCGTCCTCTTTGCCGCCGCCTCTTGCTGTTTTTCCTGTAAATCCCGCACTCTCCTCGGCATCGCGCGCCAGCATGCGCAGAGACTGACGTTGCGCCGGCGTTGCTGGCAAGCTTCGGGTGGCTCTCGCCGTTAGCTCGCAACTCAGGACATTTCTGCGGCGGGGCGGATACAAACCAGCCTGGAACGACGCTTGGCAGCGGCTCCCCTCGCGCAACGCGGCACGTCGAGACCGCCTGTTGAGAAAGCCGGTTCAAATCAGGTAACGGCATCACTCTGATCGACCGGATGCCACTCGTACTCGTCGGATGCGCGCACCGGTACATTGCCAATCATCCTGATCGCAAGTCCGCAGAAAACGATCTTGAGAGACTCGGAGCCTTTGTTTCGACTCATTTTTTGGACGCTCACCCTTGGCGACGCCTCAAGTGTGACTCAAAAGCCAAAGTCCAAGACAATCACCGGCGTCGCCACAATTGATAGCAAATATTTCTTTCACGAATCAGCGCGCTGATTCATTTTCGCCATGGGTCAATTCTGGAGTCTGGATTATGAACGTTATTGTTTTTGCATCGCGTAAAGGCGGCTCAGGAAAAAGCACCCTGGCGGCTCACCTGGCGGCGCATGTGCACAAGACGACCAAGCCTTGTCTGCTGATCGATGGCGATCCGCAGGGCTCGCTCACTCTGTGGCACAAGCTGCGCGGCACCAACGAGCCCCCGATCAAGACAGCGGTCAACTCGGTCACCGGAATCGTCGCTGCCGCCAAGCGCGAGGGTTTCGAATGGGTCTTCATCGACACGCCGCCCAATCTGTCTGCGGTCGTGGAGGATTCCATCAGGAACGCCACCATGGTGATCATTCCGGCGCGACCGGGCGTGTTCGACGTCAATGCGGTTCAGGAAACCATCCAGACCTGCCGGGCTGCGAGAAAACCTTATGCCGTGGTGCTCAATGGCGCGCCGGCGCGAAGGGACGAGGCGGAAAGCCCGATCGTGACCATTGCGCGGGAATCGCTGGCCAAGTTTCGAGCGCCGGTGTGGGGTGGTCAGATTACCAACCGCGCCGATCTCCTGATGGCACTTAGCCACGGCGAGGGCGCACGTGAATACTATGCGGAAGGCCGTGCGGCGGCGGAAATCGGGCGGCTGTGGGCTGCGATCGAGCGCTCCGTCAAGGCGATCCGCGGTTCGGTATCGGCAAACGGCGCGATGCATAAGCAGGCGGCATAAACCTAATCGACTTCAGAAGTGGCAAAGAACGCGCCGGCCAGGCGCGTTTTCCAAGGGCGCATCCACGATGTGCAACTGCACATCGGGGAATGACGACGTTGGGTGTTTGCGTGCGGTCCCCACACGCGTCATTGCGAGCGCAGCGAAGCAATCCAGCTTGTGAGTTGCGGCGCGATGGATTGCTTCGCTGCGCTCGCAATGACGGAGGGATTCCGGGCCTGCGCCCAAGGGCGCATCCACGATGTGCAATTGCATATCCGGGAATGACGGACGTTGGGTGTTTTGCGTGCCGTCCCCACCCGCGTCATTGCGAGCGCAGCGAAGCAATCCAGCTTCGCTATCGTGCGCAGGGTGCGCGCTCAGGCCGCGACGTTCAGACTGCCGTTCGCAAACCGCCGCTCAAGCCACCATAAGCATGTAAAAGACGATCACGGGCGAGAAACAAGCGATTACCGACCAGATGCCGAGCGCCCAAAGGATGTCTTCGGTGCTGAAGCCCTGCTGGTCAGTCAATTCGTGTCGGCCGGTGAATCCCTGCTGCTCAGGAAATGTAGCGTTCTGATTGTTCACGACGCCCCCGCTTCTTGCTTTGTGCGGATGACGCTAGCCTTGCTGTTTTAAAAAGCCGGTCGGGATTTCGCTGGCATTTGAACACAGGTGCTAGAGTGGATTAACCAAAACAGAGGCCGCTAGCCTCTCAGCTTGCCAGCAAGAGGCGGAACGCCAGGACAGGCGCGAGGCCCAGAACCAGCGCCCACAGGCCGAATGAGGACACAATAAGCAGGTCGTGCATCCCATCGCTGCGGCCGCAAGCCATGCCAACGATGTTTTTGATGGTCTGCCCGATCATTGTTTCCCCCGAGTGCTTGGCCTGGAGCACTCCTGTAACGGAAGAATTTTAAGGTTGGCGCCGCCGCGTCGTTCGGATTTGCAGCGCGGCAATTACCGCACATTAACCAGGCCGGCCGGGTGAAGACGGCGCGTTATCTCCTGATCGATCCGTGCGGCCAGTTGATCGCTCACCTCGGTCATGGGCAATCTTAGCTCCGCGCTTTCGATCAAGCCGGTTCTCGCCAGCCAGTACTTGATGGGCGCCGGGTTCGGTTCGGAGAACAGCAACCGCGTGAGATCGGCTACGGACTGCCAACACGCTGAGGCGGCGTGGCGCTGGCCCGAAGCGACGAGGCGGTGGACCTGGGCGAATGTGTCGGTTTCCACGTGCGCGGAGGCGAGGACGCCCCCGTCCGCCCCGTCGCTCAGCGCCTCCATGTATTGCGTGTCCTCTCCGGTCAGAACGGCGAAATTCTCCGGCCGGCGGCGCAGCAGATCGATCGACTGGCCGCGGTCGTCGCAGCAGTCCTTGACGCCGACAATGTTCGGATGAGCCGCAAGGCGCAGCATCGCATCGTTGCCGAGGTTGACGCCGGTCCGGTAGGGGATGTTGTAGAGCAGGATCGGGTGCTCCGCTCGATCGGCCAATGCGCCGAAGTGAAGCTCAAGTCCGCGCTGACTGGGGCGCGAATAGGAAGGGCACGAAATCAGGTAACCATCGATCGGCCAGCGCGCTGTTGTTGCGAGCCTATCCAATAGAGCGGCGGTGTTGCTGCCGCCGAGCCCAAGGCAGACCGGAAGATCCCGCGACAGCCGCGCTTCTTCCGCGACCGTGAACACCAAGGTTTCAATTTCGCCGGGCTCGAGGGTGAGGCTCTCGCCCGTGGTGCCGGCTACGATCAGCCCATTGATGTCGAGGCAAGCATAATGGCGAGCCATTCGTCGCAACGACGGCTCGTCGAGAGCGCCGTTTCGGAACGGCGTGATCAGCGACAGCCACAGGCCATGCAGGGAAGATCGAAGCTCGATCATGGGTCCATCTCCTTGAGAATTGAGCCGGAGACGGGGCACTAAAAAACCCCGTCCAAAAGGCGGGGTTTGAGGTCGGTGCGTAGCACGAAGGTCTATCGCGCGCGTCGATCTCTACTCCCCGCAAGGGGAGCTTTTTTCGACAGCGCGGACATGCGGAGACTCGTAGTCATTCGGAGATGATGGTTGGGCGCGGTAAGGCTGTCAAGCGATCAGGCCGGAGCACGCCAGCCCCGCAGCAGCTCGCAAAAAAAACCGGACTCCAGGGAGCCCGGTTAAGGTATTGGCCACGTGAGGCCGACACAATCACCTTCCAAGAGGGATTACTGGGCGTTCGCGCCACTGGAGGAGGGGGACAGATGCGCAACGCGACCGCCCAGCGTCTGAACATTATGGGCCGCGTGAGCACGTCGCAGCAACCACCGAGGAAGCATGTCAGTCATGCGGTGACCGGGGGCTTTGTAGCCGCGATCAGGAAGGCCAGCGCTGCGCTTTGCTGACGACGAAATCGCGAAACACCTGAACCCGAGCCACCGTCTTCAACTCTTCGGGATACACGAAATAAGTATCGAGCTGGATCGAGTCGGATTCGCCGAACAACTGCACCAGGCGGTTGTTTTCCTCGACCAGATAATCCGGCAGTGCCGCGATACCGAGGCCCTGCTGGCAGGCGCGCACCAGGCCGAGGATGTTGTTGACCTTGAAATAGGCATCGCGCGGCCCCGAGCCGTTCCGTCCTGCCTCCACCAGCCAGTTGCGGTTTTGCAGATGCGGCGCGACCTGGCCGTCGCTCAGCATGATGATGCGGTGCGAATCCAGTTCGTCCAGCGTACGCGGCGTCCCGAACCGCTTGATGTATTCCGGCGAGCAGTAGGCGTGGAAACCCATCGCGAACAGCTTGCGCTGGATCAGATCGGGCTGGGTCGGTTTTCGGGTGCGGATCGCCACATCGGCCTCCCGCATCGACAGATCGAGCTCCTCGTCGGTGACGATCAGCGAGATGCGGATCTCCGGATAGAGCGCGGTGAATTCGCCGAGCCGCGGGATCAGCCAGTTGATGCCGACGCCGGGCGTGGTGGTGATCTTGAGATCGCCGCTCGGCCGCTCACGGCTGTCGGTGAGTTTGGCGCGCGCCGCCTGCAATTGCATGAACACGTCATGAGCGGTGCGGAACAACAGATCGCCCTGCTCGGTGAGAATGAGACCGCGGGCATGGCGATGAAACAGCGAGACCGAGAGTTCCTGCTCAAGCGCGCTGACCTGCCTTGATACTGCCGATTGCGAGAGGCCAAGCTGCTCGCCGGCATGCGTGAAGCTCCCCGCTTCCGCCGCGGCGTGAAACACCTTCAGCTTGTCCCAATCCATATCGGTAAATCCGTTGCGGGTTCGAGCCATGATCATTCCGCCGCCGCGCGTTCGCTCGCGCTCAGGGCGAGAAAACGTTCGGCTTCAAGTGCGGCCATGCAGCCCAGCCCCGCGGCTGTCACTGCCTGGCGATAGGTTTCGTCTGCGACATCGCCGGCGGCGAATACGCCGGGAACCGAGGTTGCGGTCGAGTTCGGCGCCACTTCGACATAGCCAGATGGCTTCAGCTTGATCTGGCCCAAAATGAGCTCGGTCGCCGGCGCGTGCCCGATCGCGATGAACACGCCGTCGGCGGGCAATTCGGTGAGCCCGCCAGATTTGACGTTCTTCACGCGGACATGGGTGACCTTGCCTGGATTTTCCGTGCCGCAGATTTCGTCAATCGCGCTGTCCCACACCACCTTGATCTTGGGATTCTTGAACAGACGGTCCTGCAGGATGCGCTCGGCGCGGAAATGGTCACGGCGATGCACGATCGTGACTTGCGATGCGAAGTTGGTCAGAAACAGCGCTTCCTCGACCGCGGTGTTGCCGCCGCCGACCACAATGACTTGCTTGCCGCGATAAAAAAATCCGTCGCAGGTCGCGCAGGCCGAGACGCCGAAGCCCTTGAATTTTTCTTCCGACGGCATGCCGAGCCAGCGCGCCTGCGCGCCAGTGGCGAGGATTACCGTCTCGGCAAGATAAATATCTCCGCTGTCGCAGGTCAGGCGGAACGGGCGATGCGTGAGTTCGAGTTTGGTGACGAGATCGGTGACGATCTTAGTGCCGACATGTGCGGCCTGCTTCTCCATCTGCTCCATCAGCCAGGGACCCTGGATGACGTCGGCAAACCCCGGATAGTTCTCCACATCGGTGGTGATGGTGAGCTGGCCACCGGGCTGGATTCCCTGAATCAGCACGGGTTCGAGCATCGCGCGGGCGGCGTAAATC
>JBJMTO010000031.1:0-36446 GCA_045811665.1 Bradyrhizobium sp.
TGCTCAATACGATCGCCCGGCAGTAGGGTTTTAGCCGAACGGCCAAGTCATTCTCGGCTTGATCTGGCGCAACTTCCCGTGACAATGCCTGAAATAAAATGCTTGCCCAGCCGTCATGGCCGGGCTTGTCCCGGCCATCCACGTCTTGCATCTGTCAAAGCAAATACGTGGATGCCCGGGACAAGCCCGGGCATGACGACGACGAGGACGGCGAACGAGCGGGAAGCGACGCCATGAACATTCAGGACAACAGCCGCTACCACGAGGTCCATGCCCGCTCGCTGGCCGATCCCGAGGGCTTTTGGGCCGAGGCCGCGCGCGAGATCGACTGGATCGAGCCGGCCAAAAAGATCTTCGATCCCTCTGATGGCGCGTATGGCCGCTGGTTTGCCGGCGCCGTGGTCAACACCTGCTACAACGCGCTCGATCGCCATGTCGCAAACGGCCGCGCCGATCAGGTGGCGCTAATCCACGATTCGCCGCTCACCAACACCATCTCGAAATTCACCTATGCCGAGATGCTGAAGGAGGTGCAGACGCTCGCCGCCGTGATGGCCGATTTCGGCGTCGCCAAGGGCGACCGCGTCATCCTCTATATGCCGATGGTGCCGGAAGCAGTGATCGCGATTCTGGCCTGTGCGCGCATTGGCGCGGTGCATTCGGTGGTGTTCGGCGGCTTCGCGGCCAAGGAACTTGCCACACGCATCGAGGATGCCAAACCAAAGCTGATCTTTTCCGCAAGCTGCGGGCTCGAGCCCGGCCGCATCGTGCAATACAAGCCTCTGCTGGACGAGGCGATAAGGCTTTCAAGCGCCAAGCCGGAAGCTTGTATCATCCTGCAAAGAAAGCAGCAGCCCTGTGAACTCACGTCCGTGCGCGACCACGACTGGTCCGAACTGCGCGCTGGCGCCATTGCGGGAAAAAAATCCGCCGGCTGCGTGCCGGTGTTGGCGACCGATCCGCTGTACATCCTCTATACATCGGGAACGACAGGCAAACCGAAGGGGGTCGTGCGCGACAATGGCGGCCATCTGGTTGCGCTGAAGTGGTCGATGTTCAATCTCTACGGCGTCAAGCCGGGGGAAGTCTGGTGGTGTGCGTCCGACATCGGCTGGGTGGTCGGTCACAGCTATATCATCTACGGCCCGCTGTTCCATGGTGCCACCTCGATCATGTATGAGGGCAAGCCGATCGGCACGCCTGATGCCGGCGCGTTCTGGCGAGTCATTTCCGAACACAAGGCGGTGGCATTGTTCACCGCGCCGACCGCGTTCCGGGCTATCCGCAAGGAAGACCCGGACGGCAACTTCATCCGCCAGCATGATCTGTCGAAATTCCGCACCCTGTTTCTCGCCGGTGAACGTGCCGACCCGCCGACGGTTGAGTGGGCGGAACGGCAGTTGAAGGTGCCGGTGATCGACCATTGGTGGCAGACAGAAACCGGCTGGTGTATCGCAGGCAACCCGGTGGGGCTGGGTCAGCTTCCGGTGAAGCACGGGTCGCCGACGGTGCCGATGCCGGGCTATCAGGTCGAGGTGGTGGACGAAGGTGGAAAATCGCTGCCGGCGAGCGCCATGGGTTCGATCGTGATCAAGCTGCCGCTTCCGCCGGGCTGCCTGCCCACGTTGTGGCAGCAGGACGAGCGGTGCAGGGAAGCTTATTTCAACGAATTCCCCGGCTATTACAAAACATCCGATGCCGGATACAAGGACGCGGACGGCTACATGTTCGTGATGGGGCGGACCGACGACATCATCAACGTCGCTGGCCACCGCCTCTCCACCGGCGGCATGGAAGAAATTCTTGCCTCGCATCCAGACGTCGCCGAATGCGCCGTGCTCGGCATCAAGGACGCGATCAAGGGCGAGGCGCCCTGCGGCTTTCTGGTGTTGAAGGCTGGGGTCAGCCGCAGCAACGACGAGATCGAGAAGGAGATCGTATTGCTGGTGCGCGAAAAGCTTGGTCCGGTTGCGGCCTTCAAACTCGCCATTACGGTGGGGCGGCTGCCAAAGACGCGCTCCGGCAAAATCCTACGCGGCACCATGAAAAAGATCGCCGACGGCGACGAATGGGCGATGCCCGCCACCATCGAGGACCCCAAGGTGCTGGAGGAGATAGGGGCGGCGCTAAAGGCAAGGGTGTGAAGTGCAAATGGCCGCCGGATCCCTATCCAAAGATCGGACCTCGAATGCAACTTAGCTCGTTGAACGTACCAACCGCGCTCACGCTGCTCGCTCTCGCTCTCTGTTCCTGCGCGCAGCGCAGCCAGACCCCCGTTTCGACGCTCGGCGAGGATGACGACGCGATATGTCGTGCGAACAACGTGACAGTCGGATCTTCGGCATATATCGCCTGCCGGAAGGATCGCGACGTGTTGCGTAATAACGCAGCCACGCGAGCCGACCGCCGCCAGCGCGATCTTGGCGAATACATGCTGAACAACCCGGAACGCCCATAAGTTCAGGAGCCGATGATGAACGAAGACCTTTTCAACGCCAGCTTGCGCAAATTTCTCAAGAAAGTCGGGATCACTTCGCAACGTGAAATCGAGAAGGCGGTGCGCGATGCGCTCGCCAGCGGGCGTCTTAAGGGCGACGAGAGGCTGCCGGCGAAGATCGTGCTCACGGTCGGCAACCTCAACCTCTCGCACGAGGTTACCGACGTCATAGAGCTCGGATAAATCAGCCGAGCCGCTGAAGGTTTGAGCGCGCTCAGTCCTCAGGAAGCTGCGGCGACTCCTCCGGAAGCAAATGTTCCTTCAGCACGAGCGCCACGATCAACAGCGGCGAGGCCAGGAAGCCGCCCATCGGTCCCCATAGCCAGGTCCAGAACGCGAGCGCGATAAATACCGCGAGCGCGTTCAGCTCGAGCCGCCGCCCGATGATGGTCGGCGTGATGAAATGCCCTTCCAAAAAGGTAAAGCCTGCAAAGGCCAGCGGTGCGAGCAGGCCCGCGCTGAGCGTGGGGAAAGCGAGCACGCCGACCAGCGTCAGGATGATGAACATCGCGACCGGCCCGATGATGGGAAAGAAATTCAGCGTGGCCGCCAACGCCCCGAGGCCGGCGGGATTGGGCATCCCAGTAACCAGGCAGATCAGGCCGGTGACGATTCCGACGCCGAGGTTGATCGTCGTAACCATAAGCAGATATCCCCCGAGATGCTCCTCGATTTCGTTGAGGATCCGCAAGGTCCGCAGCCGCGAGGCATGATCGCCGAACGTTAGAATCAGCGCGCGGCGCAGGTCGCGCCAACTGGCGATGAACAGGACCAGCGTCGCGAAGAACAGAAGGATTTCGGTGAACGTCGGTGAGAGGACTTCGATCGCGGTCTGGACCCAGTCGAATTTCGGCATTTGGAACGCCGCGGTCGTGAAGTTGTCGGTGCCGGTGACAATGCTGTGCAGCTGATGCCAAAGCGCGAGCGGTCCGTCGAAAACGTGAAGCTTCTCCTTCAGCAGCGATCCAAGCTCGGGCAGCCGGGTGCTCCATTCCATTACAGGCGAAGAGATCAGGGTCACCATGAAGGCCAGGGCGGCACAAACTGCGCTGACGATCAGCACCGCGGAGAGCGCGCGCGGAATTCGGTGTCGCTCGAGATATCCGGCTGCCGGCGCCAACATGGTGCCGACCACGAATGCCGTCACTACGGGCAGAAAGAACGGCTTGGCGACGTAGAGGACGGCGGCGACGCTGATGACCAGAAGTGCCACGAGCGCGAAGGCGACCACTTCGGCGCGCCTGATGACCGGGGGCAGCTCGCTTTTGCTGTCGGGAAGGGGCGTGCTGGGTTGTTCTGTGGGGAGCGCACGTTCATTGGGAAGGACACGCAACTGGCTCTCCCCACCTGTTCGGGCTGATCGATGAAAGGCTTGACAGAGGTCAAGCAATAACCCGGCAGGTCGGGCAGAAGTTCCATCGGGCCACGGCTCGGGAATTCCGTCTGAAACGGAACCGCCGAGCGTTAGTGGCGTTTGTTCCGCTGAAGCATCAGCCGGATCACATCGCAATGGGGGCAATCATGACACTCAGAGCCGCAGGCTGTCGCCGCCTATCGTCCCGCCTGATCAACCCGCTCGTTTTTGCCGGGGTGTTGTTCGCGGTCCCCGCCGTTCTCTCCACCGGCGCCACTGCCCAGATGCTTGGCTACGCCGCAGCACCCCAAAGCCTTTTCCTACCGGGTGAATTCAGAGACGAGGTCGATGCAAACCAGCGCGCCGTTGCTGATCGGTTGCGGCGGAGCATCGTGGCGCTCGATACGCGTGAACCGTCGGGCACCGTCATCATCGATACGGGTAACACCGCGCTATACTATGTTCTGGGCTCCGGCCGAGCCATCCGCTATGGCGTTGGCGTCGGCCGGGAAGGGTTTACCTGGTCCGGCGTGCAAACCATCAGCCGCAAGGCGGAGTGGCCGGATTGGCATCCGCCGGCTCAGATGATTGCGCGACAGCCGTACCTTCCCCGATTTATGGCGGGCGGTCCCGGCAACCCGCTGGGTGCCCGCGCAATGTATCTTGGCTCCAGCGAATATCGCATCCATGGCACCAACGATCCGTCGACCATCGGAAAATTTGTTTCCTCCGGCTGCATCCGACTGACCAACGAAGACGTCAGCGATCTTTTCAGCCGGGTTGGTGTCGGCACCAAGGTCGTGGTCTTGCCGAAGAATTCAACGCACCTTGAGGCTCGAGCGCACCGTTCCAGGCTCGTCGCAACGGAGGAGGCCAGCATCGGTTCACCGAACTCGGCGTCGCGTCCTGAGTTGAACACCATTTCCACCCGCAGCCAGGCCATGAATCTTTCCTCGTCGCGGTACTGATGGAGTAACGGCCGACATGTTGAGTAGACCAATCAGGCAAGCGGCGTCTGGCGCGGCACTGGTGCTCGGCATTGTCGCCTTGGCCGCATCGGCCCAAGCGGAGGACTTCCTCTCCGCGCTGTTTGGCGCGTTCGAAGGAAGCCGGCGCCATGGACCCGCTATCCGCTTGCCATTTGCAAGCGACGACGGTTTCCTTGCTCCGCAAATCGAACGCCGCCGTGCCCGTGTTACCTCGTATGGAGGTCAGGCGTACTGCGTACGCACCTGTGACGGACGCTATTTTCCAATCAGCGGTTCTGACAATCAGAGCCGCGCCGCCTCGTGCAACAGCTTCTGCCCGGCCAGCGAGACCAAGGTCGTGTACGGCAGCAATATCGACAACGCCGAAACCGAATCCGGAAAGTCGTACTCGGACTTGCCTAACGCGTATCGCTACCGCGACGAACTAGTGCAGGGATGCACCTGCAACGGCAGGGATCACACCGGCCTCGCCCCAATCAAGATCGAGGACGATCCGACGTTGCGTAAGGGAGACCTTGTTGCGGGCGATAACGGACTGATGGTCGCCGGCCGCGGCGCCGACCGGCGCGGGGCGTCCTTGCATTTCTCCCCGGCCTCCGAGCAGCTCCGTTCCCGCTATCGGCGCGTGCCCGTCATGGCCCGAGAATAGCGCCAAACCGTGCTGATCAGGCGGCGATGGCCCCGTACCGCGTCGCTGTAGACCCGGGACAGTTTTGGCTGCCTGCTAGCGGCCCTCATCCCCATCCATCAGACGGGTTCCGAAGCTGGAACCGCAGCCAGCCTCGCGCGTTGTCTGGGGAGATGCTCGTAAGCTTGAGGGGAAAGTCATGCTGATAGGCGTACTCGTCACATTTCTGGTGGTCATCCTCGTTCTGTATCTGATCAATTTGCTGCCGCTCGACGGCCGCGCCAAGCAGATCGCGCGCGTCGTGGTGATCATCGTGGGCGTGATCTCGCTTCTGAAATACATCACTGTGATCTGACAATCGGCACGAACAAATCAGCCCCGGCGTCTGCCGGGGCTGATGCTTTAGCAAAAGCGCGCCATCTCCGGGTTCGTCGAACCGAAATCTCGACGCCCAATTGAGCAGCGGCTCAATACGCCCCTTTGGCTTCACGACGCCGCGCCGTCAGTATGTATTCGGTATAGCCGTTCGGCTGCTCGCGACCCTTGAAGATCAAATCGCAGGCGGCCTTGAAAGCGACGCCGTCAAAACCCGGAGCCATTGGCCGATACAGCGGATCGCCCTTGTTTTGACCATCAACCACCACCGCCATCCGCTTCAGCGATTCCATCACCTGCTCTTTGGTGATAACGCCCTGATGCAGCCAGTTGGCCAGATGCTGACTCGAGATCCTCAAGGTGGCGCGGTCCTCCATCAATCCAACGTCGTGAACGTCGGGTACCTTGGAGCAGCCGACGCCCTGGTCGATCCAGCGCACGACGTAGCCCAGGATGCCCTGGCAGTTGTTGTCGATCTCTTGCTTCACGTCGTCAGGCGCCCAGTTCGACTGTGACACCGGAATCGTAAGGATGTCCGACAGTTTGGCCCGCGGGCCGCCGCTGGCCAATTCCTGCTGCCGGGCCAGAACATTGACCTGGTGATAATGCAGCGCGTGCAATGTTGCTGCGGTCGGCGAGGGCACCCACGCCGTGGTGGCGCCGGCCTGCGGATGGGCGATCTTCTGCGCGAGCATGTCGGCCATCTTGTCAGGCGCTGCCCACATGCCTTTGCCGATCTGGGCGTGGCCGGGCAGGCCGTCCATGAGGCCCATATCGACGTTCCAGTCTTCGTAGGCTTTAATCCAGGGCTGGGATTTCATGTCGTTCTTGCGGATCATCGGGCCCGCTTCCATAGACGTGTGGATTTCGTCCCCAGTGCGGTCGAGGAAACCAGTGTTGATGAACATGATGCGGTTCAGTGCCTGCTGAATGCAGGCCTTGAGGTTGACCGTGGTTCGGCGCTCCTCGTCCATGATGCCGACCTTCATCGTATTCTCGGGCAAGGACAACATCTTCTCCACCCGGCCGAACAGTTCGCAGGTTAGCGCCACCTCGTCGGGGCCGTGCATCTTCGGCTTTACAATATAAACCGAGCCGGTGCGGCTGTTGCGTGTTTGAGAGGTGCCCTTGAGATCGTGAATCGCCAGCAGCCCGGCGACGGCGGCGTCCAGAATGCCTTCCGGGATTTCGGCGCCGGTGGAGTCGAGCACAGCGTCGGTGAACATGTGATGGCCGACATTGCGCATCAGCAAAAGACTGCGGCCATGCAGCTTGAATTCCTTGCCATCGGCGGCCTTGTAGACCCGATCAGGATTTAGCGCGCGCTTGAGCGTGCTACCGCCCTTTTCGAAGTCCGCCGACAACGTGCCGTCCATCAGGCCCAGCGTGTTGCGATAGACCAGCACCTTGTCTTCCGCATCGACCGCCGCGACGCTGTCTTCCATATCCAGGATCGTGCTGACGGCGGACTCCAGAATCATGTCGGCAACCCCGGCCGGATCGTCCTTGCCGATCATATGGCCGCGATCGATCATGATCTCGACGTGCATGCCGTTGTTGACCAGCAAGACCGCGCTCGGTGTCGACGGCTCTCCCTTATAGCCGGCGAATTGCGCGCTCGATTTCAGCGCGGTCAAATTCCCGTTCTTCAGCTTGACCGCGAGTTGCCCGGCGACAACGCTATAGGAGACGGCATCCGCATGGCTCCCGGTGGCCAGCGGCACGGCCGAGTCCAGAAAGGCCTTTGCCTTCGCGATGACCTTGTCGCCGCGCGTCTTGCTATATCCCTTTTGGCCCTGACCGCCTTCGGGCGGTATGGCATCGGTCCCGTACAAGGCATCATAGAGGCTGCCCCAGCGCGCATTGGCAGCGTTGAGCGCGTAACGCGCATTGGTGAGCGGCACTACAAGCTGCGGCCCGCAGACGTTGCCGATTTCTTCGTCCACATTGGCAGTCTGGACCTTCTGGGTCGCCGGCTCGGGCAAGAGATAGCCGATCTCCTTGAGGAATGCCGTGTAGGCGTTCATATCGAACGGCTTGCCCTTGTTGGCGCGATGCCATGCATCGATCTTCACCTGCAAGGTGTCGCGTACAGCCAGCAGTTCACGGTTTCTCGGAGCCAGGTCTCGGATGATGTCGGCGAGTCCGGCCCAGAACGCGTCGGCCGAAATCCCGGTTTTTGGCGTGGCTTCATTGGCGATGAAATCGGCCAAAACAGGTGCGATTTTCAATCCGTGAACGTCGATACGCTTCATGATGGGGTTTTCTCAGGAGAAACCGCGGATTACGCCGGGGTTTCAGGGGTCAGCGACAACCGCCCGCAGACGGGCTCGTCGGTTCTTTTATCCCTAAAGCGAGGCCCCTGAGAAGGCCTTAGAACCGATGTTCTGATCGAAAAAGAAAGCGTTGCTACTGACGTTAGCCGCGTTCGGGTTCACTCGGGAACGTTCAGATGTTGGCAGCGAGGTCGACGAGTTCGTCAAACAGAATGTCCGACTTCGCCAGCATCCGCTCGATCTCATCGGTCGCCTCGCTGACAGAGCGCGAGGAGGTGTCGATAGTCAATTCACTGTCGGTCGGCGGCTCGTAATCGTTTCCGATCCCGGTAAACGCCTGCAATGCTCCGGCGCGCGCCTTGGCATAATGGCCCTTGGGATCGCGGCGTTCGCAAACCTCGCGCGGGGTGGCGACATAGATCTCCCGGAAAGATGTATCGGCCCGCCTGCGCGCGGCAGCGCGATCCTGGCGGGATGGTGAAACGGCGGCCACGATGGCTATGTGCCCGTTCCGCGCCAGATGAGCCGCGAGTTCGGCCAACCTGCGGATGTTCTCGCTGCGATCGGCTGCAGAAAAACCGAGATCGCTGTTGAGGCCTGCCCGCAGCGTATCGCCGTCGAGCAACACCGGCGAACCGCCATTCCCGAAAAGCCGGCGCTCGAGTGCGCGGGCGAGGGTCGATTTACCGGACCCCGGCAATCCCGTCATCCACACCACCGCGCCTCGGTGACGGTAGCGCGCCGATCGCTCATCCGGGCGCAAGGCAGATTCCACCGGCACTATGTCGACAGGGATTGCGCGTTGTCCCGCGTCGACCGACAACACCAGGCCGCCGCCGGCAATTCGGCCATTGACCTCAATCACCAGCCGACCGGTACGGGAATTATCCGCATGAGCATCGGCAGCGATAGGGTGGGCCAGAGAGATGTCGATTTCGCCGACGTGATTGCGCGCGATCGATTTGTTCTCGACGCTGGACAGTTCGCCCGGGTCCACGGCCTTCTCGATTGCCACCACGACTGCCCGTGTTTCGCTGGTGCCCAGACGGACCAGGATCGAAGCGCCGGTCGTCAGCGCCTTCTCGTGGAGCCAAAAAATCCGTGCCCGAATTCGCCTCGTGTCGCGCGGAGCGGTTCCGACATGCGCGATGACGTCGCCACGCTCGACGAACAGTTCGCGGTCAAGGGTGATTCCGACGGATCGCCCAGCCGTTTGATTGCCCTTCACCGGAGTAAGCGGCCAGCCCTCCACGCTTCTTATCTTTGCGATCTTGCCGGCCGGCATGATCACGATTTCATCGCCGGTGGCGAGATGACCGGACTCGATTCGCCCTGATACGATGCGGCGGTCGTCGAACTTGTAGATGGCCTGCACCGGGAGCCTCAGCGCGAGCTGCTCCAGCGGTCGCGCGGGTTCGAGCGCATCAAGCGCTTCCACCACGGTCGATCCATCATACCAGGCCATTGGCTTGGTGCGTTGCGCAACGCCGTCGCCGTCACGGGCGGAGATCGGAATCACCGCGGAGGGCGTGATGCCGAGACCGCTGAGATGGGCGGTAATCTCGTCACTGATCGCGCTGAATCGAGGCGCGCTGAAACCGACCCGATCCATCTTGTTGACGACCACCGCCACCTGTTTGACGCCAAGCAGATGCAGCAGGTAGCCATGCCGCCGGGTCTGATCACGCACGCCCTCAAGGGCGTCGATGATCAGCAACGCGCCGTCGGCCTGGGAAGCACCAGTTATCATGTTGCGCAGGAATTCGGCATGACCAGGCGCGTCGATCAGCACGATGTCACGCGAGCCCGTGCGGAATCTGATCTGCGTCGTGTCGATGGTGATCCCCTGGTCGCGCTCGGTTTGCAGGGCATCGAGCAGGAACGACCATTCGAACGGCATGCCGCGACGGGCGCTGACGGCCTTGAGCATCTCAAGCTTGCCCTCAGGCAGGCTGCCGGTTTCATGCAGTAGCCGTCCGACCAGCGTGGACTTGCCGTGGTCGACGTGGCCGACGATGACGATGCGTACCTGCGGCCGGGTGGTCCCGTTGGGCGTCGCGGATATCGACATCGGGACCAGTGCGTTCATTGGATCGCCCAACTCTTTGGTTCAGAGATAGCCTGCGACACGCAGGCGTTCGAACGCATCTTCGGTTTCGTGATCGAGCGCACGGCCTGAGCGTTCCGGGACTTTGGTGCTGTCGAGCTCGATCAGGATTTCCTCGATGCTCGCAGCATCTGAAACCACCGGATTGGTGATGTCCTGGTCGCCCAGCGAGCGATAGCGCTTGCCGTCTCTCGCGAGATAGAGCGGGATGATCGGGATATTTTCGCGCCTGGTGTACGCCCAGATATCAGCTTCGGTCCAATGCAGGATCGGGTGAACGCGCAAATGCGCGCCCGGCGGTGGCGAAGCATTGAACTGGTCCCAGAACTCGGGTGGCTGGTCCCGCACGTCCCACCCGCCTTCGGTGCCGCGAGGCGAGAACACGCGCTCCTTGGCGCGGGTCGCTTCTTCGTCGCGGCGAATGCCCGCGATCAAACCGTCGAACCCGTATTTAGCCAGCGCGAGTTTTAGTCCTTCGGTCTTGCGCGCCGCCGATCGCGCTGCGGGCGGCAGCGTTGAATCGATGCTCTCCAGCGGCGGACAGGATTCGATCCTGAGATCGAGTTCCCATTCCTTGCCGTAACGGTCGCGAAACGCGTACATCTCCGGAAATTTCTTTCCGGTGTCGACGTGCAAGGCGGGAAATGGCACGCGGCCGAAAAACGCCTTGCGCGCAAGCCAGATCATGACGTTGGAGTCTTTGCCGAGCGACCATAACAGCGCCAGCTTCTTCAGCCGGGCGAACGCCTCACGGAAAATATAGATGCTCTGCGCTTCCAGGGCATCGAGGTGATCCATGCTGGGCTGAGGCGTCCGCAGGCTTGTTGAAAATTGTTGGGCAGCAGAGCCCGTCGGCTGGTTCTCCCAAAGCGCTCGGTCGTTCGCGTTTGCGCTACCGGGAAGATGCATCTGTAGCCCTTGGCGTGCGGAGGTGGAAATTCTATAGTTGCGGTGCACTAGAGGAGAAATAAATTTCTCTTTGCGCGGGTGAAAAGACACATATATAGAAAATAATTCCAGTCAAGCCCACACGTCGGGCGAGCGAGCGCCGCATGCGATTCCTGCCGGTATTTCTCGACCTTCAAACCGGCCCCGTATTGCTGGTCGGCGCGGGCGAACTGGCGCGAGCCAAATTGCGTCTGCTCGCAGCGGCGGGCGCGCGGATCCGCTGGTACGCAACCAATGGCGGGCATGACGTGAGCGGATTGGAAGCCGCCGACCTCGGTCGCATCGAACTGGCCGACGGCGATCCCCTGAGCGCTGACCTCACCGGCGTCATCGCAATCCTCTGTGCAGGCGCGGGCGATGTCGGGCCTACGATGTCGGCGCGGGCGAAGGCGGTCGGGCTGCCCGTGAATGTGATGGACGATCTTTCGCACTCGACATTTATTTTCCCGGCCATCGTCGATCGCGGTGACGTGGTGGTTGCGGTCGGCACCGGCGGAGCATCGCCGGTCGTGGCGCGGCGGGTGCGCGAGCGCATCGAAGCAGCACTGCCGGCGAGAATTGGTGATCTCGCCAGCCTTGTCGGCCGTTGGCGCAAATCTATTCACAACCGCATTCCCGAGTTTCCGCTGCGGCGCAGGTTTTGGGAGCGCGTGGTCGATGGTCCGATCGGCGCGATGGTACTCGCCGGACGTACAGCTGACGCTGAAGCGGCGCTGAAGGATATCTCCGATCCCAGCGCCTTTGCGGGTGCGCAATCCAGCGGCAAAGCTGAGGGGTGCGTAACGCTGATCGGTGCCGGCCCGGGCGATCCCGATCTGTTGACCATCAAGGCGCTGCGCGCACTGCAGGACGCGGATGTGGTGTTTTACGACGAGCTGGTCTCGCCTGAAGTGCTTGATCGGGCGCGACGCGATGCTGCGCGCGTGCCCGTCGGCCGCCGTGTGGGGAAACCCGGCATCGGCCAGGCCGCGATCAACAGCTTGATGATCGAGGCCGCGAAGACTGGCCAACGCGCGGTGCGCCTCAAGGGCGGCGATCCCTTTGTGTTCGGCCGGGGCGGCGAAGAGGTTGACGCACTGCGGCAGGCCGGAGTGGCTTATTCCGTGGTGCCGGGAATCACCGCAGGCCTGGGTGCCGCCGCGCAATTCGAGGTGCCGCTGACTTTTCGGCATGAGGCGCTGCGCATCACCTTTTTGACGGCCCACAAGGCGAAAGACGCCGAGACCGTGGATTGGTCCGCACTGACGGACGAAAAGATGACGGTGGTCGTCTACATGGGAGTGACTGCTGCGGGTTCGGTCCGCGCCGGGCTGCTAGCCGCGGGACGCTCGCCGAGAACGCCAGTAGGTGTGTTCGCGCGGGTGACTCGGCCGGAAGCCGAGGCTGCGGTGGGCACGCTGGACCAACTGCCCGACTTGGTTCAAAAGGTCGACGGCGGTCCCGCCGTCCTCATCATCGGCGAGGTGGTCGCGCGCTCAGCGCCGTGGCGCCACTCCAATCCACATCAACTCCTCTCAGAACTGCTGGAAGCCGCCGAATGACCTCTCCGCTCGAACAGAAGAAAATTCGAATCACCGGCCCATCGGTGGTGACCGCAAACCGCACCTGGGACGGCGCGGTGATCTACCGCACCGATGGGCAGGATTGGTCGGTGAAGCTTTCGGAAGCCGCGATCGTTCGCACCTCCGATGAGGCGCGCGCGTTGCTGGCGCAATCCGTCGTCGACGACGTCGGCGCGGTCGGCGCTTATATCGCGCCCGTCGAGATCAAGGACTCCGGCAATATCAAGCCGGGCAATTTGCGCGAGCGTATCCGGCTCCACGGCGTCACCATCGATCTGCCGGTTCCGGCGTAAGGCTGCCACATGTATGCATACGACGAACTCGATCGCGCGGTCATCAACGAGCGCGTCGATGAATTCCGCGACCAGGTGAAGCGCCGTCTCTCCGGCGAGCTCACCGAGGACGAATTCAAGATGCTTCGGCTGCAGAACGGCGTCTATCTGCAGCTTCACGCTTACATGTTGCGCGTGGCTATTCCCTACGGAACGCTGTCTTCCTCGCAGTTGCGGCGGCTGGCGCATGTGGCGCGCCGCTACGATCGCGGCTATGGCCACTTCACGACCCGGCAAAACATCCAGTTCAACTGGATCAAACTTGCCGAGTTGCCGGATGCGCTGGCCGATCTTGCGGAAGTCGGCATCCATGCCATGCAGACCTCGGGAAACAACACCCGCAACGTGACTTCGGATCAGTGGGCCGGGGTCGCTCCAGGCGAGATCGAGGACCCGCGTATCTGGTCCGAGCTGTTGAGGCAGTACACAACCCTGCATCCGGAATTCTCGTTTCTGCCGCGTAAATTCAAGTTCGCGATCACCGCATCCGCGCACGACCGCGCGGCGATCAAGATCCACGACATCGGGCTGCGGCTCCACAAAAACGCGCAAGGCGACACAGGATTCGAGGTGCTCGTCGGCGGCGGGCTCGGCCGCACGCCTTTCATCGCCAAGACCATCAAACCGTTCGTGCACGGCCATGATCTCCTGAGCTATGTCGAAGCCATTCTGCGGGTCTACAATCAATACGGTCGTCGCGACAATATCTACAAGGCGCGAATCAAGATCCTGGTTCACGAACTGGGGATCGAGAAGTTCGCGAAGGAGGTCGAGCAGGAATGGCTGCAGATGCGCGACGGCGCGCTGACGCTCGATGACGCCGTCATCGAGGATATCCGGTCGCGCTTCACCTATCCGGCGTACCCGAAGCTTCCGCATATGCCGGATGAGTTGAAGAAGGCGGCGCACGATCCACCTTTCGAGGCATGGCGGAAGAATTCAGTCGCGCAGCATAAGATCCCTGGCTACGCGATCGTGACGCTGTCGCTCAAGCCGGTGGGTGGTCCGCCCGGCGACGCCACGGCCGATCAGATGGACGCGATCTCGGATCTGGCCGATAGATATTCATTCGGCGAAATCCGCGTCGGTCATGAGCAGAACCTGGCGCTGCCGCACGTCGCGCGGCGCGACTTGCCTGCGCTGTGGAAGGCGCTCGACAACATCGGGCTGGCGACGCCTAACGTCAATCTGGTCTCCGACATTATCGCGTGCCCGGGGCTGGACTACTGCTCGCTCGCCAATGCGCGCTCGATCCCGATCGCGCAGGAATTGACCCGGCGTTTCGCAAATCATGCAACGGCCGACCTGATCGGGCGGCTGCACATCAATATCTCCGGCTGCATTAACGCCTGTGGCCATCATCACGTCGGCCACATCGGCATTCTCGGCGTCGAGAAAAACGGCGAAGAGTTCTACCAGATTACGATCGGCGGCCGCGCCGACGAGAATGCGGAGCTCGGCACATTGATCGGACCGGCCGTGCCCTATTCTGAAGCCGCTGATGTTATCGAAGACATTGTCGAGGCCTATCTGGCGCTGCGCGCCCGCCCTGATGAATTGTTCGTCGACACCGTGAAACGGCTGGGCGTCGAGCCCTTCAGGGAGCGCGTCTATGCCACTCGTTAAGAACGGCAAAATAACAGGCGATATTTTCGTCGCGATCGCCGAGCAGGCCGAAATTCCGGACGATGGCGCGATCCTGATCTCCTCCGCGCGATTCCTTGCCGATGCCGAGGCGCTTTCGCGACGTGCGGGCCGAACCGGAGTGATATGGCCAAACAATCGCGACGTCGACGATCTCGTGCCCTATCTCGGCCGCCTCGCCGTAATCGCCTTGGTGTTTCCGACCTTCCGCGATGGTCGCGCCTACACGCAGGCGCGGCTGTTGCGCGAGCGTCACGGCTACCGTGGCGAACTGCGGGCGACCGGTCAGGTGCTGCGCGACCAGTTTCTGTTCATGCTGCGCGCCGGGTTCGACGCATTCGAGGTTAAAAAGCCCGGCGACGCCGAAGCATTCGCCGGCACGGTGAAACGGTATTCAGTGTTCTACCAGCCGACGGGCGATGGCCGCATCACCGCGTTGCACCGGCGGATGCTGCTACGTCATTCGGAAAGCGCAAGCCAGTGAACGAGTTCGTTGATCAAGCTGCACCCGAGACCGCCCGCGATCTGCCGTCGGCGGGGGAACTTGATCGAGCCCTTGGTCGGGCTTCGCCGGCAGAGGTGATTGCCGCGGCGTTGCAGGCGGTCGGCCGAGAGCATCTCGCCTTGGTGTCCTCATTCGGGACCGAGTCGGCGGCGCTGCTGAAGGTGATGGCCGACGTAGATCCGGCCATCCCGGTTATTTTCCTGGATACCGGATGGCTGTTTGAGGAGACGCTGGCCTATCGCGACACTCTGATTGCGACTTTGGGCTTGAGCGATGTCCGCTCCGTCAAGCCGTTGCAGCAGACGCTGTCGCGCGAGGACCCCGAAGGGGAATTGTGGATCTCGGATCCTGATGCTTGCTGCCGCATCCGTAAGATCGAGCCGCTGGCGCGCACGCTTGTCCCGTTCAGGGCGTGGATCAACGGCCGCAAGCGGTTTCAAGGCGCCCTCCGCGCAAACATTCCGGTGGTCGAACAAGATGGTCTACGGCTCAAATTCAATCCTCTCGCGAACGCCTCGCGCGGAGAGATCGAGGCGATCTACAGCCTGGCAAACCTGCCCCCACATCCCCTCGCAGCATCAGGTTTTTTGTCGGTGGGGTGCATGCCATGCACCAGCCGGACCTCGGCGGGCGAGGACGCGCGCGCTGGCCGGTGGCGTGGCAGAGCCAAGACCGAATGTGGGATCCATACGCTCAAGGCTTCGTAGCACGCGGGCCTCGAACGTTGGCAGTTTTGCCGGGAACCTGGGCCGGCGTTCACCATTCAGCCACGGTTGATATGCAACAACTCCGTTTTAGGACGAGAGAACATCGGTCGACACGCTTATTCTCGATCGCGCCTTAAACATTGATTGACGGCATTCCCGAGCGTACCGGCTGGGGGTCTTGTGCCGGGGGAAGCTGTGAATGCGCGCGATGGTCGCGATTTTCGGATTTGTGGCGCTCTGCGGCTGCGCGGCGGAGGCGCCCATCGAGCAGCCGACCATGTATCTCAGCATGGCCAATGGCGGCGCCAAGCTCGACCCGCAGGCAGCCGCGACAATGATTTCGCTCTATCGGCAGAACAACGGGCTCGGAGCTCTCGCCGTCGACGCCGAGCTGATGAAGCTGGCGGAGCAGCAGTCCCAGGTGATGGCAAGCCAAAACAAGCTCGATCACGACATCAAGGCGCCGCTGGCCAAGCGCCTGAACGCATCCGGTTATCCGGCCACACTCGCGGTCGAGAATGTGTCGGCCGGTTACCACACTCTGGCAGAAGCGTTTTCGGGCTGGCGCGACTCGCCCCCACACAGGGCCAACATGCTGAAAAGTGGTGTCACAAAATTGGGCATCGCCGCGAGCTACGCTCCGAACACCAAGTACAAGGTGTTTTGGACGCTGATTCTTGCATCAGCGGAGCCGCGATAGCGGGCCGATGCCGGTGACAGGTTGACCCGATCTTCTACTGACGCCACGGTGCCTTGCTTTGGATAAACCGATCCGCCGGATGACCCAAAATTCCCCACCAGCGCCGGCCAAGGCGCCGGCAAAGGCGCAACGCGTGCTGGTCCTGCAGGGCGGCGGGGCGCTCGGCTCGTATCAGGCCGGCGCGTATCAGGCGCTGTGTCGCAATCATTTCGAACCCGAATGGGTTGCGGGGATTTCGATCGGGGCCGTCAATGCGGCGATCATCGCCGGCAACGCGCCTGAAAAACGAGTGGAGCGGCTGACGGAGTTCTGGGACATGGTCTCCGCGCCCGTGCCTTGGAGCCCGATCCCGTCCGGCGATGGCGGTCGCTCGCTCTTCAATGAAACCAGCGCTGCTTTTATCGCAACCTTCGGCGTTCCCGGGTTTTTCCGGCCGCGCTTTCCTCCCGCTCCGCTCTGGCCGCAAGGCAGCCCGCAGGCCCAGAGCTACTACGACACTTCGCCGCTTCGGGCGACGCTTGAGCGGCTGGTCGATTTTGATCGGATCAACGCGCTGGAGACGCGCTTGAGCGTCGGTGCGGTGAGCGTCACCACGGGCAATTTCAGATACTTCGATAATGTTGAGTTCAGCAAGCTCGGCAGGAAAATCGGGGCGGAGCACATCATGGCCTCCGGCGCCTTGCCGCCCGGCTTTCCTTCCATCGAAATCGACGGCGAGCATTTCTGGGACGGCGGCATCGCCTCGAACACGCCGCTCGACTATGTGCTGGATGCGGAAGTCGACAGCGATCTTCTGATATTTCAGGTCGATCTGTTCAGCGCGCGCGGACCGCTGCCGGTGTCGCTGCTGGAAGCCGCCGAGCGCGAAAAGGATATTCGCTATTCCAGCCGCACCCGGATGAATACCGACAAGAACAAGCAGGTCCACAACACCCGCAAGGCGTTGCGCGAACTCATAGCCAAGCTGCCCGATGATCTCAGGAACGATCCATCGCTGGAGATTCTCTCGCGGGCGGCGAAAGAAAATACGGTCACGGTGGTGCACCTGATATACCGCAGCAAGAACTACGAAACTTCTTCCAAGGACTACGACTTTTCGCGCCTCGCCATGGTCGAGCACTGGAGCGCGGGCGAGCGCGATGTTTGTCTTTCGATGCGTCACAAGGATTGGCTCGAGAAGCCGCAATCCGGTGAAACAATGGTGACTTACGATTTCAGTGGGGGCGAGAGCGCAGCCCCGGCAAAAAAAAGGAGCGAATGAATGGGTACGTTGACCGGGAAGACGGCGGTTGTAACCGGATCTACCAGCGGCATCGGCCTGGCCTATGCGCGCGCTTTCGCAAACGCCGGCGCCAATATCGTTCTCAACGGCATGGGCGCGCCGGCCGATATCGAGAAGGAGCGCTCCGGCATCGAACGCGATTTCAAGGTGAGGGCGGTTCATTCACCGGCCGACATGACCAAGCCTCTCGAGGTCGCCGAGATGGTCGGATTGGGCGAAAAGACTTTCGGTTCTGTCGACGTGCTCGTAAACAATGCCGGCATCCAGTTCGTCGCGCCGATCGAGGAGTTTCCGCCCGAAAAATGGGAGGCGATCATCGCGATCAACCTGTCATCTGCGTTTTACGGCATCCGCGCGGCGGTGCCCGGGATGAAGAGGCGCGGCTGGGGCAGGATCATCAATACCGCCTCAGCGCATTCGCTGGTGGCCTCGCCATTCAAGTCGGCCTATGTTTCGGCCAAGCACGGCATTGCCGGCCTTACCAAGACCGTGGCGCTTGAGCTTGCGACCTTCAAAATCACCTGCAACTGCATCAGCCCGGGTTACGTCTGGACCCCGCTGGTCGAGAAGCAGATCCCGGACACGATGAAGGCGCGCAATCTCACCAAGGAGCAAGTCATCTCCGACGTGCTGCTGGCCGCGCAACCTACCAAGGAGTTCGTCACCTCCGAACAGGTCGCCGCGCTGGCCTTGTTTCTGTGTGGTGACGATGCGGCGCAGATCACCGGCGCCAATCTTTCCATCGACGGCGGCTGGACGGCGGCCTAACGGGGAAGTCCAGCTTCAAGCGAACTGTATCAGGCTTTACCGAAGGCGAGCACGTGCAGGCCAAGTCGCCTTCGTACGATCCAGAACAGCAATACGGTCTCGAATGCCAGCGAAATCGAGGTGGCCGCGGCGGCGCCATGACCGCCGAATCCGGGCACGAGCGCGATGCACAGCGCCACGTTCATGACGAAGGCGAGCGCGTAGGCCATTGCGCAAATGTACTGATGTCCGAGCATGTTGAGCAGCCGTTCGACCGGGCCGATTGCCGAGCGCACGACAAGCCCGATTGCCGCGACGAACATGATATCGTAGCCGACCACGAACTGCGGCCCAAACAACCATAGCAACGGCTTGCCCATGGCCAGTAGCAGCGCCGTCGCCGCAAGCGACGGCCAAAACGTCCACCTGATCGCATGCGCGACATAGGCTGCCAGCCGCAGTTTGTCTCCAAGCGCGTGATATTCAGCAAAGCGGTGTGCCGTTGTCGCCGACATCGCGTAGTGGACAAATGACACAAGCGCCAGCGTCTTCACCACCGCGAAATAGACGCCGACCTCCTCAGAGGAGCGGAATTGCTGCAGCAACAGCACGTCGGTGTACGACAACAGCAGGTAAAAGCCCTCGACCATGAGGATCGGCAGCGAAATCGAAAGCCAACCGCCGAAATTGTAAGACCTGGGGCCAGGCTGGATGTGGCGACCCAAACGCCGATTAAGCACGATCATCTGCCCGATCATGGCCAGCCACACGGCTGCCGCGCTGGCGAGCATCGCAGCCGTTGCGCCCAGATGAAAGCCGAGCGCAAGCGCGCCCGCGGTAATGCCGATGATCAGAGATTGCCGCAGGATGAATTGCGGCATCAGCCCTAATTGCATCCAGTCGTGGGAACGCGCGATGCCGTCCTGGGTGTTGGCGACGACAAAGGCGGGCAGCGTGAGGCATCCGATGTAGAGCGGAACGATCGCGCCCGGGTCGATCCATCGCGAGAGCAGGCGGACGACGCCCGCGAGCAGAACCGCTGCGACCGCAGAAACGATGAAGGTCATCCAGCGGCTGCCTGAGAGGAAGCCGCGCAGCAGCGCGTGCTCGCCGCGGGTGCGATATTCCGGGATGATTTTTTGCGCCGAGGCCGAGATCCCGAAATCCATCATGCTGCCGAGCAGCAGGACCCAGGTCCAGACGTAGACGTAGACCCCGTAGTCGGATCCACCCATCCACCGTGCGAGCAGGATTTGTGAAGCATAAGCAAGCGCCGCGCTGATGATCCGGATGAGGAAGATCGTCCCGGCGAGCCGCCGCGTCAGCGAGGCTTCGTTGGAATCGCCCAGCAGCCATCGAAGGCGCGCGATAGGGCCGGCGAGCGAAGCTGTTGCGGGTTGTGCGTCCATGACGGCCAGGCGGGAATTCCGGGCGGAGCAGGGACGCCCGCCCGCTCCGGCGTATCAATAATGGCTTAAGATTTGGTGGCGGCGGCCTCTGACTGGCGGCGCACGTGAGCTATTGCAGATTGACGTTGAACTCGTAGGAGCGCTCGCCACCTACCAACGTCAACTTCAAGGCTGCTGCGTCAGGATTTGTGCCTGGAGGTAAGCCATCGAGCCGGAATGAAAATCGCTTCACCCCCGCTGGGCTTTGCTCGAGGAGTTCTGGAACCGGGAGGCTCCAATCGGGTGTCGGTCCTTCGACGAACAAGCTGACATCCTTTCCCTCGGGACCGACCACGTCGACCAGCACGGTCGAATTGACGCCCCGTTTGACGTCGCGGATGGTCAGCGGGTTGGGATCGGCGACATTGGCCGGCTTTGGCACCGCGTCCAGTGCTGCGGACAGAGCACTGTCTTCGGTACTTGCAACGCTGGTGAAGGCAAGTTCCGCGTCGGCGTGAACTGGAATGCAAATTTTCTCACACACCGCATAATCTATCGCGGCGCGGAGCCTCACCGGCTTATCAGCGTTCTTTGGCACGATCCGCAGCGGCATCACGATCTGGTCGCGATAGCCAAACGAATACCCGCCCGCGCCGTCTTCGAATTTGGCAGGTGCCGGCCATAACACAGTCACCGCTTCGACATTCTCCGATTTCGAGAAGTCGAAGCGCGGGGGGACGCCGGAATCGCCGGGAGTTCGCCAGTAGGTCTTCCAGCCAGGCTGAAGTTGAAACGCGATGCCGCCGAGCAGCACTGTACCGGTGCGCGAGCCGGCCAGCAGGCGAACCGCGGAGTGTCCGTCACGTTGCCAAGCGGACGCATCCTCGGCGCGGGCCTCGATCGTCACGGCCGATGCCAGACAGGTGGCGGCGAAGCCGAGCGCGGCGCGCATGGGAACTATGGCGGTCATAAGACGTCTTTACAGTCAAGCGCCGCACCAAACCATTGAATTGGTTGTGATGTACGACCAATGACAAGGCCCGCTTGATTGACAGGACCGCCACCCAATATCAGGATAACCGACAACAGGAGAGTCCTTTGCGCATGGACCCTGAGAGAAAAAGACCAAGGACCGTTAGCCGCGTAGCCGCGGCGGTCGGTGATAACTCTTCCGAAGCCGGCTATCTCGATGGTCAGTTGCTGATTGCGATGCCTGTGATGGGAGATCCGCGGTTCGAACGTTCCGTGATCTATTTATGCGCGCATTCCTCCGAAGGCGCGATGGGTATCATCGTCAACCGGCCCGCGGGAAGTATCGATTTTCCAGAACTGCTGGTTCAGCTCGACATCATCAAAAAGGCCGACCAGATCAAGCTGCCGGAAAACGCCGAGAGCATGAAGGTGCTGAAGGGCGGTCCGGTCGAAACCGGCCGCGGCTTCGTGCTGCATTCGAGCGACTTCTTCATCGAGGACGCCACCTTGCGGATCGACGATGGAATTTGCCTGACGGCGACGGTCGACATCCTGAAGGCGATTGCCAGGGGCGCCGGGCCGAAGCACGCTATCCTCGCGCTCGGGTATGCGGGTTGGGCGCCGGGACAACTGGAAACCGAAATCCAGGACAATGGCTGGCTGCATTGCGACCCCGACCCCGACCTCATCTTCGGCGGAGATGTCGAGGAGAAATACCAGCGGGCGCTGCGCAAGATCGGGATTGACCCCGGCATGCTGTCGACCGAAGCCGGTCACGCCTAGTCAACTTCTCTCAGGCGCGCTGGAAGTTTCCTCCTTACTCCGCGGCTTGCTGGGCCACTGTTGGCTGGTTGCCAGCCACCGTGGCGCGGCGCATGTCGCGGGGTTGCGACTGGTCGTAGCGGCGGACACGGTGCATGGTCTGGCGATTGTCCCACATTACGAGGTCATGCTGCGTCCACTTGTGGACGTAGACGAATTCCGGTCGGGTTGCGTGCTCGGTCAGGTCCCGCAATAACAAGCGCGCCTCGGGCACGCTCATGCCGAGAATCGCGCCCGCGTGCGATGACAAGTAAAGCGACTTGCGGCGATGCACCGGATGGGTTCGCACCAGCCGCTGCAACACGGGCTTGAACATCTGCTTTTCTTCCTCGGTATAGTCCACGAAACCAAGCGAACCCCGCGAATACATCAGCGAATGCTCGCAGATCATGTCCTCGATCTCGGCCTTGGTTTCATTATCGAGCGCGTCATAGGCCGCCCGCATGTCGGCAAATTCAGTGTTGCCGCCCTTTGGGTTGACGATACGGGCCGAGAGCAGCGAAAACTTCGCCGGAATTGGGCGGAACGAACTATCGGAATGCCAGAGGCAGTTGCCGAGGTTGAAAAGATGGATGCGGTGATCTCGTGGCAGCGGCTTGCCGTCCTTGCCAAGGTTGGAAACGTCGTTCAGCCCTGAGGACAGCCGGTAATCTTCCTTCTTGGCAACGCTGCCCCCGTGCGCATTCTCGCGCTCGCCGAAATTCAGCGCGAAAGCCATTTGCTGCTCGTCGGTGATGTCTTGATCACGGAACAGCAGCACGGCGTATTTGTCCATGCCGGCTTCGATGTCCCGAGCTTCCTCTGACGACAGTGGCCTGCGCAAATCGACGCCGGATACTTCGCCGAAAAAATGCGTGTGAAGCTGCCGGATGGAGACCGTCATGGCGTTTGCTCCTGATCGCGGGATGCGGTTGTCCCGCTCCATTTCCCTGAAAAGCTACTCCGGGACCGAGCGATGTCAACGTTTCGCGATGCATGGGCCGCCTTCAGGCGTTGCGGGCCATCAGCCCACCATCGACCGGAATGATAGCGCCGGTCAGGAACGATGCCGCGGGCAGGCACAGGCTCACCGTCATGTGGGCGACTTCTTCGGGGTCGCCGTAGCGGCCGAGCGCGGTTCGCCGCCTGGCGTAGATCGCCTTGTGCTCGTCGCTGATGCGGGCCGTCATGCCGGTCGTGATCGGCCCCGGGCAGATACAGTTCACCGTTATCCCGTCGCGACCGAGTTCCACCGCAAGCGAGCGCGTCAATCCGACGACGCCGGCCTTCGCCGCCGAATAAGCGCTGTGCAACGCGGTAGCTCCAAGCGCCTCGGTAGAGGCGATATTCACGATCCGCGGCGACTTCGATCGGCGCAGATGGGGCAAGGCGGCGCGGATCACGCGCTGATGCGCTGTCAGCATCACAGCCATTCCCTTTGCCCACGCCTCGTCATAGCCTTCATCGTCGATGGCTATTCGGACCGAAATGCCGGCGTTGTTGACGATGATATCCAATCCGCCGAAATGCGACGCCACCTCATCGATGACGCGGCTTATGTCATCGCGCGTGGTGACGTCGAGGCTCCACGCTCTTGCATTTTCGCCTCTCGAGGCGATCTCGGCGGCAACGGCTTCCACGCCCTCCGGCTTCTGGTCGGTGACGGCGACGTTAGCGCCCTCAGCGGCGAACACCCGCGCCGTAGCCCGGCCCATGCCGCTGGCGGCGCCGGTTACGAGCACGGTCAATCCCCGGACCGAGCGGCTTAGCTGTTTGAAATCCGACATGCGTTTCTTCCGCCATTTTCGCTGCTATGGTTTCCGTGCAAACTAATTGAGGATGACGATGAACGAACTGGATTTCAGCAGCAAGCGGGTTCTGGTGGTGGGCGGCTCCAGCGGCATCGGTAACGGCATCGCACAGGCGTTCCGGAGCAAAGGCGCAGCCGTGCATGTCTGGGGCACTCGAGCGTCGGCGGCCGACTATTCGCCTGACGAGGGATCGCACCTCGAAGGCCTGGAGTACGCCCGGCTCGACGTCAGCGATCCGAGCGCGATAGAAAACTTCGCGCCCGCCTTTGAGCGTCTCGATGCGCTGGTCCTGGCGCAAGGGGCTGTGATCTATCGGCGCGGCGAATTCGAGATGCCGGGCTTTCGCAAAGTACTTGAAGTCAACCTGATGAGCCTGATGGCTTGCGCCGGCAAATTCCACCACATGCTGAGCGCTAGCAATGGCTCGCTGATCATCGTCAGTTCGACCGCGGCTTTTCATTCGACCAAGGGCAATCCGGCCTATAATGCTTCCAAGACGGGTGCCGTCGGTTTGACCCGGACGCTTGGCCAAGCGTGGGCCGAGGATGGGATCCGCGTCAACGGTATCGCCCCAGGCCTGGTCGATACCAAGATGACGAAGGTGACCACGGCTAATCCGAAGCGGCTGGAGGGCGCTATCGAGCGCATCCCGCTGAAGCGGCTTGGAACACCGGCCGACATGGCAGGAGCCGCACTGTTTCTGGCATCACCGCTCGCGGCCTACATTGTCGGCCAAACACTCGTCGTTGATGGCGGACTGGTTTTGTAAATCGCCGGAACTGTAGCTGCCCTGATCCGTTACATCCTCCGAGAAGCGTCCAACGGGCGCGCATTCGCCAACACATTGAAAATCAACCGCAAGCGCGCAACAAGGAGGGACCGCGATGGATAAGGATCGGATCGCCGGCTCGGTAAGGGATTTCGCAGGTAAGGTAGAGAGCACCGCTGGTGATATCGCCGGCGACACGAGGACGGCAGCCGCTGGCCGTGCTCGCGAAGCCGCAGGCACCGTGCAGAACCTGTATGGCCAGGCCAAGGACGCGGCTCGCGATGCGAGTGATGCGGCAGCCAGCTACGCCAGGGATGCCTATGAGAAAAGTGAGGAAACCTTTCGCGACGGTTCAAGGGCGGTGGTCAGAACCGCGCGCGAGAATCCGCTCACTTTGTTGTTGGTCGCCGGCGGAATCGGCTTTGCGCTCGCCTGGCTCATGACCCGATCGTCGCGCCCGCCGCAGCGCTGGCGGTACTACGGCTGAGGACATCCATCGCGCGCTTGCGATTGCCGCTTGCCACGAACCTGACTTTCCATCGCCCGGCTCAACGGCCGAAAAGTCCGGGGGCCCACGCCGATGGGCCGATGCCGCCCGGCGGGCGGAAAATATTTGGCGCCGCACGGGGCGGTGGGGGCGGCGGCTTGCGTGCGGAATTTCCGAGGCTGAACAAGTCGCGGAATGTCGGTGGGCCGGCTGATTGAACCGGCGCGGGCTGCTGCCTTCTGCCTTTCTGCGCCAGGGCCGGTGCAGGTGCGCCCGGGGCTGCAACCTTTCCATCCGGCGCAATTGAGGCGATCGGCGTGTCGGCTTTGATCTGTTCCCGTCCGACTTCGCGGCGCGGCCAGGCGAAATCGTCCGCTCGGCCGGCGGGTGGGGCGAGCGGCTCGCCCTTGACGAGGGTGCGCGCGGCCAACGCATCTGTCGCGGCCGGACGCGAGCCCGGTCCGCCGAGCAATTGATCGGTTCCAACCGAAGATGCGACCAGCGGCAGGATCGGGCCGGCGAGGGGCCGGGGCGGGGGCTGACCAGGCAGCGCATTTGCGTCTGGCGTTGCCGGTTCGCTCGGTAGAGCAAACGGTGCAGAACGCGCACCTAATAGCCTGGTGATCTCGCGCTCGACGTAATGGGCCAGCTTGCGCGCGCCGGGCCGAGTGAAATACACGCCGTCATAGGAGCGCAGGCGACGGATCTGACCTTCGAAGTCGGGGCCCTGCTGCAGGAAGCGACCCGCTTCGTCGACGAAGCCGTCCCAGACATCGACATAGGTAATCCCGGCCTTGCCGGCCGCATCACGATACAACGAATCCAGGAACAGCATGTCCCCGGTTGCCTTCGGCCCGCGAACGGCGGGAAGCCCGACCCAAAGCACCGGCACGCCCTTGGACTTGAGCACCGCGATCATCTCTTCGATCTTCTTGACGTAGAGTTCGACCCAGCGGTCATCGCGAAACTGGTACACCCCACTCGGCGAGCGCGCGCTCTTTTCCGGCGCGACGACCGGCGCTGAATCATTGTCAGCTGAATCGTCGGCGGATGAATCGGCATCGGCGGGCTTGTCGTCCGGTTTCGCGGCGGCCTCGTTTGCGCCTTCCGGTTTTGAGCCGGATTTATCGGCTGGCTTAGCTTCCGGTTTGCCGCGGGCATCCTTCTTTTCGGTCTTCTTGTCGGCCTTGTCGATCGCAGGTTCGCGAATAGCGACGCGATCCTCCAGTCCAAGCATGACGACGATGGCGTCCGGCTTCTCGTTGGCCAGAATACCTTTGGCCGCTGCGGCCCAATCGGCAGGCTCGCCTTTGGGCTGATATTTGATCAGGCCGGAGACGGTCTTGTGTTTGCGGATGATGCCGATTTCGGGTTGTTCGGAGTAGGCGTCCTCAAGACCGTAGGCGAGCCAGTCCGCCATGGCGTCTCCGAGCACCAGCACGTTCCGCTCCGCCACGGTCTCGCGCTTTTCCGGTGGCGGCGCTTTGGAAAAATTCTCGACTCGCTTCGGGGCCTGCTGCGGCTGCTGGAACGGTGCGAATAGGTCTCCGCCGAACCAGCCGCCGCCTCCGCTGCTGCGCGGCTGAGGCCGCGACCATCCGCCAAAATTGAAAAACTGCGCAGACGCCGGACCTGCGATCCCGACCAGCAACGCAACCGCCACCGACAGCGCGATCAGCGGGCCCGGCTCGGTGAATATCCGGAAAAAGGATTTCGGCTTTTGCATCGGCATCGTACGTAAATGGGGTCAGGCGTTTGGCTATACTAGCTGAATCCGACCTTAAGCGGGCAGATTTCCGCCTTGAACCGCCGAGCGCTGGTGCGGCCACCCTGCGGCCGAATGTCCGCCGACGGTCAACAGGGCCAGGCCCGGCCGCGGTCGGTCAATTGCGGGATCGGAGCCGATCCAGCACGTTTGAGGAGGCAAATCCGTCCGCGGGCGTACCGATCTCGGCCTGGAAGCTTCGCAATGCCTGGCGCGTCTGGCCCCCAAGCTGCCCGTCCGGGACACCGCGATAGAAGCCGCGCTGGACCAGAAGCTGCTGCAGTTCCAGCCGCTCGGCGCGCGACAATTCCCGCTCTTGCCTCGGCCAGGGCTGAACGAATGGGGCGCCGCCACGCAGTCGATCGGCAAAATGCCCGATCGCCAGCGCGTAAGCTTCGGCTGGATTGTATTTCATGATGACGCGAAAGTTCTGCAGCATGAGGAAGCCCGGGCCTTCGGCGCCCGCCGGCGCCAACAGGTAGGCCTTATCGGCTGGATTGGGGAATGGCTGGTTTGCGGGACGCTTGATGCCGAGGTGCTCCCATTGCGCGATCGTCATCGCCTTGGCCCGGTCGGCAAGCATGTAGTCGAATTTCGAAGGCACGACGACCTCATAGCCCCAGCTCTGACCGGCCTGCCAACCATCCTTTTTCAAATTGTTTGCCGTGGAGGCGATCAGGTCGGCCACGTCGTCGACCACGTCGCGACGACCGTCGCCGTTGGCGTCCACGGCATAGCGCTTGAAGGCGGTCGGCATGAATTGCGTCGGACCGAATGCTCCGGCCCAGGAGCCGCGCATCTGCTCCGGACGCAAATCGCCATGGTGCAGGATTTCCAGCGCCGCCAGAAACTCGTCCCTGAAATATTTCTGGCGCCGGCCGATGCAGGCAAGCGTTGCGGTGGACTGCAACACGCTACGATCGCCCATCTGGGTCGAATAGTTGGACTCGATGCCCCAGATGGCGGCTATCGCATAACGGTCGACGCCATAGGCCCTTTCCGTTGCGTCGAACTGCGGCTTGTATTTCGCGAGGATCTCGCGACCCTTGGCCAGCCGGTTGTCATTCACCAGAATGTCGAGATAGTCCCAGATCGACTTGGTGAATTCCGGCTGGGAATCCATCAGGTCCATGATTCGCAGATCGGGCGTCAGGCCCGTGGTGAAACGCTGGAAGCTTGCTTGCGAGATGTTGCGGCGGGCGGCGTCGGGCCACATCGATGCGACGCAATTGTCGAAGTTAGCCGCCGCCTCCCGGATCGCGGATGCAGTCATCAACGGGTGGCCGGAGGCGCCGTCCTCGCCGGTCCAGGGCAATGGTGCGCTGGCAGACCCAGGCGCCGGCTGCATCGGCGCCGCAGGGGTGGTCGGGCCAGCTTTCAACAGCGAACCGGTAAAGAGGTTCTCCAGAAAGCTCTTGGGGCCGCCGCTGGCGGATTCGGCGCGCGTCTCGCTGCACACCAGCAGTACGCCGAGGACAATCGCCGCACTCGCCCGCCGCTTCACCATCATTGCTGTCCTGCGCATCGTGCCCGCCCGTCTTGACTGCAAATAACGGATTCAGGAGCCCCTGTCGCGGTTTCCAATCGCTTAACAAAGGCAAGATTTGTTGCTGAAGGCCAACTCCGCAAAGCAAGGCCACAGAGCGGAACTGCCGCGCGGCTCAACGCTTTACGAAAGTCCCGCTCGTTATCACATCCGCCTTTGTTCCCGGAGGCAAAAAGGGCTACCAACATGCAATCTTCCGCCCTTCGCACGCCAATAAAGCCCCGATAGCCGCATGAAAATCCGCAAAGCCGTGTTCCCTGTCGCCGGCCTCGGCACCCGCGTTCTGCCTGCCACCAAGGCCATGCCGAAGGAAATGCTTACCATCGTCGACAAGCCTTTGATCCAGTATGTGGTGGACGAGGCCAGGGAAGCTGGGATCGAACATTTCGTCTTCGTCACCGGGCGCAACAAGGGCGTGATCGAAGACCATTTCGATCGGATGTATGAACTTGATGCGACGCTCCAGGCTCGGGGTAAAAAGGCCGAAATCGAGATCTTGGCGCGCGACCAGCCCGAGGCCGGTGCAATGAGTTTCACGCGCCAGCAAGCGCCGCTCGGCCTTGGCCATGCGGTATGGTGCGCGCGCGATATTGTCGGCGACGAGCCGTTCGCTGTGGTGTTGCCGGACGAGCTGGTGCTGAATACGCCCGGTTGTCTCAAGCAGATGATCGAGGCTGCCGGCAAGCTTGGAAACAAGTCCAACCTGATCGCGGTTGAGGAGGTGCCGGCGCATCTCACGCATCAATATGGCATTTGCGGCGTCGGCAAGCGGGACGGCAACATCTTCGAGGTCGACGGCATGGTGGAAAAGCCCGCCAAAGGGACGGCGCCTTCCAACCTCTCGATCACCGGGCGATACATCCTGCAACCGGAAATTTTCAAGATCCTTGAAACGCAGGAGCGCGGCGCCGGCGGCGAGATCCAGTTGACCGACGCCATGATCGGGCTTGCCGGGACGCAAACCTTCTATGGGGTCGAATTCGAAGGCGAGCGACACGATTGCGGCTCGAAGGCGGGGTTCCTGCGCGCCAACATCGCGTTCGGCATGGGCCGCGCGGAATTACGCGATGGTCTGCGCGAGGTGATGAAGAAGCACTTGTCGGACTAGCTGCTTCCGCCTCAGCGCTTCTCAGGCGACGAGCGATAGCTTGGGGATGCTCGCCAATACGCACAGATTGCGGCCGTTGGCCTTGGCAGCGTAAAGCGCGTTGTCCGCCGCTTTCAACAGCACTGCCCAATCGGTGCTCGTGGACGGAATCATGCTGGCCACACCAATGCTGAGGGTTGCCACGGTCGGACCGTCGGACCAACCCTGGAATTTCAAGCGGATGGTTTCGGCTATGCCCAGAGCTTGCGCGGGCGAAAGCCCCGGCAGCAAGACCGCGAACTCCTCACCACCATAACGCGCGGCGCAGTCGCTCGCCCGGCGTACCGAGTCCGAAATACAGATCGCGATCCCGACCAGCACCTGATCGCCGGCCTGATGTCCGAATGAATCGTTGTAGGATTTGAAATGGTCGGCGTCGATCATGAGCAACGCAATCGGTATCTTGTGACGGGCCGCGCGTTGCCATTCGGTTTCGATCTCGGCATCGAACTTGCGCCGATTTCGCAGGCCGGTGAGTGCGTCGGTGGTCGCAAGTTCCTCGAGCTTGTCCTCGGCGTGTGCGCGGCGGCCAATTTCGCCCGCGAGATAAAGCGTCACGGCTAGCACGAACAAGATCAGCGCCACCATGATGGCGCCGATTCGGGCCGCCTCGGTGTGCCATAGTCTGAGAATGTCTTGCCAGGGTTTCCCGACGAGAACGACAAGCGGTTGAGTTCCGTCGCGCCAGACCAGCATTCGCGGCACGCCGTCCAGCGCGCCCGACCCGGAGTACCAGCCGCTAGGTTCGGATAATGCCCGCATAACGCCCGGTATGTCAGCCAGGTTCCTGCCAATCACGTCCAGATCAAACGGCCTGCGCATGATCACGGTCGCATCACGGCGCAGAACGGTGATGCCGTCGTTGGGGCCGATGTTGAGGCGGTCGAACAGCTCGTGAAAATAGCTGAAGCGGATCGCGCCGGCGACCACGCCGAGGAACTTTCCGTCGCCGGAGTTGATCCGCCGACTGAGCACGATCGAATAAGAACCGCGATGCAGGGTCGGGCGGCTGATGAAAAGGCCGGAGTTGGGCTGCCCCCGATGCACCAGGAAGAATTCCTCGTCGCCGCGATTTTCCGGCGCGGGATCCAGCGTCGACGCGTCGACGACCAGCCGCCCATCGGCATCAAACACCTGGATCGCGCCGAAATGCTTGGCCATGGCCGCATGGTGGAACAGGATCAAGTGCCGGACCGGCTTGCCGACATCGTTGATTTCCGGCGCCGCCATGTTGGAGGCCACCGCGCGCAGGGACAGGTCGTAAAGTTCGACATTGCGGCTGATATCGGCATCAATGGTGGATGCAAGATTCTCGAGCGTCTGGCGCGCCAGCTCTTCCTCGCCCCGGCGTATATCCAGCAGGACACTGGCGCAGATCGTGGAGAACCCGATCACCGTTGCCACGGAGGACGCGATCAGCAACTTCGCCGACATTCGCCACGGCTTCCTGCCGGTGGTCTTGAGGCTGCCCAAAGTTATCCCTCGGTACGATCCTCCTGAATAATCCCACAAACATTGCTGCCGGCTTAAGTGAGGACAATGACGCGTCGATGAGTTAACGCTTTCTTGCCGAACTGGGCGAATGCTTCGCCCCGCCAAATGAGTAGCCGCCACCGAGAACGCATGTGAACGACTATGACGCGCTACGCGATTATCTGAAGAAGCAGACGCTCCCCGAATTCGTGCTGAGTTTCCAGCAGATCGAGGCCATTATCGATGCGGCGCTGCCGCGAGCGGCGCACCGGGCGTCATGGTGGGAGACGCTGCGCAGCCCGCAGGAAAAGATGCCACAACGGGAAGCCTGCCTCGCCGCGGGCTATATTGCTACCCGGCTTACCGATGGGAAGAGCGTTCGGTTCAGGCGAATGAAACCGCCGAAATAACCGCGTCAGCTTGCTGCCTCGAGCCGCTCTTCGGTCAACAGCCGCATGGCGGCTTCGGCGTCCATCGGCTCGCCGAATGCGAATCCTTGCGCGTATTCGCAGCCCAACTGATACAGCTCGACCGCGTCGGAATCGGTTTCCGCGCCTTCCGCCACCACGTCCATCCCGAGGTCATGGGCCAGCGCGATGATGGATTTCAGGATCACCGGCCGGGTGCCGCGGCTGGTGGTGCGCACGAACGATTGATCGATCTTGATGGTATCGAATGGGAAGCGCTGCAGATAGGCCAGCGACGAATGGCCGGTGCCGAAATCGTCCAGCGACAATCCGGTGCCGAGTTCGCGAATCCGGGTCAGCATCTGGGCGGCGTGTTCCGGGTTCTCCATCACAAGCGATTCCGTCAGCTCCAGCTTGAGCGTGCCCCGCGCAACCGAGGAGCGCGACAGCACGGTGCGGATGTCGTGTATCAGGTCGTGGCGCAGCAATTGACGCGACGAGACGTTGACGCTGGCAAAAATCGGTTCCCGTGAGCGCATCGCGCGCTGCCAGATCGCGAGCTGTTTCGCGGTCTGGTCCATCACGAACATGCCGAGATCCACGATCAGTCCGATCTCCTCGGCAATGGCGATGAATTCGACGGGCGACATCCGTCCGAGTTTGGGATGGTCCCAGCGCGCCAGAGCCTCGAAGCCGGCGATCGAACGGTCTTCGAGTCGAACGATCGGCTGATAGAGGATGGTGATTTCCTGGCGCTCGATGGCGCGACGCAACTCGGACTCCAGCGTCAGCCGGTCGGTCTTGCGCGCGCGCATCGCCGGCTTGTAGACGTCGATGCGGTCGCCGCCGATGCGCTTCGAGTGATACATCGCGAGCTCGGCGTCCTTGATGATCTCATCGGACAGTTGCGTCTGCGGATCGCTGAGCGCCAGCCCGATCGATGCAGTCAGGAATATCTCGCGGTCGTTAAAGGCGATCGGCGCCCGAATGGTCTTGCGGATGGTCTCGGCGAACGCGGTGATCCGGGAGGGGTCCTGTTCCGACATCAGGATCAGGCCGAACTGGTCGCCGGCCAGCCGCGCCAGTGTATCCTGCGGCTTGAGGATGCGGGTCAGCCGGCGCGACAAGGTCAGCAGGATTGAATCGCCAACGGCGATGCCGACGGAATCGTTGACCTGCTTGAAGCGGTCGAGGTCGATCACCATCAAGGTCGGGCGCAGGTTCGGCATGCTCTTGGTGAAATTGGCCACCGCGCCCAGCCGATCGATGAACAATTTGCGGTTCGGCAGCCCGGTGAGGTTGTCGTGCACGGAATCGTGCAGCATGCGTTCTTCGGCGTTCTTCATCTCGGTGACGTCGGTGAGCGTGCCGACCACGCGGGAGACTTCGCCATCTGATCCGACGACCGGCCTTGCCTTCAGCGCGAACCACATGAAGTGGCCGTCGGGGGTGCGCAGCCGAAAATCCTGCACCAGGCGGCCACGGCGCTGGTCGAGTACGCTATCCAGAGCGGCGCGGAAACGATCCTGATCGAGGGGATGCAGCACCTCAAGCCATTTCGCCGCGGGACCTTCGAGCGTGCCGCGCTTCAAACCCAGCAGGCTTTCGGTTTCCGGGCTGGTGAACACCTTGTCGGCGGAGACGTCCCAATCCCAGATCAGATCGCCGGAGCCGGTAAGCGCCAATGCGCGCCGCTCCACATCGGAGACCACGCCGGTGCTCGCGCCGCCGCCGGCGAAGGCATGCTGCATCACCGTGAAACCGATCAACATCACGATCAGCACCAGGCCACCGAGCAGGGCTGGGCCGACGATATCGTTGGTGACGCTGCCTGCGACCGTCATGCCGGCCGCGATCACCCAAACCACCAGCAGGAACCAGGTGGGGATCAGGAGCACCGCGCGATCGAAACCATGGGTCGAGAGATAGACGATCAGCGCGAAACCGGCGAACGCGATCATCAGCAGCGACATCCGCGCAATGCCTGATGCGACCGCCGGATCGAACAGGGCCAGCGCCACCAGCGATCCCAGAAAAGCCAGCCAGCCCACGGTGATGTGGGAATAGCGCACATGCCAGCGGCTTAGATTGAGGTAGGCGAACAGGAACACCAGCAGTGTCGCGGCCAGGATGGCTTCCCCCGCCGCCCGCCACACGCGCTCGGCGTTGTTCGACATGTCGAGCACCTTGCCCCAGAAGCCGAAATCCACGCCGATGTAGACCAGCACCGCCCAGGCCAACGCGGCGGCCGCCGGAAACATGATGCTGCCCTTGACGACGAAAAGGATCGTCAGCACCAGCGCCAGCAGTCCGGAAATTCCGATCACGATGCCCTGGTAGAGGGTGAACGAATTCACCTTGTCCTTGTAGGCGTCCGGCTCCCAGAGATAGAGCTGCGGCAACTTGTCGGTACGCAGTTCCGCGACAAAGGTGATGACGGCGCCCGGATCCAGCGTGACGCGGAAGATGTCCGCGGTCGCGCTCTCCTGACGCTCGGGGCGGTCGCCGACCGAAGGCGTAATTGTCGCGATGCGCGACAGTCCCAGATCCGGCCACAATAGACCGGAGGACACGATGCGGTAGTGAGGTGCAACGATCAGCCGATCAAGCTGGTCGTCGGTGTTGTTGGCCAGCGCGAACACCACCCAGTTCTGCCCGCCTTCGCGGGCGCGGACCTCGATGCGCCTGACGATGCCGTCAGTGCCGGGCGCGGTAGAGACCTGGATGCGGTCGGTGTCGCTGCGCTGGGGATCGAGGATGGCGGTGAGGTCGATTGCAGGCGCATCGCCACGGACGCTGACCGCGTCAATAGCGCGCGCGGGCGGCGCGGCGGCCAAAATCATGAGGCCCAGCGCTAGGGGCGCAAGGCACCTGATCAGACGCAATGTCAGTTCTCCGCGATCGACGAATGTTCGGGCAAATCGAACCACCCAGCGTGGCCGGATCAATGACATGAAAGCGAAGCAAATCCAAAAGGTTTCCGCCCCGCTTCAGTCGTCTGCGCTAAACTGCCAACACAATTTTGCCAATATGTTCGCTGGTCTCCATGCGGCGGTGCGCATCGGCGGCCTTCTCCAGCGGGAAGGTGCTGTCCATCAGCGGTTTGATGCGCCCTTCGCGCAGCAACGGCATTACTTTGGCTTCGATCGCGGCGACCATCGCCGCCTTGTCGGCATTGGTGCGCGGCCGCAACGTCGACCCGGTGTGGAGCAGCCGCTTCACCATCAGCTTGGCGAAGTTGACCTCCGCCTTCGGGCCACCGAGAAACGCGATCTGGACCACGCGGCCGTCGAGCGCAGCGGCCTCGTAGTTGCGCTCGATGTAGTCGCCGCCGACCATGTCCAGGATAACGTTGGCGCCCACGCCCCCGGTTGCGGTCTTCACTTCGGCGACGAAATCTTCCGCTTTGTAGTTGATCGCGCGGTCGGCGCCCAGTTTGAGGCAAGCTTCGGCCTTCTGTTTGGAGCCCACCGTCACGATCACCTTGGAACCAAAGGATTTGGCGAGCTGGATCGCCATGGTCCCGATGCCTGACGAACCTCCATGAATGAGCAGCGTCTCGCCCGGCTTCAGCGCGCCGCGCTCGAACACATTGTGCCAGACCGTCATGAGGGTTTCCGGAATGGCGCCGGCCTCTTGCATTGACAGGCCTGCCGGGACCGTCATCGCTTGCGCGTCCTGTGCGATGCAGTATTGGGCATAGCCGCCGCCGGCGACCAGCGACATCACCTTGTCACCCAATTTGTGCCTGAGAGCCCCAGTGCCGAGCGCCACGACTTCCCCGGCGATCTCAAGTCCCGGCAGATCGCTGGCGCCGGGCGGCGGCGGATATGCGCCGGATCGCTGCGCGACGTCGGGCCGGTTGACGCCGGCCGCCGCAACCTTGACCAGGATTTCGCCCGCTCCGGGAGTCGGCACCGCACGTGTCTCGGGCACGAGCACCTCAGGGCCGCCCGGCTTGCTGATGCCAACGACGGTCATTTGCGCGGGCAGCTTTTCCATGATTTGTCCTTGCGAATGCGGGAATATCGATGAGGCATCTGATTAGCCAGCCGGGCGCGTGCTGGCAACCGCCTCTGGAACCCTTGACTGCCCGGAGCAGAGCGCATGGCGATTGAAGAAGACGACAAGCCCAGGAAGAAAATCACCCACGAGATCGGGCAGGACCTTTCGTTGCTTTCGGTCGAGGAACTGACCGAGCGGATCGCGCTGATGAGGTCGGAAATCGAACGGCTGGAGACGGCCATGAGCAAGAAGCGGGCGTCCAAAGACGCGGCGAACAGCTTCTTCAAATCCTAAACAGATCTCCGCTCGATGGGCGGCAACTGAAAGGCATGGACCGACCTTGCCGTGACCACGGGTGCCCGTGGGCCGATGGACGAGGACCGTGTTCGCGTGAACAGCCGCTCGGCCACTGGCTGACATGGCAAACGAAAGCTGAAACTTATCGGGCGTTTACGATCCATTAAGCTTTCGCATCTATGACTGTGGTGTCCTCTTTTGGACGCCGAGTGGCTCCTGTCCACTCTGTTTGACGCCTCCCTGTTATCAACTTCAAAAGCCGCCGGAAACGGCGGCTCTTTTTTGTGCGCAGCGCGGCTATTTTGTGCCCCCATACGCTGGAAACCATAAATCCGGTTGCCGCTGGACTCTCGCCCGGACAAGCGCAATGATTTGTTCATCATAAGCCGGTGGTTCACAGCCGGTGGGGCAAATAGTGGCGTGAGGGCGTTAACCATGGCGGACCGTTCGCAAAGCGAATCCGCGCTCGTTCAGTTCAGCGAGCGGCTGACCAATTCTGCAGCATTCGGCGTTCTGTTTCGGGAAGGCATGGACCTGGTTGAGGAAACCGCCGCCTATCTCGATGGCGATGGCCGTAACGAGGCCAAGGCGCTCGAACGTTCCGTCAGCCTGACTTACGCAACCGAAAGCATGCGTCTGACCACCCGCCTGATGCAGCTTGCGTCCTGGCTGCTGCTGCATCGCGCGGTCAAGGAAGGCGAGATGACGCTGACCCAGGCCAACCGGGAAAAGACCAAGGTCAAGCTCACGGCCGCCGATCCCGGCGCCGAGGACATGATCGAAAAGCTGCCGCAGCAATTGCAGGATCTGATTGCACGCTCGATGAGCCTGCAGACGCGGGTCCGCCGGCTCGACACCACGATCCATTCGCCCGTCGCTGAGCGCGCCCCGATCGGCAATCCGCTGGTGCCGCAGCTCAACCGCC
>JBJMTO010000032.1:0-8266 GCA_045811665.1 Bradyrhizobium sp.
CACAACCAGCCGAAACATGAATGTGGCCCTGCCGATCACAGTCGTTCCCATGCCCTTCCGGTCTCCGTTTGGGAAGCAGAGATCGAGGCTGCAGATGAACTGCCTGGTGTTGCTGGTCGGGGCAGCTGGATTCGAACCAACGACCTGCAGTACCCAAAACTGCCGCGCTACCAGGCTGCGCTATACCCCGAATGTCCGGCGAGCCCCGTCGATACACGCTTCCCAAAGCGCCAGCAAGCCTTGCAAAGGCACCAGCAAGCTTCCCAAAAGACCGCCGGGACGAGGCAATAAGCCCGGCCAATAGCCCTTGCCCGCCTACTTGCTGCCGAACAGCGGGTGGCCGACGCGGTCGCCGGCGCGGATGCCATATTTCTGCGCCGTCCCTGCCACCACCTCCAGAACAGCCCGCGCGGGGCCCCTGGATGAGATGATCTTTGTCGACATCGGCTCGGTATTTTCGGCGATGCGCAGGATACGGCCGTCGGCGCGAATGAAGATCATGTCGAGCGAGACGTAAGTGTTCTTCATCCACATCGACACCTCCTGCTCGGGATTGAAGTCGAACAGCATGCCTTTGCCGTCCGCCAGTTCCTTGCGGTACATCAGGCCGGTCTGCTTCTCCTCCTCGGTGGTCGCGATCTCGACCGAGAACACCTGCACGCCGTTCCTGGTGACGATCTCGAGCGGCTGGAAGCTGGCGGCACCCGCGACCGCAGTGCTGGCGATGACGAGGATGGCGGCAAGCCAGCCCTTCGCAACGGCGAAGACGGCCTTTCGATCGAAATTCATGGATGGCTCTCGAGGCGTGGGACTGGACCAGTCCTTACGTGGCGGTCGCCGGAAAAGCCAGAGGCGCGCCGGCCAGCCAGCGCACTCCTGCTCACGATCGCGGGAATTGGATCAGTGGGAGGAGACCGGCGATCCCGTCTCGGGATGGATCTCGGCCGCCATCATGCCCTTGGAGCCGGGCCCGAACCGGACCAGGACATACTGGCCGGGCCGTAACTCGGTCATGCCGAAGCGGCGCAGCGTCTCCATGTGCACGAAGATGTCGGGTGTGCCTTCGCCGCAGGTCAGGAAGCCGAAACCGCGCAGCCGGTTGAACCATTTGACCTGGGCCCGTTCCAGCCCGCTGGTCGCCGTCACCGTGACATGGGTGCGCGGCGGCAGCATCTGCGCCGGATGGATCGCAGTCGACTCGTCCATCGAGACGACGCGGAACGCCTGGTAGCCCTTGGCCCGCTGGATGCACTCGACGACGATGCGGGCGCCCTCGTAGGCGGTCTGGAAGCCGTCGCGCCTAAGCACGGTAACGTGCAGGAGCACGTCGGGCCAGCCATTGTCGGGAACGATGAAGCCGTAGCCCTTTGAGGCGTCGAACCATTTGATGACGCCGTGAACCTCGACGAGGTTGGCGCTGCTCTCACCAAGTCCGGTGAACGGACTGAGTGCGCTGTCGCGACCGCTACCGCCGTGTTCGCCCACCGCGGGAACTCCGACCTTCTTGGACTCAAATCCGTCCGACGACCCCATAACCCCGGACCCCACACATGCCATGCAACCCGCCTGAATGGCGGCGCCGAATCACGCGTCTTTAGAGAATCTTCTCAACTCGACGCGACGCGAATCTTTCGACTCAAAAGATAACACTCCCGGTTGCGACGCATAGACAAAAAAGAGATTCGGCGGAACCTATGAACAGCTTGCACAGCCGCGAATCAAATTGCTGCCTCAATTACCGACAAAGGGCCCGAGCGTTTCGCCGATGTCGTGGCGGATCACGAGGTCGGCGATGTCGTCCTGCTCGGTCGGCTCGCGATTGACGATCACCAGGCGTGCACCCGATTCCTTCGCCATCATCGGAAAGCCCGCGGCCGGCCATACCACCAGCGAGGAACCGATCGCGATGAAGAGATCGCAGTCTTGCGACAGCGCGGTCGCGCGCTGCATCTCGTCCTCAGGCATCGTCTGACCGAACGAGATCGTGGCGGTCTTCACCGGCTCATCGCACACGGTACAGCTGGGCGCGGCGCCCTCCTCGTCGAAGCGGCGCTTCACCCAATCAAGCGGATAGGCCTGCCCGCATCCGATGCAGCGCGCATACGTGGTGTTGCCGTGAAGTTCGATCACGTGGTCGCTCGCGACGCCCGAGGCCTGGTGCAGATTGTCGATGTTCTGGGTGATGATCGCGGGAACCTTGCCGGCGCGATAGAGTGAGGCGAGCGCGCGATGGCCGCGGCCGGGCCTGGCCGCCGCAAAGACCTCCTCCATCGCGAAGCGCCGGCGCCAGGATTCGTCGCGCGCCTCCGGGCTGGCGACGAACTCGTCGAACGGGATCGGGCGGTTGCGCGTCCAAATTCCGCCCGGCGAGCGGAAGTCGGGGATGCCGCATTCGGTCGAGATGCCGGCGCCGGTGAACGGCACGATCCGTTTGGCTTCCGCGATCATGTCGCCAAGACGCTCGACGCCGCTGCGAAGATCCGATGCAATCAACACGGCCTCCCGTTTTGCTTTGCCGATTGGTTTGGCCGATTGGTTCCGCTGATCGGTTTTGTGATTTGTTTTCGCGCTAGCTGCGACATGCGCAAGCGACAAGATTATTGACGCTGTTATCCACTGCCGCGCAAGACACGCTCGGCAATTTTTTCCGACCCCCGCTTATCACAATCCTGCAATGCCTCCTCCCCATTGACGCCCCAATCAGAAGCGCCAATGCATGTGTTGACGCGACTCAACGTGATTGCGGCGGCAGTGCTTGGGTTCAGTAGGACACATACTCACGTGCAGAGGGGATTTGACATGACCGAGGACGAACAACGCAAAATCCGCGAACGCGAAGAGATCGCCGCCCGTGTCGCCGCCTTCCGTGCCACCCAGGAAAAATTCAAGCGCGAGCGTGACGAGTATTTCGTGTCGACGCTCGACAACGCGCGCAAGGTGGAGCGGCCCTCGCTTTGGCCGTAACCACACCAGATCACCGAGCATGAAAAAAGCCCGGAGCGTTGCTCCGGGCTCTTTCGTTTGTTCAGCCGTTACCAGTGACGGTAATAATGGTGGCGGCGGTAGTATGGTCCATCGCCGTAATAAGCGTACGGACCAGGGCCGTAAGCGTAGGCTGGGCGGCCATAGTAGCCATACCCCGGGCCATAGCCGTAGCCGTAAGGATGGGACGCGGCGACAGCGCCCGCGGTGATGGCGCCGGCGGCGAGGCCGAATGCGAGGCCCGGACCGATACCGCGGCCGCGCGCTTCAGCGGGCGAAGGCGCCGCGACTGCGGTCACGCCGACGGCCGCAACGGTAGCCAGAACTGCCAGTGTCTTCCTCATCGTAAATATCCTCCTTCGTATCTCGCACAGACAACGCCGGCGCATTGCGATGGTTGCGCGTCAGCCTGTGGAACCGAGCTCGGAAAAAAGCGGCCATGCATGGAACGGGCGCGCATTCCGCGGATTTGTTTCCCTAAGTGCGGAAGCCTCCGCCATCTGGTCGAGGCAACAGCACGAAGACCCCGTCAGCATCACCGATGCTGGCGGGGTTTTCAGTTCCACGCACAGCATTGGCAATGCGCCACAATTGCTGCCAACGGGGAGCCGAGGAGGATAAAGTGCCGATATCCAAATTGCTGGCCCGTATCCGCAGGCTCGTTCCCAGATCCGGAGACCAGCATTACGACGAGATCGTCCGCAGTTTCGGTGTCGGCACGCTGCGCCCGCCGCCGACGCCGATGAGCGATGGCGAATTGGCGCGGGCGATTGCCGAGTTCCTTAAGGAACAGCCGTCGAGCGAGTCCGTAGGCGCCCTCGGCCGGCGGCTCGACCCCACCACCCCACTCTGAGGCGCCGGTCCGTCTTGTCCGGGAACATGCGCTTCGCGCGCACGTTGGCGTAGCCTTCAAGGAGAAAAGAGGTCGACATGCCCGTTTGGCTCGAAATCTTGCTCAACCTGTCCGGCTATGCCGGCTTCGTGGCGCTCGCCTCGCACGGCACCGCCTGCCCACACAATTCCGCCGACCATCAGATCTACGGCGACGACCGTTAATTCGTGTGCGGTGCCTGGCCCGCCGTGCGCATCAGCCTGTCGGCCTTGACCGCGACACGCGTGTCCTCGAGCTGTGGTCGCAGCGAGACGCTGATCACCACGAAAGCCAGACAAAAGAGCGTGCCGACGATGGCGACGCGCCGGTAGGTGTGGCGGTCGCCCTGATAAAAGGACGGTTCTGAAAAAGGTGTCATGAATTCGTTCTTGGCAAAATTTCTTGTTCTTCAAAGTTGCTTGTTGGCAGAGTTGTATCGCGTCTTCGCCAAACAGCTATCGCAAGTAGCGGCAAGCGCAACGCGATTGCGCTTTTAACCTAACCGAATAGGGTTATCGGCTTCGCGGCAAGCTTCCGTTAGGAGTTCGCCAAGCCTCTTCAGAACAAGCCTCTTCAGAACACGCCTCTTCAGAACACGCGTCTTCAGAACTCGGCGAGCCACTTCAGGCTTGCGCGAAAGCCGAGGCTGCGATGGCCTGCGACCAGCACGGTGCCGAACACCTCGGCCGCGTCTTCGCTGAAAGTCCCGGAGAAGCCGCTCGTTGCCTCCACTCCGCCGAATAGGGGCCGGGTGAAGCCATCCGCAAACGGCGTATGCTGGTTGGTAACAAGCTCGCCCTTCCAGGCCCCGTGCTTCGTTGGGCCGTTGTTCGAATTGCCGTTCCCGATCGTGTAGGCGCCGCGTGACCAGAAATACGGCCCGCCGCCGAGCAGCACGCCGTCACGCAGGATCAGCACGCCGCTGTCGCGGCCCTTCACGCCGTCGAGCATGTGGATGTGGATGGAATAAAGCCCGTTCTTCATGTTGCGTCCGCCGGGGCAACGATAGCGCCGGAGAGCGAGAGCGTCGAGACGGTGAACAGAGGCTGTGGCGATCCGCCGTGCGGCTTTGTTCCAGCTTCACCTGCCTTTCGTTCTCGAAGAACGAATCGGAATCGCAGAAATCGGCACGAAGCAAGCCTTAATATATCGTTCGCACGCAAACGACCCCCCTCGCCAACTCACATCGAGTCTTCGGGTTTCGCTCGCGGCGACACCTGCGGCACCGACGGCCTGCCTTTGCGCAAGCGCGGGTGCCGGTCGTACCAAAACACTTTTGCGATCTCGGCGAACATCTCGAGCAACCAGCACGCATCCATGTCGCGTCTCCCTCGCCTCATTTCGTAGCGAGGACGCGGGACGGGACTGTGCGAAGCATCACGCCGGCTTGGTCAGGAAGAGCGTGTCCCGCATCGATACAGAAGCCACGGCTTGTTCTGCATCCGACTCCATTTCGTTCGCAAGGAACGAATCGGAGTCGAAAAATGAGCGCAAGACGCTTCCTAACGATCGGTGAAGGCAGACGGGATTGCCATTTATCATAGATATGGTGCGATGCTCGTCACGCCGCTCGCTTCGCCGTGTCCTTCGATAGATCCTTCTCCGAAAAGCATTCGAGGATCTGGATGCGGAGTTCTTCCGCGGCCGGACCATCAAGCTTCCTGAGCTGATTCCAGAGCCTGATTACTTCGCGTTGTTTCTCGACAGTCATGGGCACCTCCAAAAGAATGTCGCTGCCAATAGAGATGCGCCACTAGAACAAAATAGGAACAAAAAGTCCAGCCCCTTCCGCGAAATTCGCCGGGCACATCGCCTCGAGGCCTTCCAGCGCGCAGGCGCGGTTGCTCTTTGGGTTTTCAACCTTAAGTTCGAGAACGCGGCCGGCGGCCAGGCGCTGAAATCCCACCGCCGCCTGGCAAGAAGGCCCCGTGCGAAAGCGCGGGGTTTTTCTTTTCGGGAACGCGCCATTGCCCTGCCCGTTAGTCATTCCGGAGCGAGGACCGTGACCAGAAAATACTACGCCGTCGAAGTGGTGCGTCAGATCGAGGAGACCGTGGAGATCATGGTCGAAGCGCCGGATCAGACCGCCGCACATGATGCAGCGCTCGTGCACCTGAAGGCGCGCGGCTCCGAATATCAGTGGCTCAATCCCAAATGCGATCTCGTCGTTTGGCGCGAGCGCCAGGTCGATACGCCGGCGATCATCGACGTATCCGTGTCGCCGGACTAGCGGCCGGAACGAATTTTCCCGTCTCGCGTTGTCAGGTCGAATTCAGTGGTGCTGGCGGCATGTCGCGACGCGGCCGACCAGCTTGAAGAGCCCCGGTCCCCAAGACCGGGGTTTTTCTTTGAGGCGGCCGCACGGAGCGCCGCCATTCGAACGGGGGTCCGAACAGCAAAGCAGCCACCCGGGTGTCACGCCGGATGGCTGCTTTGAGAACTGTCGACGCTCGCCTCTGTCGGCCTGTTAGATCAGCAAAGTCAGACCGGCAAATTGTCGGTCATCCCGGGTGGGACTTCGCCTTGCTTGGTCCGCTCGGCGAGAAGCTCCTTTTCGGCCTCGTACCAGAAGGTGTCCATCGTACCCGCGGGCTCGCCGGCCTCCTTCCAGAGGTGATAAGCCCGATTTCGAATCTCTTCTTCGCTGAGACCAGTCATGTGATTTCTCCCTTTCGGAAGCAAAGCCTGACGACGCCCGAGAGTTCCTTACGAGAGTTCCTTATTGGTTCAGCACAAGCAAGCAGTCATTGCAGCACTCCGCGGCAGCATTCGCGAAAAGGAGCGTCCACAACGAAAAACGCGAGCCCTTGGCGAGCCCTTAGACGGAGTCCTTGGCCACCTTCAGCGGCGAGGCCTTCACCGACTTGCTCGCCGGCTTCGCGGCGAACTGCATCGGCTCCTTGGTGAAGGGATTGACGCCCATCCGGGCTTCGGTCGCCGGCTTGTTCACCACCGACATCTTCACGAAACCGGGAATGACGAACTCGCCGGACTCGTTGAGCTCCTTGTAGCCGACCGTCGCCATGTACTCGATGACCGACTTCACGTCGTTCTTCGACAGCTGCGTGCCCTCGGCAATTGCATCGATCAACTGAGTCTTCGTCATCTTCGCCATGTCTGAATTTCCTTCTGTGCGCGCGAGCAGGCTTTGCTCAGGACGCGGTCCGACCGCGCAACGCGCTTCTGTTTCATGCCAACTTTCATGAAGTGACGGGGCTTAGAACCCATCGACGCCCAAAACGCAAGCAGGGGGTTCTGCGGAGGGCCGCACGCCCCGGCAAAGATGCCGCAGCTTGCGCCGTTTTCGCGTTGAACCATTTTCTCCCGGAGGCGTCTAACTCTTTGAAGTCCCCAAGCTTCACCCCCATCAGAGAGCCCCGCTTCCCCCAGGCGGGGCTTTCGCCTTTTCTGGGGACCCGGCCGCGCAACGCGGATCAGGCTGGACCCCGAGCTCTGCGCCCGGGCCACGAGATGACCGTCACAAGGCAGGTTCTCTTTTCCGGCCATCTCCTGCATAATGCGGCATGGCAAAAACAAAAGTGACCTTCAAAACCGTCCGCATTGCAGACAACGACTGGAAAATCCTGGCGGATTACCCGGACAGCGAACAGCGCGAAATCAAGGGCTTCACCAGCAAGGCAGACGCTGACGACTGGATCAACGGCGACCGCAAGATCGCGTGGCTCCGTTCCCAGGGATATGCCAAGTGACACGCGCATAAGTCACGCGCGCATCGCGTGACGCCCTTAGGGTATGAAGAGCGCGCTTCGTCCCTCCCCGCTCCATATGTTCTTTCCGTGCCGGCCCCTTGCCGAGCAGGCGGCAACGCCCGCGCGTCTATCGGCCTGACGGGCGCGCCTGGTCGATAAACCTGCAGCTGGGCATGCGCCGTTGAGACTTCGGTAACCTAACGCCTCCAAGCTCCTCTCAGTATCGTTGCGTTGGAGTACCCCACAGTGCTGGATTTTAACGAGCTGCGTGAACTCGCGGCCGATGTTCGCGTGTTCGTCGAAATTGCCGAAGACAAGGCCGAAGCGCTTCGCGCCGTCATCACGGCTTATGACGTGGTGCTCGCGATCTTTCCATCCGGAGAGGGCATGGGCCTCCACGTCATCAAGGGCGGCGAGATCCTGGACAGGATTTCGAAATCACGAACCCATGCGAGCTACAGCCACACCGCCATTGCGGTCCCCGACCTGGAGCATGCGGAAGTGCTCAAGCACCTGACGGGCCCCGTCGACCAGCGGCTTGCGGCCTAGAAGGTTTCAAGCGAAATCGATCGCGGTTCGCGCGAAGATGAGATTTCTTGCGCCCGGAACACCCTGTTTTAGGAACACGGTTTCTGCGCTCCCGTTGGCTCACAACCAACCAGGAGTTTGAGATGAATAAGCTCGTCATTGCGACCGCCGCCCT
>JBJMTO010000033.1:0-6555 GCA_045811665.1 Bradyrhizobium sp.
CGACCGCGTTGTGCCGGCCGACGTCCTCGGTATAGCACAGCGGGGCGCCTTCCTTGCACAGCACGCAACCGTGTATCGCCCCGGCTTCGAGGTAAAGCGACGGCATGGTGTTGATCGTGTGCGTCATCTGGTAGAGCCACGAGGTGCGCAGCTCGGCTTTCGGCAGCACCACCTTTTCCACCGCGTCCAGCAGATCGCCGAACGCCGTGCCCTGGGCGCATCCCGAGGTCTGCGTACGTTTCTTCAGCTTCTGTTCGAAATTGGTGTGATGTTCGGTGCGGACCACCACCACCTGCAGATCGTCGTCGTATTCCACCTCGGTGACCACGTCGTCATATCTGAGCATGTTCTGGTTGAGCAAATAGCCGAGCGCCAGATACTCCGGATAGTCGCCGATCGTCATCATGGTGACGATCTCCTGCGCGTTCAGATAGAGCGTCAGTGGCCGCTCCACCGGGACATTGATCTCGACCGCAGCCCCGCTCTGATCGGTGCCGCCGACACGCTCGGACAACCGCGGATCGTGCGGGTCCGGGAGGATCAGGGGAACGGGGGTTTTGTCGATCTTCATCATCATTCGCAGCGTAGCATGACATTCTCTGTAAGCCGATATAAAGCACCCCATGGAAAAGCCTAGCCTGGTTACGCCGGGAGCTGGAGAACAGCATGAAAGTCATTGGCCTCGCCGGTTGGAGCGGCGCCGGCAAGACCACGCTGCTATCGCGTGTCATCCCGCATTTCATTGCACGCGGCTTGCGCGTTTCCGTGATCAAGCACGCCCACCACGGTTTCGATGTCGATGTTCCCGGCAAGGACTCCTGGGTGCATCGTCGTTCGGGCGCCACCGAGGTGCTGGTGTCGTCCGGCAAGCGGTGGGCGCTGGTGCATGAGTTGCGGGACGCCGCCGAGCCACGGCTTCCAGCCTTGCTGCCCAAGCTCTCTGCGGTCGATCTTGTGATCGTGGAGGGCTTCAAATCGGACTCGCATCGCAAGATCGAGGTGCATCGCGCCGCCAACACCAAGCCGTTTTTATTCCCAAACGATCCCGCCATCTCCGGCATTGCGACCGACGCGACGATTGAAACGGCGCTGCCGGTCGCGCATCTCGATGACATTCCCACGATCGCGGCTATGATGGAGGCGTCCGCGATATCTGTCGAAGACTTGTTGGCGCAGCAGCCTCGGAAGCTGAAATAAATGGCTCAGTTGTCGGACGATTGCTTTGCCTTCGGCGGCCCGCTGATGTCGGTCGATGAAGCGGTCGGGATCATTGCCGCGCGGGTTGCGCCGGTGCGCGAGGTGGAGACCGCAGCGCTTCTGCAGGCGGATGGACGCATTCTGGCGGCGGACATTTCCGCTCCGTTGCCGCTGCCGCCTTTCACCAATTCCGCCGTCGATGGTTACGCGGTGCGCAGCCGCGACCTGCCGGCCTTGACCGAAATCGCACTGGGCGTGGCAGGGCGCGTTCAGGCCGGCTCGGCCGCCGAACCGATAGAGCCAGGGCGCGCGACGCGGATTTTCACCGGCGCGCCGATGCCTGAGGGCGCCGATATCGTATTCATGCAGGAGGACGTGCGGCTCGACTCCGAGGGGAGAGTTGTTCTTCCGGCTGGCCTGAAATCAGGCTCCAACGTGCGCGCGGCGGGGGAAGACATTCAACTCGGTTCCGCGGCGCTCACCGCCGGGCGGCGTTTGCGGCCCCAGGATATCGCGCTTGCGGCCGCCTTTGGCCTCACCCAAGTTCAAGTGCGCCGACGCATCCGCGTCGCGGTGTTTTCGACTGGCAACGAACTGGTCTCGCCGGGCGCGGCCCGCGCCAGCGCGCAATTGTTCGACTCCAACCGCTTCATGCTGATGGCAATGCTGGGGCGGCTCGGCTGCGAGATCAGCGACCTCGGCATTCTCCGGGATGATCGCGCCTCGCTCGCCCGCGCCCTGACCGAAGTCGCCGCCGCCCACGACCTGATCCTGACCACGGGGGGCGTATCGACGGGCGAAGAGGACCACGTCAAAGCAGCTGTCGAGAGCGTCGGCAAGCTGGTGCTCTGGCGCATGGCGATCAAGCCCGGCCGCCCGGTGGCGATGGGAATCATCAGCGGCACGCCGCTCGTTGGGCTGCCCGGAAATCCGGTGGCGAGTTTCGTCACTTTTGTCCATGTGGTGCGCCCGACGGTGCTGGCATTGGCGGGGGCGGCGCCGCAGCCCGTCGTTCCGATGCCCGTTCGCGCCGCCTTCAGCTACCGGAAGAAGATCTCCCGCCGCGAATATGTCCGCGTCAATCTGCGGCGGGCGAAAGACGGCGTGCTGCAGGCGATTAAATTTCCACGCGAGGGTGCGGGGCTGTTGTCCTCGCTGGTAGACACCGATGGGCTGGTGGAGCTTGGCGAAGACGTGACGCAGGTCGAACCGGGGCAGATCGTCGGATTTCTCGGCTATGCCAGCCTGATGTGAGGTCGCCGGCTTCGAGTTGACGAGGCGAACCGCGTCCGCCAACTATGGCTCATGAACAGAACGTCCCTCGACCTGACCGGACTGAAATGTCCGCTGCCGGCATTGAAGACCCGAAAGGCGCTCAAAGCCCTGAAGCCCGGCGACCTTCTGGAAGTCCGCTGCACCGATCCGCTGTCCGTGATCGATATCCCAAGCCTGATCCAGGAGACCGGCGACAAGCTCGAGATGACCCGGCGCGCCGAACGGGACATCGTTTTCCTGATCGAAAAAACAGCCGGCCCGGCTCCTGCGTAGTCGATCGCGCGCACGAGCAGGTTTGCGCGGCGAACCTGATTTCTTGAATGCGCTCAAACTGATTTGCCCTGTCCAGCCCCGTTTCCAAAAACAATTCAGTTCCCACGCGACCCAAATCACATCTATATCCACGCCGTCTCATCCCTTGCAGGGGCGTATCGCGATCGTCACGAACGCGGGATGGGACGCGGTGGACGCAGCAGTTTGGGCGCGCATCAGTGCGTAGACGAACAATGCTTGTTGCGGACGGCGAAGCCGTGTGGTCCCGACGCCCCGACGCTGGCGTCAAGTCTGCGGAGACAAACCGCAGGCGACGGTGGCAAAAAGCCCGGTCACCGAGGAGAGCCCGGAGTAAGCCGTTAAAACCATCGCGCAGGGAATGCCTGATGTTCCGGGGTACCTGTGGTGACTACTCGTGTGCTACCAAATCATCGCACGCGAGGCTGCGGGTGCATTGGGCACCCGGCGTTCCCTGCGCCCTTATTTTGGGCTGGCGGTTTGATCACACCTGGGCGTTTCGCGCCGCGGGAATGTCGGATCATGCCTGTGTTCCGGCCAACTCTCTGCACATTCCCCCAGCCTGCAGGTCCCGAGCCAAGTTTGCGCGCGGCAGGGTCCTTCCCTGTTAAATCATTATATATGCAGCTGGATTCCTACTTGGCATGTGGCATACCAAGGGTTAAGGTCGGGCGATTGAAGGTACAACGAGACGGTCCCAATGAGTCATGATGTGCAACAGGTCCGCTCGTTCAAACATCCGGGCGAGGGACGCAAGCGTGCCATATCGTCGCCCAAGGGACGCCAGGTCGACCCGACTGCCGCACAGGAGATCGAACTGCTCCTGGGGGACCGGCCGCGCCGCCGGGATCTCCTGATCGAGCACCTCCATCTCATCCAGGATACCTACAAGCAGATTTCCGCCGCGCACCTCGCGGCGCTCGCGGACGAGATGAAGCTTTCGTTCGCTGAAGTGTTCGAGACCGCGACCTTCTACGCGCACTTCGACGTGGTGAAGGAAGGTGAGGCCGGCATTCCGCCGCTGACCATCCGTGTGTGCGACTCGCTGACATGCGCGATGCTGGGTGCGGAAAAACTGCTGCAGGAACTCCAGACCGGCGCGGGTCCCGGCATTCGGGTCGTACGCGCGCCCTGTGTCGGGCGCTGCGATACGGCGCCAGCGGTTGAAGTCGGTCACCACTTTGTCGATCACGCCAGCGTTGCGGGCGTCCTTGCAGCGGCGAAGGGCGGCGACACCCATGCGCATCTGCCGGACTATGTCGGCTACGACGATTACGTGCGCGGCGGCGGCTACACGCTGTTGCAGCGTCTCCGGTCCGGCGAGATGCCAAAGGAAAATATTCTGAAGGCGCTCGACGATTCAAGCTTGCGCGGGCTCGGGGGCGCCGGCTTTCCTGCCGGGCGAAAATGGCGCGCGGTGCTCGGCGAGCCTGGGCCGCGGCTGATGGCCATCAACGGTGATGAGGGCGAACCCGGCACCTTCAAGGATCGCTACTTCCTGGAAAGCGACCCTCACCGTTTCATCGAGGGCATGCTGATAGGGGCGCATGTGGTCGATGCATCGGACGTGTACATCTATATTCGTGATGAATATCCGGCTGCGCGCGAAATTCTAACCCGCGAAATCGCGGAGCTGCCCGCGGGCGGTCCGGTTCTGCATATGCGGCGGGGCGCAGGGGCGTATATCTGCGGTGAGGAATCCTCGCTGCTGGAAAGCATCGAAGGCAAGCGCGGCATGCCTCGCCATAAGCCGCCGTATCCTTTCCAGGTTGGACTGTTCGGCCTTCCGACGCTGATCAACAACATCGAAACGCTGTGGTGGGTGCGGGACATCGTCGAGAAAGGCGCAGACTGGTGGAAAGGCCATGGTCGCAATGATCGCGAGGGCCTGCGCAGCTATTCCGTCTCGGGCAGGGTGAAGAATCCAGGAATCAAGCTGGCGCCCGCGGGCGTCACGGTCGGCGAGTTGATTGACGAATTTTGCGGAGGCATGGCTGAAGGCCACAGCTTCCATGCGTATCTGCCGGGCGGCGCGTCTGGAGGCATCCTGCCCGCGTCGATGGACCGTATTCCGCTCGATTTCGGCACGCTGGAGAAATACGGCTGCTTCATCGGCTCGGCGGCCGTGATCGTCCTTTCCGAGCAGGACAGCGTCAAAAGCGCGGCGCTGAACTTGATGCGTTTCTTCGAAGACGAAAGTTGCGGCCAGTGCACGCCATGCCGCGTCGGCACCCAAAAGGCGGCGCTGTTGATGCAAAGGCCGGTGTGGGACCGTGACTTGCTGGAGGAACTTGGCCAGGCGATGCGGGACGCGTCGATATGTGGGCTTGGCCAGGCGGCCTCGAATCCGCTCACCAGCGTCATTAAATATTTCCCGGAAGAGTTTCTTCCCAAGGAAGCTGCGGAATGACAAAGATTCAGTTCGAACTCGACGGCAAGCAGGTCGAAGCCATCAATGGCGAAACCATCTGGCAAGTTGCAAAACGCCAGGGCCGCGAAATTCCGCATCTGTGCTACTCGCCTGAACCCGACTACCGGCCGGACGGCAATTGCCGCGCCTGCATGGTCGAGATCGAGGGTGAGCGGGTGCTGGCGGCATCGTGCAAGCGCACCCCGAGCGTCGGCATGAAGGTGAAATCAGCAAGCGCGCGTGCTGTTGCGGCGCAGAAGATGGTCATGGAGCTTCTGGTCGCCGATCAGCCGGCGCGCCAAACCTCGCACGATCCCGAATCCAAATTCTGGCACTGGGCCGAGAAGGTCCATGTGACCGAAAGCCGCTTCCCCGCCGCTGAGCGCTGGGCTTCCGACGCCAGCCACCCAGCCATGCGCGTCAATCTCGACGCGTGCATCCAGTGCGGGCTGTGCGTGCGAGCCTGCCGCGAGGTCCAGGTTAACGACGTGATCGGAATGGCCTATCGCAATCACGATTCCAAGATCGTGTTCGACTTCGACGATCCCATGGGGGAATCGACCTGCGTCGCCTGCGGCGAATGCGTGCAGGCCTGTCCGACCGGCGCGCTGATGCCGGCTGTCATGCTGGATGAGAAGCAGACCCGCGTCGTCTATGCCGACCGCAAGGTGGATTCGCTTTGCCCGTTCTGCGGCGTCGGCTGCCAGGTCACCTACCAGGTCAAGGACGAAAAGGTGATCTATGCCGAAGGCCGCGACGGCCCGGCCAATCACAACCGGCTCTGCGTCAAGGGACGTTTCGGTTTCGACTACATCCATCATCCGCATCGCCTGACCAAGCCGCTGGTGCGGCTGCCGAATGCAAAAAAGGATGCCAACGACCAGGTCGATCCGGCCAATCCATTCACGCACTTCCGCGAAGCTTCATGGGAAGAGGCGCTCGACATCGCGGCTCAGGGTCTCGTTAAGATCCGAAACGAGAAGGGTGCCAAGGCGCTAGCCGGTTTCGGCTCGGCCAAGGGTTCGAACGAGGAAGCGTATCTGTTCCAGAAGCTGGTGCGCACCGGCTTCGGCTCCAACAACGTCGATCATTGCACCAGGCTTTGCCACGCCTCTTCGGTCGCAGCCCTGATGGAAGGCCTCAACTCGGGCGCGGTATCGGCGCCGTTTGCGGCCGCGATGGACGCCGAGGTCATCATCGTGATCGGCGCCAACCCGACCGTGAATCATCCGGTCGCGGCGACCTTCATCAAGAACGCGGTCAAGCAGAACGGCGCAAAGCTGTTCGTCATGGACCCGCGCCGGCAGACGCTGTCGCGCCATGCGACCAAGCATCTGCAGTTCAAGCCAGGCTCGGACGTCGCCATGCTGAACGCGATGATC
>JBJMTO010000034.1:0-16369 GCA_045811665.1 Bradyrhizobium sp.
CCAAGCCCGAGCAGGCTTCCTACAACGCCAACTCGCTGTGGCGGAACGGCTCTCGCGCCTTCTTCAAGGATCAGCGCGCGGCGCGGATCGGCGATCTGCTGACGGTGACCGTCAACATCACCGACAAGGCCAACATCGCCAACGAGACCCAGCGCAGCCGCTCGAACAAGGAAGATTCGGGGATCACCGATTTCATCGGATCCAAGACCATCTCCCAGGCAAACAAGATCCTGCCCGGCCGCATCCTGACCGCCGACTCCACCGCCTCCAGCGACGGCAAGGGCTCGGTCAACCGCCAGGAAGCCTTGCAGACCAACGTCGCGGCCGTGGTCACGCAGGTTTTGCCGAACGGCAATCTCGTCGTCGAAGGCAAGCAGGAAATCCGCGTCAACTTCGAAATCCGCGAACTGATCGTCGCCGGCATCGTGCGGCCGGAGGACATCCAGAGCGACAACACCATCGATTCCAGCAAGATCGCGCAGGCCCGGATCGCCTATGGCGGGCGCGGCCAGATCACCGACGTACAACAGCCGCGTTACGGCCAACAGGTCATGGACGTGCTGCTTCCGTTCTAGCGTTCCCGACCGGCGGGTATGGGCGGGATCGGCGGAAACGCAAGTCCTCCCGCATAGAGCTCCCACATCACACCGCGAACCTAGGCGCGATGCGATGTAATACGCGGCCTCCGTCAGCTCCCCTGCCGGAGGCCGCAAACTTTTGAGATTCCCCCCACAAGTGCACTAATCAAACGGAACCCCTGAACACTGCACTGGGTTGGCGAGGCGTTCCGAACCTCTGCTGAGACGCAACATGTTCAGAGAAGGAAAAGCCGAGGGCGCCCCCGTTCCGGAGCTGGAAAGCGTCGTCATTCTCTCGGACCGGTCGCGTGAGATCATCTGCCTTTTCGAGGAGCTGCACCGCAAGAGGCAACAGATTGATATCAATCGGCAGACCCCTCTAGCGGCCCCGCCTGCCCCGCGCGGCCGGCAGGTCAGCGACGAGAAGGACTCTCCTAGACCGATGCCCCGACGGCACGGCTAGACGCCAAAGGCGGCCTGGGCCTGCACGCGGACCGGCTAGGCTGTCGCGGCGCAAAGAAGCGCTATCAGGTCGCGCCGTCGCATCGCTGCACCCCTGGCGTGCTTTCCGTCGCGCTAATCGTAACACTGTGCTCCGGCCGACCAGCGAGAAAGCGCAGGTATTCGGCTGAGATCGTTGAGAACTTTTCTGCGCGACGGAACAGTCCGAAGACGACGGCTTTGCGAGAGAGCCCCGTGCGGCCGGAACGTATGGCCAGATCAATGGCAGCGATTTGTCACCCCAATTAGTCGGACACTGCTATGCTCTGCGTTGACGCAAGTACCTTTTGGGGCCTGCATGCGTAGGCGCGACTTCATCGGAGTTTTCGGCGGCGCGGCGGCGGCGATGTGGCCGTTGCGGGTTGTCGCGCAGCGATCAACCAAAGTGCCTCGCGTAGGCGTGCTGCTTTACAACACGGTTCACGGCGATCCCAACTCGGCGCCATTCCACCAGGGCATGCGCGAGCTCGGCTACGTCGATGGGCAGAACGTCACGTTCGAATATCGTTTCGCCGAAGGCAGGCCCGAGCGGCTGCCCGGGTTGGCGGCTGAAATGGCACGGCTGACGCCGGACGTGATATTTGCGCTTGGTGGAGACGTCGCTCCGCACGCCATCAAGGCGACAAAAACCATTCCGATCGCGTTCGCCGTCAGCACCGATCCGGTCCGTGGCGGTCTCGTAGCCAGCCTGGCGCGACCCGGCGGTAACGCCACCGGCGTCACCTTTCTTCAGGACGAACTTGCCGCCAAACGCCTGGGCCTCCTCAAAGAGGTCGCTCCCAAAGTCTCTCGCCTGGCATTCCTGTACAACCCCGATCACATCGATAATGAACGGCGCGAGGCGGAGCGCGCCGCTGCGGCTCTCGGCGTGCAGTTGCACCTCTGCGAGGTGCGCGGGCCCGGCGATCTCGATGCAGCTCTAGATGGCGCCGCGCGGGCGAGCGTCGAGGCGCTCTACGTAGTGGCGTCGCGGCAAACGGTGACGCAGATTGGCCGCATCGTCGACTTCGCCACGATCAACCAACTGCCGCTTGCCGGCGGCTGGGGCACCTGGGCCGAGTCAGGCGGACTGATCTCCTACGGCCCCAATGTCAGCGAGATGGTTCGCCAATCGGCGGCGTTCGTCGATAATATTCTCAAGGGTGCGAAGCCGGCCGAGCTTCCGGTGCAACAGCCCACACGATTTGAACTGCTGATCAATCTGAAAACCGCCAGGGCACTCGGGCTTGCCATCCCGGAACCATTCCTGTTGGCGGCGGACACGGTGATCGAATGAGCTTGCGAGAGTCGAGCTTGCAAGATCTTCGACATCAACTAATTTCATCGAGGCATACAGCCCTTCGATGAAACGGTGGACATGAGAAGTTGTTGGAGATTGTGTTTGCTGAGTGGCCTGCTGACGGCGGCATCGGTCATCGCCAGCGAGCCGCTGTTGGCGCGTGGCGCCGCGCCAAGCATCACGAACTCGCCAGGGTATCAGCGGCGACTGCAGGAATCCCGGCAGCAATTATCGCAGCCTGTTCCCCGGGTCATCGAACGAAGAAAATATCGCCGGAATCGACACTGATCGCCAGGTCAGCCTAGGTAGCTGCATCATCGTCGTTTGTACCAACTCGCCCCTATGCCGGGCCACTTGGCGTGTCCGAAAACCGCGTCAGCCAAGCCACTGGGCCGATGCTTGCGGCGACGATCAGCAATGCGGCCAGCGCACCGTCCTCGAAACTGCCGCGGCTGGCGAACTGGTAGATCGAGGTCGCCAGCGTTTCCACGTTGAGCGGCCGGAGCAGTAGCGTCGCGGGCAATTCCTTCAGGCAATCGACGAACACGATAATCACCGGGCCCAGCATCGCCGGCCGCAGCAGCGGCAGATGGATCAGCCGTGTTGCCGTTGCCTGGCTGGCTCCGGCGCTAAGGGCGCTGTGGTCGTAATCGCGTGGAATGCGTTCGAACCCTGCCTTGATAAGTCCGGTCGGCACCGCCAGGAATCGGATGACGTAGGCGATGACCACAGCTGCCCCGGAGCCGACCAGGACCAGTCCGGGCGGAGAGCGTCCCATCCATCCGGCGAGCGCGTTCAATCCATTGTCGATCGCCAGCACCGGCGTCAACAGACCAAGTGCGAGCACGAGACCTGGGAGCGCGTAGCCGGTCTGCGAGATATTCATCGCAATGCCCTGGACCCTGCCCGGCCTCCAGCGCCAGGCCACAATGGTGATGAAGCCGAGCGCGAGAGTGATCAGGGTGGCTAGCGTTGCGAACGCAATCGAATAGAACCCGTCCCGCCACAGCGACGGGTCGAAGTTCGCAAGCAGCCCGCGTCCGAAACTTTGCTGCAGCAGAAACAGCACCGGCACCACGAACCCGAGCATCACCGGCAGCATGCACGCGCCCAAGGCCAGGAAACCCCTGACACCCTCGAGAGGGGTGCGCGGCGTCAGTCGCGGGCTTTCGGCGGAAAGCTCCATGGCGGTGTTGCGGCGGCCGTAACGCTCCATCGCGATCAGGCCGACAACGATCGCCAGCATGAAGCATGAAAGCTGCGCCGCTCCGGCCAGGCTGCCGCGATTGAGCCAGGTCGTGAAGATCGAAACAGTCAGCGTACGGATGCCCAGATATTCGCTGGCCCCGATGTCGTTCAGTGTTTCGAGCAATACCAGCGCAACGCCGACCGCCAGCGCCGGCCGCGCCATTGGTAGCGAGACGTGCCAGAACACCACCCAATTATTGGCGCCCATGGTCCTGGCGGCCTCGACGAACTCGGCGCTTTGCAGCTGTAACATCGTCCGCGCCGAAAGGTACACATAGGGATAGAGCACAAGCCCAATCACTGTAATCGCACCCGGCATCGAGCGCAGGTTCGGAAGCGCCTTCACCACGTCGTGCATCGGAAACCATGCGGAGAGCGTTCGGTGGGCGAGGCCAAGCGGTTCGAACAGGTCGGCATAGACGTAGGCGGCGATGTAGGTAGGAATCGCCAACGGCAGCGGCATTAGCCAAAGCAGCATCTGCCGGCCACGGAAATCATGCATTGAGATCAGCCACGCGGTACCGGCGCCGATCAGCAGCGCCAGCGCGCCGACGCCGCCGAGTAGCAGCGCGGTGTCCAGCATTGCGCGAGGCAGCACGTAGGCAACGAGATCCAGCCAGACGTCAGGTGCCGGGTTTGCCGCGAGTAAGATGATCGCAATAACGGGAGTAGCGACCAGGATCGCAGTCATCACCGCAGCCGCAGTTGCGATCCGCTCGTCGTGCGAGGCGGCGTTCACGCCAAGTCACACCGACACGGCCTCGGCAGGACGTGTGGCCCGCTCTTGCTTGCGAAAAGAGCAAGCGAGAGGAGCAACGATCGGGCGGCATCAATTGTCAAAACCGACCTTATCCACCAGCACTGATGCCGCTTTGCGGTTCACGGCAATTTTCGATATCGGCAGGGTATCGGCGTTGAGCTTGCCGTAGGCTGCGATGGTCGAATTGACGGCCACGTTGGCGCGGACCGGATATTCGTAGTTGGAATCGGCGTACATCCGCTGCGCCTGTTCACTGACCAGCCATTCGATCAGCTTCAGTGCGTTGGGCTTGTTCGGGGCGTGTTTCGCCAGCAGCACGGCAGAAAGATTAACGTGAGTGCCGCCGCCCTCGAACGTCGGCAGCATGACGCGCGTAGCTTCGGCCCACGGCTTCTTCTCCGGATCGTTGTTCATCATCAACGCCCAGTAGTAGGTATTGCCGATGCCGACATCGCACTTGCCGGCCGCGACGTCCCGGGCGGCCTCGCGATCGCCGCCTGAGGGCTTTTGCGCCAGATTCGCCTTGAGGCCGCGCAGCCATTCCTCCGCCTTGGCTTCGCCGTAGCGAGCCGCATAAGCCGCGAACAGGCCGTTGTTGTACATGTGCTGGCCGGAACGGATGCATATCCTGCCCTTCCATTTGGGGTCGGCGAGCTCCTCGTATGTGATGGCATCCTGCTTGACGCGATCCTTCGAGGCATAGATCACGCGGGCGCGCATGGAAATCCCGGCCCAGTGCCCCTCGGGATCGCGATACTGCACCGGCACGATCTTGTCGATCGCATCCGACTTGATCGGTTGTGTCACGCCGGCCTGCACGGCTTCCTCGATGCGGCCGATATCGACAGTCAACAGCACGTCTGCCGGGCTGTTGGCGCCCTCAGCCTTGATGCGCTGCTCCAGCCCCGAACTTGCGGAGACGACATTGACCTTGATGCCGCTTTCTTTGGTGAAGGCATCGAACAGGGGCTGGACCAGCTTGGTTTCGCGATAGGTATAGACGTTGACCTCGCCGTTCTCCGCCGAGGCGGTGACACCGGACCAGTTCAAACAAAGCACGGCCGCGATTGGCGCGAGCACGCGAAAGTTGATCATGAAAGCTGCTCCGATGGGGGTGGTGAAGATGCCCGGTCTCAGTAGCGGGCGGGTGCCACGCGGTCCATCGCGCGATGTCGCACCCTGCACGGATTTAGAGATATTCCAGCGTGGCGACGTTGCCGGCCGGCCCGGACCTGAACGCTACGGCTAACGAGTAGCGGCGGTCAGAACTTTGCCATCGCCGAAACGCGGAATGTTCGCGGCTGGCCTGGGGAGATGTTGTTGTTTCCGTCGGCAGTGGCCCAATAGCCCTTGTTGAAGACATTTTCGATATTGAGCTGCGCTCTCCAGGTGTCGTTGATCCTCGCATACAGGGCAGCATCCAGGCGAACGAACCCGGGCAGCCTCACGGTGTTGTCTGACGATGCGAATGAGTCGGAGAAATAGACGACGCCCAAAGCCGCCGCCCAAACCGGATTGATCTGGTATTTATTCCAGAGCGCGAACTGATTGAAAGGCACGAGCTGGACGCGGTTGCCCGCAACGATCGTAGTGGAGGTATCGCTGGTGATGCGCGCATCGGTGTACGCATAGCCGAAGCTCGATTGCCAATCCGGCGTGACATATCCGGTCAGGGCGGTCTCGAAGCCTCGTATCTGATGACTGCCCGAAGGGAAGAAGAACCCGGCGTTGTTTGGATCGGCTATTGGAACATTGGTCCGTTCAAGCTGATATGTTGCCGCGGTAAACTGCAGTTTCGGCAGGATATTCCATTTGACTCCAACTTCCGCGTTTTCAAACTTCTGCGGTTGAAGCAGCAACGTTCCCGCGTTCAGCGCGCTGAATTGATCGCCCGATGCCGGGAGATAAGAGATGCTGTAGGCGCCATAAAAGGAAAGATTCTCGACCGGCTTCACGATCACCGCGGCTCGGGGCGAGAGTTTCTCGTCGGTTCGATTGCGGAGCGTGTTTGTGTTCTGGTCCAGAGCGGAGAAATCGAAGCTGTCGTACCGCGCGCCTAGAACAAATTGCAGCCAACGTGTCACCTCGATCTGGTCCTGCACATAGCCCGATGCAACATTAAGGCGGTATTTGCTGTTGGCGTCTGTTGCGAGGTGGTTGAAAGTAACCGGGCCGAAATAGGTGGGGTCAAAAGGGTTTACCAGCACGAAGGCCTTGTTCACGTTTTCCGGGAACGTGCCGGAATTGCGCAAGGAAATGCCGGTCTGGCGGCCGAACTCGGTGCCGAACGCGACGGTATGCAGGATCGGCCCTGTCGCGGTTTTGTAAACGAAGTCGGTTTGGTTGAATGCATTCTCGCGGTTGGTCGTGTTCTGGTAGGCATTCAGGGAAACTGCCGTCTGGTCCGGAGTAACAGCTCCAATGCCAGACCCGCCGCCTGTGCCGCCGGGATACACGTTCTGGTATCCTCTGTTGTAATCGGCATAGAGCGACGCGTTCTTCACGTTCAGCCCGTTGCCGAAGTCGTGCTCGACAACGGCCATGCCGGTCTGCAGCTCGACCTTCGCCGAGTTGTAGATTGGACTGCCGAAGAACTTAGTGAAGTCGCCGTTCGGCGCGAACGGCACGGTCGGGTTGAACCGCGTTGCTCCTCCCGGAAGCCCCTGGGAAGGATTGCCGCGATCCGCCAGACGGAAGTCATGGTAGAATTCGTAACTCAGCTTGACCTTGGTGTCCTCGGTGGGCTTCAGCGTCACCGTCGGATTGAAGCCGTAACGCTCCAAGTGACCAAAGTCGCGGAAAGTATCGCTGCCTTCATAAAACACGTTCAACCGCGCGGCGACGTTTTCATTGACAGCCTGGCCTGCGTCCAGGGAAACGCGGCGATCGTTGTAGGATCCGGTCTGTGCGGTCGCCTCATATACCCTTGTGCCGTCAGCCTCCTTGAGCGTTCTGTTGACCAGACCTCCTCCGGAGCCACGGCCGAAGATTAATGCGCTCGGTCCTTTCAGCACCTCGAGGCTTTGCGTGTTGTACAGGTCCCGATAATACTGCACGTCGTCGCGGAAGCCGTTGACAAAGAAGTTGGCGCTGGAATTGACACCGCGAATGACGAGCTCGTCACGATTGCCTTCGCCCTGATGCACGGCAACACCGGGTACGTAGCGCGTGACGTCGGTCAGACTTTGGAAATTCTGGTCTCTGATAAACTCCTTTGTCAGTACCGTCACTGATTGTGGAATATTGATCAGCGGGGTGTTGGTCTTTGTCGCCACCGACGTACTGGCGGCGTAAATGCCGACCGTGCCTGTCCGGGCATCCTGCGATGCAGAAAACGGCTGCGGGGCCGGACCCGGTTCGGGTTGCCGTGCGGCCTGCGATGCGCGTCGCTGGGGACCCCGATCGGCGCGCCGCGTCGCCACGCGATTGGCGGGACGAGTCGGTTGTGGGGAGTCGATCTGAATGGGCGGTAGCTGCGAAGCAGCCGTGGCTCGTGTCGCTCCTGTCGTTTGTGCCAGTGAAGGGGCCGCGCCGAACAGGGTGCCGAGAGCGAAGCAACTCGCCGACAACAGACAGGCCTTCATACCGCGAGCTGGTTTTCGGCCGGAGTTGATGCTCAGTTTTGCGTAGGTCAATTCGAATTGCGCGATTGACCCCAAACTTCTCAGTGCCGTTCGATTCATATCAGCCCGCCCAACCAATTGCACGCATATGCATTCCGATGCACGGGCGAGAGGGGCGTTTCGTATCGAGAGAATAAATCCGGGTCAACGCGATCAGGCCGCTTTGAATTTTGAATCGATCCAGATCAAAACGATTCTAAATCCGCAGCATTCTCTTATTGAGTCACCGCTGACGAAGCACACGGCTCGCGTTTGCGAGCATCCAGCACGATTGAAGTGCCTAGTCGTGCTGGGTTCAAACCTGATGCATGAAGCAAGCGGCGCCATTCATGCCCATTCAAGAGAACGCGACTTCTACGCTCCCCAATGGCTGCAATTCCATCAGGACGCTGTCGCCGGCCTTGAGCCAGATTGTCTTGACCAGGCTGCCGGTCAGTACGATTTCGCCGGCGCGCAGCCCCTTGCCGTTGGCTGCGAGATGGTTGGCGAGCCAGGCGAGTGCGTTGTGAGGCTGGCCGAGTACATCCGCGCCGGTCCCCTGCCCGGCCTCGATGCCATTAATGATGGCCCGGCCGGTCACTCCGAGCAGGTCTGGCGCGGCGGATCGCGCTACGGGGTTGCCGAGCACGCAACCGGCGGCAAAGAAATCATCCGCAATCAGCGTCGGAGCACCGAGCGTTTGCCATTGCTGATAGCGATCATCGACGATCTCGATCGCCGGCAGATAAGCGCCTACGGCGTGCGCAACGTGCTCTGCCGTGAACGGCGATAATGACGGTGCAAGATCGCGCCCGATCCGAACGGCGATTTCGCATTCGACGCCGACGCGGACGAAATCACCCGCGGGAAGTAAAACGCCGCTGGCGTGAACACCGCTTGCGAATACACCGCCGCCGCAGGGATGCGGGATGTCGAGATACTGCTGCATCACTGCGCTGGTGCAGCCGATCTTGTAGCCGACGCGGACGCCCAGGTCGCCCACGAGCAATCCGTGCAGCGCATCCTGGACGAAATACCCTTCCGCTTCGGATTTGGGCGCGAGTTCCGCGCCAAGCGGCTCAAGCGGCGTGCGGCTGCGACGGGCGAAAGCAATGATCTCGGCCGCCTTCAGCGCGTCGGTCATCGATGGAGAGCCTTCAGGTTTGCACGGCGTCCTGAGGGGGCGCTTGCGCGTTCAGCTCGCCGCGATGGGTGCAAACAGCAAGATGACCCGCGACGATGTCCTATTCGTCGCGATACACCTTCTCGCGTTTCTCGTGGCGTTCCTGCGCCTCCACCGAGAGCGTTGCGATCGGCCGGGCTTCCAGCCGCTTCAGCGCGATAGGTTCGCCGGTTTCCTCGCAATAGCCATAGGTGTTGTCCTCGATGCGCTGCAGCGCCGCTTCGATCTTGGAGATCAGCTTGCGCTGCCGGTCGCGGGCCCGAAGTTCGATCGCGCGGTCGGTCTCCGAGGAGGCGCGGTCCGCGAGATCGGGATGATTGACGTTTTCTTCCTGCAGGGTCTGCAACGTAACCCGGGATTCCCTGAGGATCTCGTCCTTCCACGCCAGCAGCTTGGCGCGAAAATAATCGCGCTGGCGGTCGTTCATGAACGGCTCTTTTTCGGAGGGTCGATAGTTCTTCAACTTTTCCAAGACCAGCCCATCTGTACGTTGCGCTCCTTTTTCCGGAATTGCGCGATGCTTTGCAGCACCCTTACGCAACTTCGGAAGCAAAGCGGCACTAATAAAATATGTTTCCGGCCAAGCTCTCCGACCTGAATTTCCCGACGGGATCGAGGCAAAATACGCTAGGAACTTCAAATCGGTCGACCAGTCGGACGGAAAAGCCTCCGTCCGCGCGCGCCTTATATAGCGGCGTCCACTGCCAGACAATATCGGTCGAGCCGCCGATGGCGGCGGGCGGCGGTTTCGCCGCAGGAACCTGTGCGCAAGCCGTGGGCGCCGTCGGCGAACGTCAGTACTGCCCCGCTTTGGCCAATTCGACTTCGACCCGCAATTCGATCTCGGACAGGACGGAGTCCAGACCCGGGTCGCCGGAGGAGGATTTGAGGTTGGCGGCGGCATGGCGCAGCCTGTTCACCGTCGAGGCGTCGAAATTGCCGGACAGCAGCCCGATCTTGAGGTCGTCCAGCACGTCCAACGCGCCTCGGCCACGCTGCACCGAGCGCTTTCGCCGCTCGGCCGGATCCTCCTGGATCCCCTGCAACGCCAGCAGCGCGTCGATATTGGCCGCTGCCTTCGGCGCGCTGGCGGAGCGAGTATCGGAGGCCGAGCTCGCGTCCGGCAAAGCAAAGCCCGATGAACTGGTCCGCTTGGCAGTGGCCGCTGGGGACCCGAGAATGGTGCCGTTCGGTCCGTAGATGCGCATGGTGATCTCTCGAAGCTCGATGGGGCGAGCTTCACCTTGTTTTAGTTAACGAGACGTAAACGGCCCGGCAAATTCTGCCGCCCCGGGCAGTTTTGACGCTGCGGCGAGCGCCAGAGCGGGAACGGCCTTGCGGGGATACGCAGGAAGATCAATGGCTTGCCTCAGCAAAGCACCCTGGCACGGCGCTCGCATAGTCCATTGCGGATCGCGGTCATGGGAGTGGCGCGCCGTCCAAAGTTGATGACCTCAGCGGGGAGCAGAGGATGCCCGGCGTCCAATCGGCGAGAGCATTTCAGGTGGCCTGCGCGGCGCTGTTGGCGCTGGCGCTATCGGTACTGCCTGCGTCCGCGACGTCGCGGATCAAGGACCTCGCCAACATAGAGGGGGTGCGGCAGAATCAGCTGATTGGCTATGGCCTGGTTGTCGGCCTCAACGGCACCGGCGACACCCTGAATAACATCCCGTTCACGAAGCAGTCGCTGCAGGCGATGCTGGAACGGATGGGCGTCAACATCCGCGGCGCCACCATCCGCACCGGAAACGTCGCAGCCGTGATGGTAACCGGCAACTTGCCCCCGTTCGGCACCCAGGGCACCCGCATGGATGTCACGGTCTCTGCTTTGGGCGATGCCAAGAATCTCCAGGGCGGGACGCTGCTTGTCACCCCCCTGCTCGGCGCCGATGGCAATGTCTACGCGGTGGCGCAAGGCTCGCTTGCGATCTCCGGATTTCAGGCCGAGGGCGAAGCCGCCAAGATCGTGCGCGGCGTGCCGACCGTCGGGCGCATCGCCAACGGCGCCATCATCGAACGCGAGATTGAGTTCGCGCTCAATCGACTGCCCAATGTGCGACTGGCGCTGCGCAACGCAGATTTCACCACCGCGAAACGCATCGCCGCAGCCGTCAACGATTACCTCGGCGTCAAGACCGCCGAGCCGATCGATCCCTCCACCGTTCAGCTTTCGATTCCCGGAGAATTCAAAGGCAACGTCGTCGCATTCCTGACCGAGATCGAGCAGTTGCAGGTTGAGCCTGACCTCGCGGCCAAGATCGTGATCGACGAACGGTCCGGCATCATCGTGATGGGCCGCGATGTCCGCGTAGCGACCGTCGCGGTCGCGCAGGGCAATCTCACGGTTACGATCACCGAAAGCCCGCAGGTCAGCCAACCCAACCCGCTGTCGCGCGGCCGCACCGCCGTGACCCCGCGCAGCAGCGTCAGCGTCTCCGAGGACGGCAAGAAATTCGCAGTCGTGAAAGACGGCGTGTCGCTGCAGCAGCTTGTCGACGGTCTCAACGGGCTCGGCATCGGACCGCGCGACCTGATCGGCATCCTGCAGGCAATCAAGGCGGCCGGCGCGATCCAGGCCGACATCGAGGTGATGTGATGCAAGGCAGCTTACTCAACTCCAGCACCGGCAGCATGCCCGCCAAGGCCATGATGCCGATGTTCAATGGCCGGCCCGATCCCGCTTTTGCCGACGCCCTGAAGAAGGTCTCACCGCAGGCGCAGGCAAAGGCCAAGGCGACCGCCACCGATTTCGAGGCGATGTTTCTCAACTCGATGTTTTCGCAGATGACCAGCAGCATCAAGGGCGAAGGCCCGTTCGGCGATACACCGGGCACCGGCATCTGGCGTTCGATGCTGACCGAACAATATTCGAATTCGTTCGCCAAGGCCGGCGGCATCGGGATTTCCAACGACGTCTATCGTACGCTGATTCTGCAGCAAGCCAATCGAACCAGCTAGCCACGGGAGTCGAACATGAATTCACATGCAGCAAGGCGAGATGGGCCCGCCCAGGTATCCTCCGCCACCACCCCCGCAGAGGCACGCAAGCTCGCCGCCGATCTGATCGATCTCATGAGCACCTTGCTCGCCGTCATCGAGCGCGAAACAGACCTGGTACGCGCCGGCAAGCTCCGTCAGGCGATGGCCTTGGAGCCGGACAAGACCGAGTTGACCCGGCGCTATGTCAGCGCGATCGGACAATTCAAAGCCAGTCAGCAATATCTCTCGCAAAACGCGCCCGAACTTCTGACCACCCTGCACCGCGATCACGAGACCTTCCGCGCCATGCTCCAGATCAATCTGACCGTGCTGGCAACCGCCCACGCCGTTTCGGAAAGCATCGTGCGCGGTGTCAATACCGAGATGCAGCAGCGAAACATCCCGAACACCTACACTGCGAGAGGACACCGCGCCGTGCCGAGCCCTCGCCACATGACGCCGCTGACACTCAGCCGCTCGATGTAGGTGCCCGCCCGGGCCGAGGCCCGCGCACAAACAGCTAGAATTTTCATCAAATTGCCGCGCGCATTTCAGCGCGGCATTCAGGGCGTTCTCTAACAAAGCGTTGAGAGGTGCCAGGCCATAGTTGCCGATGGAGAGGGGTTGGGATTTTACTCGAAGGAGCCAGGAGGCTGCCATGAGTACGGATTTCAGCATCAGGCCGGTGGGGACGCCGGCTGCTACGCCTGTTGTGCACGCATCGAGAGAAGCGGCTGCAAACCCGGTCGCGACCGAACTGCCAGCCAGCCAAAGCGTCACCGCGACGGCGGCGAGCGCGGCCGTGCGCAATCAGCAGGGCGCGAGCGCTTACGTGTCGCATCAGGCGTTTCTCGATCCGGCCGCGGCCTCGATCGTCTACCAGGTCGTCGATGTCAGAACCAACTCGGTGGTTGATCAATATCCCGATGAGGCGGTGCTGCGCCGGCGCGCCTACTTCCACACGCTCGATCTGACCAAGGCGAGCCCGGCCCGCCCGCTCGCGACCGACCGCACGGCATAGAGATCTCGCGCCGATGAGTGCTTGCGCTAGTGTTGCTTGGCGATGGCGGTATCGAGAAACGTTCCGCCGGTCGCGGGATCAGTGACGACGTTCTTGATCTGCGCCGTTCCTACTTTGGTCAACGTGAACTTGGTGTCTTCGATCCGAAACGCGTTATCCTTGATCAGCACAGTCTGGTTCTTGACCGTGTTGCCGCTCTGATACCTGACCTGCGCGCGGAAGCCGGTGACCTCCGAGACCGTGATCGTGAATGTCTTCTTGTTGGCGTAGGTACCGGTCCACGTGCCCTGATAAAGCGCGGGATCGACCGGCACATATTTCGTCTTGGACGGAACAGCAGCTCCGGCGCTCTTGTAGGCGGACGACAGGACGCTCATCATATCGGCCATGACGACGCTCCGTTGGTCTTACGAGCCCGTCAGACTTTGCCTGATAGGCCGGCGGCCAGGTTGCAGTTGATATCGATCAGCGACTTCAATTTCGCCGGGTCGGGATTCATCTGCATGTCGATCGTCTGCTTCATCACGAACACGCCGATATTGGCGATATTCTGCCGGATTTCGATAGGCTGCGGATTATCGTTGGTCTCCGCCGCGCTCATGAAGATGGACCACAGCCGGCGGTTGAAGAGCAGCGCGTGATGCATATTCTTGTCGGGACCAACCCAGTTAGCCTGGACGTCCTGCAACTGTCTTGCCGCCTTCAGCAGCGCCTGCGCCTCGATTTCACGGGGGGGTGCCGTCGTTTGCGACGTGCGGGCGTAGGCTTGTGCGGCGTGAGACATCCATCACCTCTGGTACAACTTACGATACGCGGAGTTCGAACCGCCCAGTTTGTACGTGCTGGCCTTTAAAATATGGTTAGCAAGCGTTACCGAATTTGTCTGAAACCGGGCAATAGAGTTGCTTCGTTTCCATAAAGGCAACGCGGCGGGGTTTCCTCCGCCGCGTCGGTTTAGCTGGCGGATCAGCGCAGCAGTTGCAGCACGCTGGCTTGCGACTGGTTGGCCAAAGCCAAAGCCGAGACCGCGATCGACTGACGCGTGGACAGCGCCTGGCTGTTGGCCGCTTCCTCGTTGGTATCCGCCAAGGTCAGGTTCGACGAGCCGGTCTGCAGCACGTTGATCAGGTTCTTGGAGAAGTCCTGCCGGATTTGCACAATCGACAGGTTCGATCCGAGCGAAGAGGCCTCCGAACGCAGCGCGTTGGAGGCGTTGCTGATCTTCGCGATGGTTGCGTTGGCCGCAGCGCTGTCGAGGAAATCTGTGCCCGATACTAACGGAGCAAGGCCAAGCCCGGCCGCGTTGAAGGTCACTCCCTTGATCGTCAGAGTGGACTTGCCGGTCTCGTTGAAGGTCAGCTTGAGGTCATCGCCGTTCAGCAGGTTGATGCCGTTGAACGAGGCGTCCTGCGAAGTCGTCGTGATCTGGGTGATGATGTTGTTGTACTGGCTGACCAGGTTGGACCGAATGGTCTGCGAAGCGGCATCCGCCAGCGGCTGACCCGCGACGCCGCCGGCGGGGGTTACCAGCGTGGCTGTATTGGTGCCGCTGATCGCAATGGTGTTTGGAGCTGCGACCGCACCCGTCGTCAGTATCTGGCTTGAATTGTCGTTGCCTGAAGTGAGAGTGATCGATCCGTTGCTCGCGAAGGACCCGGTCAAGCCAAGACCGGCCGCTGACAGCGCCAAATTCAAGGCGTCAATCGAATTGATCTGGCCGGCACCACTGCCGATCGTGATGGTGGTTGCGGCGCCCGTTGCGGGCGTAAGGATGAATGTCTTGCCTTGCAGCGAGTTCGTACCCGCATTCGTCAGATCGGTTGCCGTCCCGATTACGCCCAGAGCGCCCGCGCCGGTCGGGGCCAGGCTGGTCGCAGAAGCCTTCACCGAATAACCGGCCGGGGCCTGCAACACCTGGCTCGCGATCGACTTGGCGGTATCGACCAGCTTCTGTAGCGAGGTGATGCCGGTGTTTGCAGCCTGCAATACTTGCACGCCGTTCCCGATGCCATCGAGCAGGTTGCTGATGTCGTTGGCGCGGTTGTCGAGACCCTGCGCCGTGAAAAAATTCGTTGGGTTGTCGAGGGCGGTATTCACCTTCCTGCCGGTGGAAAGACGGACCTGCGTGGTAGACAGCAAATCTGCCGTGGACTGAAGGGAGAGCAGGTTCTGGCGAACTGACGCGGAAAGAACAATACCGGACATGGGTGAAACCTTCCTAGTTTTACCCCCGTAGTTCTACTGAGTTTCCTTTAAATTAGGGTTAATGCCGATTTAAGGCGTGTGCTTAACAGCTTCCTAACCGGCGCAGGGAGAGAGCTTGAGGGGCCTTCCACAGTGTCAGCTCAACGAAAAACGGCGGGGTTTCCCCCGCCGTTTGGTCATGTGTTTACGTTCGTATCAGCGCAGAAGCTGGAGCACGCTCTGCTGCGACTGGTTGGCCAGCGCCAGCGCGGAGACCGCGATCGACTGGCGGGTCGAGAGAGCCTGGCTGTTCGCCGCTTCCTCGTTGGTGTCGGCCAGCGTCAGGTTGGATGCGCCGGTCTGCAGAACGTTGATCAGGTTCTTGGAGAAGTCCTGACGAATCTGCACGATCGAGAGGTTCGAACCCAGGGCCGAGGCTTCGGTGCGCAGCGAGGTGCTGGCAGAGCTAAGTGCCGTCAGCGCCTTGTTGGCAGAGCTGCTGTCCAGGAAGTCCGTTCCAGACACAAGCGCGGTCAGACCAAGGCCAGCGGCGCCGTAGGTGACACCGGTGATGCTGAGCGTGGACTTGCCGGTTTCGTTGAAGGTCAGCTTGAGGGTGTCGCCGTTCAGCAGGTTGATGCCATTGAACGACGCGTCCTGGGCGGTGTTGGTGATCTGCGACAGGATGCCGTTGTACTGGCTGACCAGGTTGGCACGAATGGCCTGAGAGGCCGCGTCAGCGACCGCAGTGACCGGAGCAGCGGCTACCGTCGTACCGGTAATTTGAACGGTGTTGGCAGCCGCGCCACCAGCAACCGTGATTGCCTGGCTGGCGTTGTCATTGGAGGAAGTAAACGTCAGGAAGCCGCCGGAGCTGATGGACGCGGTAACACCAATACCAGCACCCGAGATCGCAGCATTGAGTGCGTCGAGCGAATTTACGTTTCCAGCGCCTGCAACGTTGCTGAACGTCAGCGTCACAGCCGAACCAACGGCGGGCGTAAAGATCACTGTTTTGCCCTGCAATGTGGTCG